>CAUZTK010000141.1:0-9841 GCA_963582395.1 Planctomycetota bacterium | reverse complement strand
ACCGAAACGGTATGGTTCATCCTTGAACGCATGGCTTCCTCCGAAGATGATTTGGTTTGACACAAACCGTCTACACGACGAGCCTTGCGTTCTTCAATACGAATTCAGCCAAACTTGGAACTACTGAACATGGCCGCACCACTACGATGATTCGGGGCAAACACGCAATGTTGCACGATAAGATGCACTATCGGTCAACTGCGGTTTTCTCGAAAATCGGCCGATACCTTCCGATCCGAAAGCGGTTTAATTCTTGTCGGGCCACCCGCAAGGGGCTACAGTCTCAACGTTGTCGGTTCTGCTGGTTTGAGCATTACGTAGAGAGGAACTCCGATGCGTCCGTCGCCAATGATACTGTTTGTGCGAGCGCTGGCTCCGGCGGGGATACTGTTTTTGCTGCCGGCCACTGTTTCGCCGTTCGCGCAAGCGGGTGAGCCGCAGCAGGTCGAATTGCGTTCCCGCACCGCGTCCGACGTCGCCGTCTGGGTCGACAAACTGATTGCCAAAGAGTTACACAAAACCGGCACCGATCTTGCTCCGCAGACCAGCGATGAAGATTTTCTGCGGCGGGTCACGTTAGATTTGGCCGGCAGGTTGCCTGTTCCTGCTGAAAGCACTTTGTTCGGGATCGATCCCAATCCTCGAAAACGTATGAAGTTGATCGACCGGCTGGTCGCTAGCGATCAGTTCGCCGAAAACTGGGCGCGATACTGGCGGGACGTGATTTTTTTCCGCGCGACCGACAAGCGATCCCGGCGGGCACAAAGGACGTTCGAATTGTGGATGACCGAGCAACTTCGGCAGAATCAAGGCTGGGACGAAATCACCACAGCACTGTTGACCGCCACCGGCGACGTGACCGAGAATGGCGAGACGGCACTCTTGTTTGCCCACGGCGGACAGGCTCGGGAACTGGCCGCCGAAACCTCGCGGATCTTCCTCGGCATTCAGATTCAGTGTGCCAACTGTCACGACCATCCCAACGACGTCTGGAAGCGTGAGCAGTTTCACCAACTGGCGGCCTACTTCCCGCGAATTCGCATCCGCCGCAATCAGGACTCCGACCGCAGATCGTTCGAGGTTGTTTCTTTGGACATCAACCGCCGTCGGCGAGGTTTCCCCAAACCCGCTGTTTTGATGCGGCGGCTCGATGCTAACAACGACGGCAAGCTGACTCGCACCGAAACCAAAGACAGCCCGATCGGAAAAGTGTTCGATCGGTTGCTACGGCGGGCCGACACCGACCAGGACCAGGTCCTCAGCATCGCCGAGTTGAAAAAAGTGCGTCCGCCGAACAACCGCAGGCGAGGCACCATCGAGTATTTCATGCCCGATTTGAGTGATCCGTCGTCGCGGGGCCGACGCATCGATCCGGTCTTTTTTGTCGACCAATCGTCACCGCAGCGTGACCTGAAAGACGTCGAGCGGCGCGAAGCGCTGGCCCGCTCTGTGACTTCAACGAAGAACCCCTGGTTTGCGCGGGCGTTCGTTAACCGCATCTGGGCCGAGCTGCTCGGTGAAGGATTCTACATGCCGGTCGACGACATTGGACCGGAACGGGACGCGGCGTTCCCGGAAGTTCTGGATTTGCTCTCTGCCGGCTTTACGGCCAACAGTCACGACATCAAGTGGTTGTTCCGCACAATTGCCGGCACCGACGCCTACCAGCGGGAAATCCGTGCCCGCGATGCATCCGACACAACTCCGCCGTTTGCCTCTGCCGTTCCCATCCGACTGCGGGCCGATCAGATCTACAATGCCATGACCAACGCGCTCGGAGTGCAAGACGCCGGGAGGCAAAGGCGAAAACGTCGCCCGGCTGGGCCCAACGGCCGCAACCGTTCGCCGCGCGCCCGATTTGCGGCCCTGTTTGGATTTGACCCGTCCACGCCGCAGCAAGATACCACCGGCACCATTCCGCAGGCGCTGTTCATGATGAACTCAGAGCTGGTCAACAACCGGATTCGCAGCGATCGCAATACACGGCTCGGCCAGATTCTGCGCCGCTTCGACGACAACACAATCGCCGTCAGCGAACTCTATCTGCAGGTGTTGGTTCGTGAGCCGTCGGAGAAGGAACTGAAGATCTCAGTCGAATACATTCGTCAAGTAAACGACAGGCAGGAAGCCTTTGAAGACCTGATGTGGAGCTTGCTGAATTCGAGCGAGTTTCTCACGAAACGATAAAAGCAGTTAAGAAGACCACGAACCGAAAACTGGTCGAGCCGAGAGGGTAAGTGCGTCTGTTCCCCCTGACGTCGCCGGTGAATAATTACGGACAGGATCAGGAAGGCAACACGATGAGTTTATTTCATCACCAGCAGGTTCGGGTCGGCCGACCGGGGTTTACTCGCCGCAACTTTCTGCAGCACGTTTCCGCCGGTGCCGCTCTCGCCGGGTCTCTGAATTTCCGTGACCTGATGAGCTTGCAAGCGGCCGAACTGCGCAAGCAGGGCCGCTCGATGATTCTGCTGTGGATGCAGGGAGGGCCGAGCCAATTTGAGACGTTCGATCCGAAGCCGTACAGTACAAACGGCGGATCGACCGAAGACATCGAGACGGCCGTTCCTGGAATCCGCATTGCCAAAGGCTGGGAACAGACTGCCCAGATGATGCAGGACCTCGCCCTGGTGCGGTCGATGACGAATCGAGAGGGTGCTCACCGACGGGCAACCTACCAGATGCACACCGGTTACATTCCCTCTGGAAGCGTCAAGCATCCCAGCTTGGGGGCGAATATTGCCAAAGAAATTGCCGACCTCGATTTCGAGCTGCCGGCGGTCGTTTCGGTCGGCCCGACCCTAGGCGCCGGTTTTCTCGGCGTCGATTACGAGCCGTTCATCGTGACCAATCCCGGCCGGCTGCCAGCGAACGTCGCTAATGCGGTCTCCAGGCGGCGTTACAACCGCCGCCTGCGATTGCTGGGGCGGCTGGAAGAGGATTTCGCCGAACGCGGCGGCAAGGTGGTCGTCGACAACCACCGTCGATTGTACGGCAAGGCGGCGAGCTTGGTGCTCAGCCAGAACGTCAAAGCGTTTGATTTCAGCGACGAACCAACGGAAGTTCGCCAGCGGTACGGTGACACCAACTTCGGGCGCGGCTGCTTGCTGGCCCGGCGGCTGGTTGAAGCGGGAACAACCTATGTCGAGGTCCGTTCCGGCGGATGGGACACGCATCAAGACAACTTCAATCGTGTCGCCAATTTGGCCGGTCAGGTCGACCCGGCGCTGGCGGCACTCGTTTCCGACCTGAAACAGCGCGGCCAGCTCCAGCGCACATTGGTGGTTTGGATGGGCGAATTCGGCCGCACGCCGCGCGTCAATCCCCGCACCGGACGTGATCACTATCCGCGCGTCTTCAATTTGGCCCTGGCCGGCGGCGGCGTGAAGGGAGGGCAGGTCGTCGGCGCTTCGACGGACGATGGGACCGCCGTGAAAGACGATCCCGTCACGGTTGCTGATTTGTTCTGCACGATCTGCCATTCACTGCGCGTCAATCCGCGCAGCGAAAACATCAGTCCGCTGGGCCGGCCGATGAAAATTGTCGACGGCGGAAACGTCGTCAAGCGGTTGTTCAGTTAAATCACCGAGCACAATTCTGCGACACGGTGTCCAGCGATCCCGTTCTGACGAGAAGGTCTTGGTTAATGGGATTGCCGCGACCAGTCGTCGCGGTTTGATAGTGACCTACGACCCGGCAAACGGACATGGAAGTCATTATCGCAACATCACGCCGCCGACACACAACACGGCGCGAGCTGGGCAGCTATTACACGCCCCGCTTCATCGTGCAGGATATGCTCAATAGTTCTTTGGGGCCGATGTTGCAAAGGCATCTTCCGTGTGACGGCGAGCCGCTGCGAATTCTCGACCTGGCATGCGGAGATGGCGCATTTCTGCGAGCAGCTTTCGACCTGCTACAAACTTGGTGCGAAAGCTCGACCGTGACGCCACAGGAAAATCTCGCCCGGGCGGGGGACTTTGTTGTCCCCAAGATGCTCACACACCTCGTCGGCAACTCGCCTGAAGATCCTTCGCCGGCATCTGTTCGGGGTCGATGTCGATTCCGCAGCAGTCACGTCGCTGCGGTCACGGCTTTTCGATCGGGTCGCACCGGAACCATCCACCGCTGCCGAGACCCGGAGAATCATCCGGGCGAATATTCGCTGGGCCGATTCTTTGACCGGTTCTGATTTCCGCTCCAGCAACCGGTTGTTCGACGACCTGAGCGACGTCGTCATCGGAAACCCTCCGTACAGGCGCGAGTTGAACGCCAAACCCCTGTTCGACCGCATTGCCGCGACACCTCTCGGCCAAAAATGGCGAGAACCGCGAATGGATCTCTGGTATTACTTTCTGCACCGCGGGCTCGATCTGTTGCGTCCCGGCAGGCTGTTGTCGTTCATCGTCCACAACTACTAGACCGGTTCCCAAGGGGCCCGAAAACTGATCGACCGGCTGCAGGCGGAAACCACACTCGAAGAAATCGTGCTGTTGGGCAAAGCACCGATCTTTCCCGACGTTGCGGCCAACACCTCATCTTTCGGCTGAGAACCGGACGCCATCGGCAAAACTGCCAAGTCCTCGATCTATCCGCTGAACCGGCCAAGGTCGAGGAACTGCTCCCTCGTTGCGACCTGTTGAGCCGGTCAACATCCCTCGCCACGGACAATTTCGAGGGGACAAACACGGCAATATTCGAGGTCCCGCAGCGTGATTTGTTCTGCCACGGCTGGTTGACGCTGAGCCGGCCAGACACGTTGATCGGCCACCTCGATTGTTCGTAGATGCTCGGCGATTTCTACGAGGTCCGGCAGAGGATGGCCGAGAATCCGCCCTGCATCACCAAACGACACCAACGTGAATTCGGAATCGATTTGCGGGTCGGCGAGGGTGTTTTCGTGCTCACCGCCTCAGAAGTCAAACGGCTGGCGTTCTCTGATTTCGAACGATCGTTCCTCCGCCCCGATTACAAAACGGCGGCACTGGGGCGATATTCTCTGCCGGACGGGCCGACACATTCGGTGCTGTACCTGACACGCACCAGCGCTCCCACGCTAACCGGCTACCACGCATCAGGCGCCATCTGCAGCGATTTCGGTCAATCCTCGAACGTCGCCGTGAAACGCGACGTGGCCGCATCGAATGGTGGCAACTGCATTGGCCGCGCGTTGAGCGGCTGTTTACCCGGCCGTGAATCCTGAGCATACAGATGGGGCGGGTGCCGAAGTTTGTGTGGGCGGTTCGGCCGACGTTTGTCGGCTTTTCAGTCAATCTGCTGCTATCTACGACGAGATCGCCCTTCGAGCTGCCGACCCTCACCGACATCCTGAATTCAACTCTGGTGCGACGATGGTTCGAGCACTCTGCCAAACGATGGGGAGTCAATCTGGAAATCAACTACCGAGTTCTGCGCGAGTTCCCACTTCCTCAGGACAACCAAAACCTCGCGAACAAGATCGCCCGGCTGGTGGAAGAAAGACAGACGTTGCAGCTGGACAACAAAAACGAAGACGGGTTACCGCGACAAACTCGATTGGAACAGAGAATTGATAGGCTGGTATGCCATCTTTATCAAGTCTCGGCGGAGTGTCTGCCGCCGAAGACGTGAGCAGCAGCCCGGCCTCTTACGGTAGCCAGATTACTCGACTTCGACGTCGTGTTATTTTGGCTGGTCATTTTCCGATTCGTCGTTCTTTCTGAAGGGACGGAAATACTTCATCGATTCGGTCACAACCATTCGCCGCGTCGCCAGACGGACCGCCAAGGAACGCAGATAGTTGTACCAGCCGCTGACCACGTAGGGCCGTCGTTTCTCCAGCGCTTTCATGGCTCGGCGGACAACCTGACCGGGCGACTGAGACCGCTGTTTCTTCAGCCAGTTGGGGACACCGGCTCGCTGGAAGAACTCGGTGCGGGTCACTCCCGGACAGAGCGCCATGACGGTCACGCCCCGGTCGCGGGCTTCGGCCCAAAGCGCTTCGCTGAAGTGCAGCCCGTAGGCTTTGCTCGCCGAATAGGCCGCCATGTAGGCGACCGGCTGAAAACCTGCGACCGACGAAACGTTGATAATCGCGCCATGACCACGCTCGAGCATGCCGGGCAGAACACGATACGTCATCTCCGACAGAGTACCGATGTTGAGCCGAATCATCTTCGCCACCCGTGCCGGGTCGATGCTTTGAATGTCACCGACAACGCCAAAACCGGCGTTGTTGACGAGCAGCTCGATGCTGATGTCCTGAGAATCAACCTCATCGATCACTCGCTTAGCCTGTTGGGGATCAGACAAGTCGCTGACAATCACCTTGCATTTCGCGCCGTGTCGAGTGTGCAGGTCCTCAGCCAACTCGTTCATCAACTCACCGCGTCGGGCCACCAGGATCAGGTGCATGCCCCGCGCTGCCAACAAACGCGCAAACTCGGCACCGATTCCGGTGGAGGCCCCCGTGATCAGGGCCCAGCGGTCCGCGTAAATTTCGATCACACCTCGATCCTCTGCACGTGGAAGCTCCTCCGCACGTCCGTTTGGTATTGACTGAAAAATCGTAGCAAAAAACCTCGAAAACCAAAACTGGACAGACACTTGGAATTTCGGCACTGTGGCACCCTTGCGGGTGGGGCGAGCGAATCGATACTCTCGTTTCTCAAACTGTCAACGTACTGGATGCAAAAGAGCATGCACACAGCAGCCTCCCGATTTCAGATCCCCAGAATTTTAAAAATCCAGAGGATCGTACACTCCAAGCCGGAATTTGTTTCGTGCATGATCCCAAGGTATGGAAGATCCTTCCCCTGCCGCGACATTCTATGAGCCGAGCGCAGGTCCGCGAGATCGATCGGCGGGCAATCGAACTGTTTGGCCTTCCCGGTGTGGTTCTCATGGAAAACGCCGGCCGCGGAGCGGCGGAATTGTTCATCGAGCTGGGCGTCGACGGGCCGGTTGTCATTTGCGCTGGCAAGGGAAACAACGGCGGCGACGGCTTCGTCATCGCCCGTCATCTGGAAAACCGCGGGTCTAAGGTGAGCGTGCTGCTATTCTGCGATCCGGAGGAGTTGCGAGGAGATGCGGCCGTCAATTACCGCGTCATAGCCGCCGCGAAAACTCCCCTTCACGTCTTCGGGACCGAATTCGATGCGAACGAACTGGAGGGCCGGCTTGCCGAGGCCGATTGGATTGTCGACGCGTTGCTGGGCACCGGCACTCTCGGAGATATTCGCGAACCGTATGCGACCATCATCCAGAGAATCAACGCGGCCGATGCCAAGGTATTGGCTATCGATCTTCCTTCGGGAATGGACTGCGATACGGGCTTATCGATAGGCCACTGTGTGCGGGCCGATCACACGGCGACGTTTGTGGCGCGGAAAAAAGGCTTCAATACCGACGAAAGTCGAGAACTGACGGGAACGGTCCACGTGATCGACATCGGTGTGCCGCGGGTCATGCTCGACGGGTGAAGGGCGCCGTGAATTGGGAAATTCCGAAATCTGTACGAGGAACTGACCGCTCTGCTCGCGCAGGTTCCACGCGGGCGGGTGACCACCTACGGTGCTCTGGCTGCTGCGCTGGGGAGCCGATCGGCGGCGCGATGGGTGGGCGAATTTATGCTCGATCATCGCCACCGCCGGGATTGTCCGTGCCATCGCGTCGTCCGCAGCACCGGAGCGCTGGGTCTCTCTTTCAGAGGAAACGAGCAGACGAAAGTTCGCCACCTGCAAGAAGAATCAGTCAAAATCGACGGCGGCCTTGTCGATCTGGCCCGGTTCGGCTTCGACGATTTCGATTCGGATAAACCACTCGAGCGGCTGATTGAACTCCAACTGCAGATGGCGAAGACGGTCTCGCTCCCTCCGTTTCGCGAGACGCCCGAGACCGTTGCCGGTGTCGACGTTTCTTATCCGGCGCGAACCCGTGCCGTGGCCGCCTATGCCGAAGTCGAGACGGCAACCGGCATGCTACTGTGGTCGACGACTCTCCATCGGCAGATCACCTTTCCGCACATTCCCGGTTTGCTCGCCTTTCGCGAGCTTCCGGTGCTTTGGGAATTGCTGGTGCGGGTTGAGGCGGAACATCGGACGGCCGATTTGGTTTTCGTAGACGGAAACGGCCTGCTGCATCCGCGTCGGGCGGGCATTGCCACCTGTCTGGGCGTGATGACCGACACCGTGACGATCGGTGTCAGCAAGAAACTGTTGTTAGGGTCGGTCGATCTGAACGGCATGGCGGCCAGTGATTCTCGAGCAGTGACACACAACGGTCATCTGCTGGGGATGGCGATCAAAGCGAAAGAATCGTCTTGTCCCATCTATAGTTTCACCGGGACAGCACATCAACATCGCGGACGCGGTCCGCATGACCTGCTTGCTCATTCACGGACACCGCTTGCCGGAACCGCTGTACCGGGCCGATGCGATCAGTCGCCGGCCAGGCCGGCAACCGGCCGTTGCCGGCTGAATACTTCACCCGCGTTTCGGTGGTTTGTCAGCCAAACGACGGCAGAAGCGGGCAATCTCTGGGAGCGAAAACCGGACGGTCATTCGGTGGTACACGGACCGAAACGGCTGGAAGCGGCGCACGAATTGTCATCGGCGCTACAGGTCATCTGCTCGGCGCGAGGCGTTGGAGCCGATTTACGCGAAATTGGGGCTTGCCGAGCGCGTCTCGATGGTCCGAGTCGACGCGGCCTTCGACGAGCACCACGTCGTGGCTTTCGAGTTCCGGTTTCTGCCCGAGACCAAGCAGCGTCATGCTTCCGCCGAACTCGTCGTTTTCGTCCGGCTGCAGGTTGTAAATGATGTTCCATGTTCCGTCTTCATCGTCGTAATCGACGACACCGCGCAGCCAGCGGTAGTGCTTACGATCATACTTGTACGGGTTTGGGCGGTTGCGGCGGGTCGCATCCTTCACGAGTATTTTCGCCGTCGAGACGGGTTTGACCGGGATGATCGGGGAGATGAAGGGTTCAGCATCATCCGCGTCGTTCAATGCAGCCCCATCGAAGGGAGACTGATTGGAACTGCCTGACCCGAATGGAGCTTTCGAGTCGCCGGCTCCGCGCCCGTCGTCGGTGCCGAATGCATCAGTACCGTCGAAACCGTCGAATTTTTTCGTATCCTCGAAGTCTCGGACGTCGTTCGAATTTGGGTAATTCGGAACCGGTTTGTTTACCCCGTCTGCTTGAAGACCGTCTCGGTTCGAATCGTAGATCGGCGCGTCGCCGCCACTACGACCCGGCTGCCTACCTTGCGACGGACCGCCTCCGGCCAGAGGTTGTGAGTTGAAAGTCTGTGCGCCAGGCGACAACGCCGCGCCGGGCCCCTGGAAGGAGGAACCCTGAGGAACAACCGTCCCGCCCGGTGCTCCACTGCCCAGCGGTGGATTGGAATAGGTGCCCGGATAGCCTCCCGGTCCATAGATGGAGTGGGGATAGTGCGAATAACATCCAATGACGGCCAGTAGCGTCGTTCCGCATAAAACGCAGAACGTCCATTGTCTTGGATTCATGCGGCGGGTCCTCTTTTCAAAAACTGGGTCGGAGAGCGGGGGAGACTGCGGTTTCAATGCGGGAATCTGCATTCGGCGCGGGAGTTTGCAACGGGTGGCAGAATCGTCGGGTGAAGATCGCTGACCAGATGCAGCCGGACGTAAACAACTTCCTCAGGTCGAGAAAGTAGGCGGGATTTTACGAATCGCCTGTGTTGTGTCCAGACCGTTTTAGACAATCGACATAGTCACCACATGGTCACAATTGTTGTCGGGTCACCGGCCAACAGCGGCAGAACGACGTTTCGGCCGTCATCCTAATACGACAGCGCTAAGTTGCTCAAGATTTCGCCAA
>CAUZTK010000140.1:0-9882 GCA_963582395.1 Planctomycetota bacterium | reverse complement strand
CGTAGGCCGACTGGGCGAATGGGTCGAAATTGTGGCCCGCGCGGGACTGGCTGGTCTGATGACAGTCAACGACAACGGCGTGTTGCAGTGTGTCTCACCGCCGGGTGGGACCGCGCCGCGGATCAGCACGAACCCGGTGGCTATCGGCGTTCCTACCAGCGGTGAGCCGTTGGTGCTCGACATCTCGACCTCGGCCGTCGCCAATGGCAAAGTGCAGGTCGCTTACGTCAACGGCCAACAGTGTCCGCCGGGCTGGCTGCAAGATGCCGAAGGCAACCCGACGACCGATCCATCGGTCCGTTTCACCGATCCCCGTGGCACACTGTTGCCGATGGGTGGCCAGCAAGGCGACTACAAGGGGTTCGGTCTGGGACTGTTGCTCGATCTTCTGGTGGGAGGCCTGTCGGGGGGGTTCTGTCCGCCGGCGCCCGAGTCGGCACCGGGAACGAACAACGTGTTATTGCTGCTCTGGGACCCGGAGCGGTTTTTCGGACGGCCGCATTTTCTCGCCCAAGCCGACAAGCTGATCGACTATGTCCGCACAACGCCTCGCAAGCCGGGGGTGAACGAGATTCGTCTGCCGGGCGACCGTGCCGCGGCATTCTGCCAACAGCGAGCCGACGAGGGGATTCCGCTCGACGACGGAACTTGGCAGTTGTTGCGGGAATTGGCCGGCCAGTTGGGCGTCACAGTGCCGAACGTCTGACACGGATGGGCTTTCGTCTCGACGCCCTATAGATCCTCACGGTTCGGCTCCGGAAATGCATCGCTCGGCCGGTAGTTTCGCCAAGCGGAAACGGGTAAGCTAGATTAGCCATGGAACTGAGATCCCACGACCCGAACCGGAGAGCTCAAGCATGCACATGAAGATCAGACGTCTCGTTTTCGGATTGTTCTTTGCACTATCGACTGTGCTGCTTCCGGCGGCGGAACAGCAACAGAAATCAGTGTTCGTGAACGGGGAGAACGCTGGGGCCGATTTCGTGGTTCAGGGCGAATACGCAGGCACCATCGGTCAGGAAACCAAACTGGGCGTGCAGGTGATTGCCCGCGGCAACGGTCGGTTCGACGCCGTACTGTTCGCCAAGGGTTTGCCGGGAGCCGGCTGGGACGGAAAAACCAAGGTTCCGCTTTCCGGTCAAATCAAAGACGGGGTCGCCAAACTCACTGGGAAGAACTTCCGGGGCGAGATCAAGAACGGTGTTTTTTCGGGAACGGCCGAGGGCAACGTCTCCTTCCAGGCCAAAAAAATCGAACGCAAGTCTCCAACGCTCGGTACTCTGCCGCCGCAAGGTGCCCGGGTGTTGTTCGATGGGACGAGTGTAGATACGTGGGAAAACGGCAAGCTGGAAGAGGGCAATCTACTCGCCGTGGGAGCGAGAACGAAACGCAAATTTAAGGATTTCACACTGCATCTGGAGTTCCGCACGCCCTTCATGCCGCAGCATCACGGGCAGGGACGCGGCAACAGCGGCATGTATTTGCTCGATCAGTATGAATGTCAGATCCTCGATTCGTTCGGACTGACCGGGGAGGACAACGAGTGCGGCGGCGTTTACAAAATCGCGAGTCCGCAGGTCAACATGTGTCTGCCACCACTCTCCTGGCAGACATACGACGTCGATTTCAAGGCGGCTCGGTTCAACGATGCCGGCGAGAAGATCGCCGCCGCCGTCACAACCATTCTCCACAACGGCGTTGTGATTCACGACAAGCTAAAACTACCGGGCACGACCCCCGGCGGGAGCCAGAACGACGAAAAGCCGGGGGCGCTGTTTCTGCAGGGTCACGGCAACCCGGTGCGGTTCCGCAACATCTGGATTCTTGAGAAGTAGCGACCGCTGGCGTGTTGTGCCGCCGGTGAATCGATCCGGATTCTTTTCCGGTGCCGGGCTAATCAGCCCGGTCGTGTGACGCCGGACGCCACGGCAGGAAAATCCGCCGCATGCTCATTATACTCGGCACGGCCACAGATTGAGGGAGGGCGAGGCTCCTGCCGAGCCGTCAGATCGATGACTTCCACGGCTCAGCGGGAGCTTCGCCCTCCCGAAGAACCGCAATTCGTGACCGCTGGAAGTATAGAAGCTGAAAACACTCACAGAGCGAAAGATTTTTCAATGTCGCAAACAAAATCACATTTAAGTACAGATCAACTTCGTGAGCACGTCGATCGGCTGCCTCGGTTTCCGCTGGGACATCTGCCGACGCCGCTGGAACGGCTCGACCGGTTTTCGAAAGCGCTGGGCGGACCTCAGGTCTACATCAAACGTGACGACTGCACGGGTCTGACGTTCGGCGGAAATAAGACACGACACAACGAGTTTCTGTTGGCCGATGCGCTGCGGCAGCAGGCCGACCTGTTTGTTTGGGGGGCCGGCGTTCAGAGCAACAACTGCCGGCAGACGGCTGCCGCCTGCGCCAAAGCGGGGCTCGATTGTCACCTCGTCCTGGGCCGCGGAAAACCGGCTGACGGACCCGATCCGGTTCAGGGGAATCTGTTGCTGGATCATCTGCTCGGGGCGAGTTACGAAATCGTCGAGGAGCAGGTCGGAACGCAACTGGATGAGCGAATCGCCGCCACCGCCGAGCGGTTCCATCAGCAGGGCCGCACGGTCTACTCCTGGGACCGAGATACGGTGAAACCGCTGGCCGCGGCTAGCTATCTTCTTTGCCTTGTTGAGATCGTCGAACAGGCCGAACAGCAAGGGTTTGTCCCCGATGCCATCTACGTCTGCTCGGCCGGCTCGACCGGTTCAGGTCTGGTGCTGGCTGCGGTGGCATTGGGACTCGACTGCCCGGTTCGCAGCATTTGTCCCATTCGCTGGGAATGGGACACTCAGGCCGATATGGCCCATATCGCCAACGGTGCCGCGGAAATGATCGGCATTGATACCAGGCTGGAGCGGCCTGACCTCGACATCAGCTTCGACTTCATCGGTCCCGGTTACGGAAAAGCATCGGCAGAATGTTTAGAAGCGATCGCCCTGCTAGCCCGCACCGAGGCCATCCTGCTCGACCCGGTGTACAGCGGAAAGGCGGCTGCCGGGCTGATCGACCACATTCGCCAGCAACGCTTCACCGAGCAGCAGAACGTTGTCTTCGTCCACACGGGCGGTACACCGGCGCTGTTCGTCTACAACGAAGAGCTAACCAAGGGCATCGCACGGCGCGAACTCTCTTCGTAAGATCCAGTTCAACGGGTACCGGAACCCATGGCATCGCGGTACTCTGCCACGGACGCGCGCTGGGGAGAATATCAACCTCAACCACCCTCTTCGGTTGTGCGATTGTGTGCGTTTAGAGGCCAACCTATGCGGCGATGCCAACGGGCAACCGGATTCGTCGCGGCCCTTTTGCCGCCGAATTGTCCGGCTTTTTCTTCGCATCGTTCTTGGTGGTGTTTTTTTCCTGCTTCTCTTTGGGCTTCGCCGGCTCGGTCTTTTTCTCGCCTGGTTTGTCGAGCCCCAGTTTCTCGCGGATAAACTCCACCCCCTTGGCGAGCTGTCGGTCTTCGAAATCGCTTTTCGGCGGACCTTGCTTGCTCAACACGTCGCGCTGGCGCCGATACTTGAGGTACTGCCCCATTTCTTGACCGCTAAAGCGGACCCGGAATTTTTCATCGGGCATCACACCCCATTCGTCCGATTTCTTGGCACCGGGGAAGCGGTGGATGTTTTTCCCGCTGGGACGATGATAGCTGGCGGTCGTCAGTTTCAGAGCACTGGAACCGCCTTCCAGCTCGATGACGTTTTGAACGCTTCCCTTTCCCCATGTTCGCTCTCCGACGATCGCGGCCCGTTTGTGATCCTGCAGACAGGCGCTAACAATTTCGCTGGCCGAAGCGCTGTAACGGTTGACAAGGACCGCCATCGGAAAACTGCTGAAGGTCCCCCTCTCTTTAGCGGTCCAGACGCGCTCCCGCGTGTTTCGGCCTTTGGTGCTGACAATTTTACCGCTCTCGACGAACATATCGGCGATCCTGGTCGCCTGTGATAGCAGTCCGCCGGGATTATACCGTAGATCGAGAATCAGGCCTTTCACACCCTGCGACTTGAGCGTTCCCAAGGCATTCTTCAGTTCTTGGGCGCTGCGGCGGCTGAAATGGGTCAGACGAATGTATCCGATTTTGTTTTCGTCATCGAGTATGAAGTTCCACTCCGAATTCTCTTTGTACGTGTCGCCCAGGACTGTCGCTACGCGAATGACAGCCCGCACAATCTCGATCTGCTCGATCTCAACAGATCCTTCGTGCCGAACGCCGATCGTCACGGCGTCTCCGGGCTTTCCTTTCAGGAGTTTGACGGCATCGGTGATGGAAAATCCCTCGGTCGATTTGCTTTCGATTTCCATGATCACGTCGCCGGCCCGAACTCCGGACTCGTAAGCCGGCGTTCCCGGCAGAGGAGTCATGACCGTCAGCCGCTTGCTTGTGTCGTCGATATGGACCTGGATACCGATCCCACCGAACTCTTGGCTGACGTCCAGCTCAAACCGCTCCTTGTCTTCGGGGCTGATGTAGGCGGAATACTGATCGAGCTTTTTCAGCATGCCCTGAATGGCGGCTTCCATCAGTTCGCGGCGGTCGATGTCCTTGACGTAGTTGCGTTCAATTTGCTCGAACGTTTCGACGAACACCTTCATCAATTCGAAGTACTCGTCTTCCTTGTCTTGCGCGACGGTCGGTGCCGCGACACAAAGCAGGCACAGCACACACAAAACCGACTGCATCCAACGCGTCCAATATCTTCGCATATGCGAACTCCCCACGGCTAACGCTATCAACCCGCTTATTCTGTGCCGTCTGGTATCAACCACCGGCTATCATTCGGATCGGAAGGAAAGGAGATCAAACGTAAAAAACTCTGAACGGAATCTCAGCGGTCGTGCTCCACAGTTTAGGCGAATCCCGGACTTTGAGCAAGACACGCTCGCCAATCGGGTTTTTCGGATTTTTAGGATGCGGCCAGATTTTCTGGCTGTCGAAAAGGGCTTGCTACTGGAAAGTTGGCTCCCGTGGTGAGTGGCGAGAAGAGGATTCTCTGCTCGACGCGACAAAACCCAGCTTCAGGCTGACTTTGGTGCCTGACCTTGCCGTCGAAGCCTGAGTCGCAGGGGGACTTCCAGTCCATGCTGCTCCATCAAAGCGGCGTCGGAAAGGACCGTTTCCGGCAAACCGTGGGCGTGGAGCTGGCCCTTGTCCAACACGACCACGCGATCACACAACTCGACGATCAAGTCGAGGTCGTGGCTGGCGATAATCTGACTTCCGGCGAACCGATCCAAAATTCTGCACAGGTTTTTCCGCGCCCGTGGATCGAGGTTGCTCGTCGGTTCGTCGAGTGCTAACAGGGCGGGACTACAGGCGAACACACCGGCCAGGCAGACGCGTTTCCGTTCACCGACGCTCAACTGCAGCGTGCTGCGGTGTTGGTAATCGTCCAGACCGACCGCTTGCAGGCTTTCGGTGATGCGACGTTCGACCTCTTCCCGAGGCAACCCAAGATTCAAAGGGCCGAAAGCTACGTCCTCTCGAACCGTTGGGCAGAAAAGTTGATCGTCGGGGTCCTGGAACAGAAACCCAACCAGCCGGCGGATTTCCTGGAGGTTCTCTCTGACAACCGGCAATCCAGCAACGTGCACGGCTGCTGAGCCGTCGGAGACAGGAACCATTTGCGCCGTCTCGGGTAACAGACCGTTGAGGTGCATCAACAGGGTCGATTTGCCCGCCCCGCTCGGGCCGACTAAACCGACGGTCTCGCCCAGACCGATCGAGAAGTTAATCTCCTGGAGTGCCTGAAATCCGTTGGGGTACCGGTAGCTGAGCCGGTTGACTGTTAAAACGGGTTCCATGGGCGTGTCAGACATGAATTCCGGTGCCCTTGCCGCCTACAATTGTCACAAGGCTTTGCGGCGGCGGCTCCCGCAGAGACTGAGGAGTTGTCAGCTGGCAGCATCGTGCAGTTGTGAGCGACAGCGGGTCCTGGTCGAGAACCCGAACAGATGGCACGGATTTATTAGGACGCGCAGACCCTGGCGGTGGAGTGCTACTCGACCCGCAGACGGAAGGGCATCAGAGTGAGCCGCTTTTCGCGGGCCAGTTGGTTCACAATATTGACGGCTTTCAACTGCTCGGCCGCAGCGGGGGAAATCGCTCGCAAAGATTGCACAAAAGCGCCGATCTGCGCGCGGCTGAGACGGGTGTCGGAATCGGTCGGACCGAACAAAGCTTCGAAGGGGCTGGCCGGCTTGGGAAGGACCAGCCGTTTGATCTTGTCCTTGGGATCGAGACCGGCCAGACGGGTGGCGTGGGTAATCGCGTCCTCCAGCGTTCCCAGCTTGTCGACGAGTCCGACCTTGACGGCCATCGCGCCGGTATAGACGCGTCCTCGGGCCAGTTTCTCCAAGTCGGCGTGCTGCATCTTGCGGCCCTGCGCGGCCTTGTACGTGAATTGGTCATAAACTTCTTGAATCATGCGGGTCATGGCCCGGCGTTCGCTGTCGCTGAAGCCGTTGAGGCTGCTCAGGGCGCCGCTATTTTTTCCGCGGCTGATGACGGTAGTCGTGATGCCGATCTTCTCGAAAAGGCCCTTCAGCGCGAACTTGCCGCCGACCACGCCGATCGAGCCGGTCAGCGTGCCCGGTTCGGCGAAGATGTGATCGGCCCCCATCGAGATGTAATAGCCGCCGCTGGCAGCCACGTCTCCCATGCTCACGACCAACGGCTTCTCAACCTTCTCCAAGGCCCGCCACATCAAGTCGCTGGCCAGCGCGCTGCCGCCGGGACTGTCGACCCGTAACACGATCGTTTTGACGGTCTCGTCGCCGTTGGCACTGCGAACAGCCTTGATCAGCGTTTCGGCCCCCAGAATGCCTTGCCCGAAGAGGTCCTGCTTGCTCCGGCCGCTCATGATCGCGCCGGTCGCGTAAATGACGGCAATTTTCGGAATTCTGCTGCCCCGTTTCGACGGCTTGACGCCCATTAACAGGTTCATCATCTTGATCATGCCGCCGAAACCGCTGAAATCGGTGTCGATTTTCTTTTTGCCGTAGCTTTTGCTGATGCTCAGCGGCAGGTTCGCGTTTTCGCGTTTGATGACTTCCTCGATTTCGTCTTCATAGGCGATGCGATCGATCAGTCCCAGCTTTTTCGCGGCCCGCGCCGTATGCGGTCCGGAATCGATGGCCGCGATGACCTGTTCGCGCTGCAGCTTGCGGCTGGCGACGACGGCATCGACCATCTGCCGATAGTAGTCGTCCAGAATGGCCTCCATTTCGCTTCGAAACTCGGGGCTCATTTCGGTTCGGGTGTACGGTTCGGCGGCCGACTTGAATTCGCCGACGCGGAGCATCTCGGCTTTAACGTCGAGCTTGTCGAACATGTTCTTATAGAAGCTCACCTCGGCCCGTAATCCGAGCATCATCAGCACCCCCGACTCGGGCATGATGATTTGGTCGCACGAGGCGGCAAGCAGGTAGTCCATGGACGAACCGCTATCGAGCCAGGCATAGACTTTCTTCCCCCGGGCCCTCACGCGCCCGATGGCCTGTTGAAACTCGTACAGCTTCGCCCAGCCAATGACGGGGTTGCGCAGCCTAAGGATGACGGTCGAAATCTTTTCATCGGCGGCGGCTTTGTCGAGCCGGGCGATGCCGTCGGAGAGCCCTTCCAGCAGGTCGCCGAACAGTCCGGGTGTCTGGGGACCTTCAGGATAATTACCCTTGATGACAATGTGTGCGGCGTTGATCGGGCCCGGTCGGGGAGCTTTGATTGATGTGTCGGGAATGTTCTCGGCACCAAGTGTCGACAGCGCCGGAATGCAGAACGTCAGACAGAAAACGATGAGAGCGCGACGCATGGAATGATCCTCCCAAGAGGCTTTCTCGTGCGATGAACGTTGAATTTCACGGACTTCCGCCCCAACAGGGTCGGCAAAACGGCCGACACCCGTTTCTCGATTTTGTAGCATAACAGACATCCAGAAAAGTCCCGGCAGCCGGGTGTTGCCGCTTGTGGCATCGCGGGCTGAACAGACCCACAAAACCTAATTCGTTTGGCGGGATTTCAAGGGATCAAGCCTCTTGCCTAAGTCTAGGTCCGCTCCCAAGGCCGGTCAAGAAGCGATGCCGGCGAGGCCGCTCAGTTGTTCCATCTGGGGAAGGGGAAGGGGTCTGGCCCTCTCGAGAATAAAAGTTTGCCGGGGAAATTTAGTTTGCTTGAGTCGCGAAGTTCGGATTTACAAGGGGCCAGACCCCGGCCCGATACCCCACAATGAAAAACTGGCTAGCCCTCTCAGAGAGGCCGAAAGCCCTTGTCACAGGGATAATCGTGTGAGAGACTGGAACAAGTGGAATCGTGTCTGAAAAGAACCGAGCGAACCCTGACGAACCAGAAGTGTACGGCGACATCATCATGCCGTCTCTATAGAAAGCTTCTCTATGATCCATATGATCCGTCGCATTGTGACAATCGGTCTGTTGTGTTTCGGCGGCCTGCTGACGGCGAGTGTCGGCCCTGCCCAGGCTCAAGGTTTGATCTGGACCTTGCCGCCGGACGGCAGCGAAGTTCGATACGAAGGGACGTACAGTTACGTGGATCGTCGTCCGGGTTCTTCCGTTGGCGAGATCGACCCCTGGACCAGGCACCTCTGGATCCGCTCGGTCGGAGCAAAGATGGCCGAATACAAAGGGGAAACGGTTCCCTGCCGATGGATCGAGATCAAGGTCGTCACCGGCCGGGTGACCGAAGATGGATTGGATCCCGGCCCGACAGGTGCGCGATTGTATAAGATCCTGGTGCCGGAAACGGCCGTCGCAGGCAAGCTTGTTGACGACGAACAGATTCCGGTTTCGATGATCCCCATCGTCGCGGGTTATCGGAAGTTCGGCGACGGACCGGTGATGCCGATCACCTCGAAGGTGTTGCAGGTGTATCCACTCATCTCGCTGTTACAGCATTACAAACAACTGAAGGCGGAAACCGGGCAAGCGGAGAATCCAGGAATTAGGCTGGGCGACGTGCAGGCCGTCAAATATACCGGTGAAATGAAGATGGAGAGCCGCCGAAGCCGCTCTCACAACACGGGGGTCCTGTGGCGCAGCCGGGATGTCCCGTTTGGAGTCGCGAAGTGGAAGGTCAAGATTCTTCTGGAGGCGAAGGGCGAGGCCGAGTCCCGGTCGGAATTTAAGCCGGTCAGCGAAATTACCGTCGAGATGCAGGCCCACGAGATCGCAGAAAACGCCCAGAGCGAACTACCGCTTCCGAGCGATTGATCGACCCGGTGCAACCCAACCCACCCGTCGAGCGGTGCCCGTTCCGTCCCAGAACCAAAACTGCGGCGGCGTTATTTCCGATTGAACCGGCTTCGCCGGTCGACCCAGCGCTGGCGAGTCAGCTTTTTCAGGTGATCGTCAAGGAACAGAAGCATGTGCTCTTCACATTTGGTCCTGGGATTGTTTTTGCCGAGGAGGTCGGTTCCCCGGTATTTGAGACCGGTAAATTTTTTCAGGAACATTCGGCTCTGACTGCCTTTTTTCGCAGAGACAATATTATACATCCTCTTGGCCTCCCCCTTTTTGTCGAGCTGGTCTTTGTCTCCGTAGAAGAAATAGAAGGCAATCTGCCAGGCGGAGCTCTGCAATCTGCGCAAGGCTTGGCCGGTGGGCAGCCCCTTCGGGTTCTGCTCCGGCGAAAGCAAAATGAGCGCCCGCACGTCCCGTCCCCGCTGGGTCCCCCTTCCCAAGCCGGCGTCGTCGTGTGGCCTTTTGCTCCAATCCAACAAGGCATAGTTGACGGCAACCGCGGCACTCATTTCGGGAGCGATGATCGCCAACTTGTTCATGTTCAGGCGCTGCGCCGTGTGCTCGGTCAAGATGAATTTCTTG
>CAUZTK010000139.1:0-9904 GCA_963582395.1 Planctomycetota bacterium | reverse complement strand
CTGACCGACTTGGTCTTTCCTCATTGGAAAGCGTTGGTAAAGCAGTTTGCGTTATGGATAACGCCAACGCTCTACCCAACGATCTGACCCAGTGCCATTAACTTTTGTTAGTTGCTCACAAGCAATCCGTTGAGCTTGAGCAACAAGCTACAGAAGCGACGCAACATGCTGCCGAATCAGAGCAGCAGGTCGCGGAACTGGGTCGTGTGTTGAACGAAACGTCCGCCTCGTAGCAACGACGATCTGATCCAATGCATTGCGAGCAGTTTCAGTACTACCGAAAACCACTCAGCGTCGGTCACGGGCAAGACCGGTTCCGACTCGTTCGCTTTGGTGCGCCCTTTCCGCAGTCCAGAAACCGTTTGCATGTCGTAAAACACGCGACCGGGAACGAGTTCGTTTTCAGCGCCCCACTTGAACATCCGTCTGATGCGACCGACGTGCTGATTGATCGTTGTACGGGCGCAGCTGGCTCCAATCATCTTCTGTCGGCACACCTTCAGCCCCCGCGGCGAAAAGTCACGGACCTAAGTTCGGCCGTAGATCTCACGGACGAAGCGGAGCGCGGCCTTGATACCGCAGGTTTCATCCGTCGGCTCACCATTCTTCACGTAGTAGCCGACCGCGAAATTCCAGTACGTGACGATCAACTCGTTGACCGTGAAACTGGTCCCGTCATCGTCGTGCGGAAGGTGGCGGCCGTTGGCCAACCATTCGGCAATCAGACGGTCGTACTCAGCGATGCTGGTCTTGCTGTTGTGCGATCCGAAATAGTGGTCCCTGCCACCCAACGTGGCAACGGCCTGACCGGTCGGCTTGTGCTTGCGATAGTTCGGTACGGGGCGAGATTTGCGCATCGGTGTAGCTCCTGAAAAACCGAATCCGGTAATTACTGGATTCCCGTTGGATTTTCAGGCCGCACCGCCGACCGCCGATGGGTATATTGCTGCAATGTTCGGCCGGACTTATTTCAAGTGGGCGATACTGGGATCGAACCAGCGATCCCTTGCTTGACTTCCAGGGCCCCCAACTCGAACTTCGGCCGCTCGCGCATCGTCAACGCCGTGTGGCGATAGAAGGCGTAGGTTCCTCGTTCTGTGCAGATGAGCAGATCTGGTTTTCCGTCGGCGTCCAGATCGCGGATGCCATAGTAAATGTGTCCGATGGGGTCATCGGTTGACTGACCGTAGCAGTCGAGTTTAATCGGTGTGTCGAACTTCGGTTCTGTTTTCGTGCCGATGTTCAAGGCCACGGCCGGATCCGTCTTGTACACAGGCCCGTCCTTATAAACCAGGTCGAGCAAGCCGTCTCCGTCCCAGTCGACGAGGAAGTATTGCGGCGGGATGTAGCTTTCCACAATGCTCCCGTCCGGCAATTTCACCGGATCAACTCTTCGCAGTCGCCGTTCACCGCCAGCGTCGCGATACTACACGAACAAGGTCGTGGTCTTGTTCTCGTCTGCGGTAATCATGTCGGGAAGTCCGTCGCCGGTCAGATCGCCGAATGCGGCTCGGCTGCGAGGGATCGTGGGGGGGGTTAGAACCGGTTTGCACCAGTGTCTGGGCGATCGCTTTCAGCGCTGCTTGCGATTCGGGATAACCATCGCAAATCAGTTGCTTCAGACGACCGAACTTCGGTCGCCGCCGCGTGCCGATGTTCTGGTACCAGAAGATGCGATTGGAAAGATTGGGCAGCATTAGGTCGGGCAAGCCGTCGGCGTTCCAGTCGATGTAAACCGGAAGCGGATAGCCGAGATCGTGGCCGTATCGCTGCGCGTTGGGATAGATGCGGCTCATCAACAGGCGAATTGGTTTGCCATCCGCGTGGACCAATCGCGGCGCATCAAATACGGGCTTCTGGCTGCTTCCCGTATTGATCAGGATTCTCACCTACCCATAGGAGCCACCATAAAGGACGTCCCAATCGCCGTCGCCGTCCCAATCGCAGGGAAAGCAGCCGTTGCTGTCGCTGGAGATGACGGCGGAATCGCTCAGCAAAGGACGCTGCACGAAACGAGGACGATTTTCTAGGGGTTTCGGGTTCTGCGGGACGGTCTGGAGGGGCATCCCTGCTGTTCGACTCCTTGGCTGTTCGAAAAACGACGTGCTGATCGAGTAGTTGTGTGAAACGAGCAGTCCCCGTCGCGGTCCGTCGGTGACTGCTGCGGTAAACGTACACGCTTTCACATCGATCTTGTCGAGCAAATTGGGCCGACCGAATTGAGGCGGATCGCCGCCGAGGTTCTTTCGCCACGCCACGCGGTCTTCCCAACGGCTGTCGCCGTTGGGGTCGCGGATCAGACCGACGCAGTCGAGCTTGCCGTCCACATCGACGTCATAGAAGCAGGGTCGCGCGAGCAGATCAAGCTTCACGGGTTTGGCCGGCCGCACCGGCCAACCTTGCGGGTTGGTGTTTTTGATGTAGTACGCGCCCCAATCGGGACGGACCGCTTGGCCGCGAAACATCGATCCGACGGCGAAATCAACCGCGCCGTTTTTGTCGAGATCCACCGCAGGACCGGTCCCCACCAGTCCTGCGGATGCTCCAGTCGATCGCTGAGAACGAACATGGGCATGCCGCCCGCATCTTGGCGTCCCGTGTTCAGGTAGAGATGAATCGACTTATGCACGTCGGGCATGTTGCCCCATAAATGCGCACTCTTCTTCATCGCCGTAAACGCGATGTCCGGCAACCCGTCCCGGTTCATATCGGCAATGTCGGCATGTATGTAACCAGGCGTGAAGTGCTTAAAGTCCTTCGAGTCTGACTTCTCCAAATAGCGAACGCGGACAAGATCACCAAACTGGAACTTCTCTGGATCGCCCACGCGGGGGTAACAGAAAATCCCGCTGAACGGCGACCCCGGCGCGTAGGCATAGCCGCCGCATCCGGCCAGGTCGGGCTTTCCGTCACCGGTAAGATCGATTAGTCGACTCAATCTGGCGATCGGCGGAAAGGGGCGTGGAGCGTCGGTGTTGTAACGCAGCAGATCACCGGTACCGATCAGGGGTGTGTCGCTGCGCGAAACAAGTGGAAAACGCCGTGCGGCAGTCTGGAATCGGATCTCGTACTTCGTGTGAGCGGGATCTTCAATCACCCACTGCACGCGTCCTTTGTCATCGTAGGTAAAATGTTCGCTCAGTGCATTCGATACCGTCTGGCCGGTGCTGACGTTGACGACCCAAATCGAGCGGGGATCAAGCACGCCGTTCAAGCCCGCCTTTCGGAGCATCGCGCCGAAATCGATCATGGGATCCATCGGGTTCTTGGGACATGGGAGCGGCGACGTCACCCTGAGGCGAAACGAGCAATTGGCCATTTCTGCCGCCCGGGCCATATTGATGACCAACGCGAGCGTTAATCCGACCTCAGCTATCCGAATGATCTTCATCATTTTGTCTCAGTCGAGCGGTTCCACCTCACCGGTCACCCTTCTGCGGCGGAACATACAAACAACAGGCACTAGAGGCATCGCCCGTTTCAATCCCAACCCTGAAGGAGGCCGCGCACCAATTCAACGAACCGCTCACCGCGCTCGGCGAAGTTTGAGAACCAGTCGTAACTGGCACAGCCAGGCGAGAGCAGCACAAGATCCCCGGGCGATGATCGTTCGACCGCCCAGCGGAACGCCTCATCAAATGTCAGACATTTGTGCAAAGCGACCTGTGGTGTTTTGTTCCGACTGTTGCGATCGACCAGCAACCGCTCCAGTTTCGCGGCCGTCTGCCCCATCAGCGCAACTGCTTTTGCGCCGGCCGAAATCGCATTAGCCAGCCCACCCAGATCGATCTGTTTGTCGTAACCGCCGGCCAGCAACACCACCGGTTCGGCAAACGAGTTGAGAGCCGCTGTCGCCGATTCCGGCGTCGTGGCCAGCGAGTCGTTGTAGAATTTCCGACTGGCAACATCGGCGACAAACTGCAACCGATGCGGCAGCGGCTCGAAGGATTCAAGGCCGCGTTGAATGGCCGATGCCGGAACATCGATTGCAATCGCCGCGACCGCCGCGGCCATCGCATTTTGCAGATTGTGCGCTCCGGGTAGTTTCAGCCACCCTTCCAACGGAAGTTCGTATTCACCCTGCTCGTGACGGGCAATCAGCCGACCGTTGTTTGAGAAGAGACCGTAGCCGTACTCACACCTTCCAAACCCGTATTGGCGGCCGCCGACCGGCCAGTTGCGAACGTCGGGATCGTCGAGATTCAACACAGTAACGTCATCGGCTCGCTGCCAGCGCAGAATCGTCTGCTTGGCATGCCGATACGCTGCGAGGGTTCCGTGCCGGTCGAGATGGTTCGGGCTGAAGTTGGTGACGACGGCAACCTGGGGCGAGGCTGCAATCCGATCGAGATCTTCGAGCTGAAAGCTGCTCAGTTCGAGAACGCACCAGTCGTCGGGCCGAATTTCATCGATCAGCGGCAGCAAACTGCGGCCGATGTTTCCTCCCAGCCATGAGCGTACTCCCGCCGACTGCAGGATGGCGTGAAGCAGCGCCGCGGTCGTGGATTTTCCGTTGCTTCCGGTCACGCCGACGGTCTTCGCTCGGTTCAGTTGCCAAAACAGATTCATCTCACTGGTCAGCGAGACGCCGTTCTGTTCGGCGATTTTGAGAAACCGGTTGTCGCTCGGAACGGCGGGGTTGACCAACACCAGGTCTGCATCGCGGAAATCTGGCTCTTGGTGACCGCCAAGGTGCAAAGCTGCGAGCGGCAATCGGTCGAGCTGCGCCAGTGATTCCTCAAGTTGCTGCTCGGTGGCCAAGTCAGTCACGGTGACGCGCGCCCCACGTTCGGCCAAGAACCGGACGGCCCCCACGCCGCCGCCGAATCGGCCCAGACCCATCACAGTGACCCGTTTGTTCTTCAGGTTCCGGACCGGCTGCACAGAATTCATGCCGCTGAAATAACAGCTCGATCCAAATCAGGAAAGAGCAAAATCCACGAAGCAGGCAGAGGCTGATTTGCAACGCGCCACGGTGGTCTGTACGCTGGGCAGAGTTACCTTTGCGACGCACTCGCCGTGACGAATTTTCCCTGTTCCGAAACCGAGAGACACAACCATGATTCTGGCACAGACAAGCTGGCTGGGACTGCACGTCTTCGACTGGATTGTTCTGGCCCTGTATTTCGTGGTGATTCTGATCATCGGAATTTGGTCGATGAAGCAGGTCAAGAACATGACCGACTTCTTCATGGGAGGCCGGCGATTCGGAAAAGTGTTCATGATGTTCTTCGCTTTCGGGTCGGGCACCAGCAGCGAGCAGGCGATCAGCGTCGTGGCCGGCACATGGCGGGCCGGACTGGCGGGAATCTGGTGGCAGTTTCTGTGGCTGTGGGCTACGCCGTTTTATTGGATTGTCGCCCCGGTGATGCGCCGCATGCGGGCTTTGACCACCGCCGACTTCTTCGAAGCTCGCTACAACACCCCCACTGCCACGCTCTACTCGGTCTACGGCATCATCATGTCGATTGTGTTCATTGCGGCCGGACTCTTCAGCAGCGGAAAAATGGTCAACGCACTGACCGGTGGGGAATTGGATCGGATTGCTCAGACGGCTGACATCCGGGTCCCCTCAATGAGCTGGAATGCCGAGACGAAAAGCTTTGAACAAGGGCCCCGTCAAGTGGAGGGTTTCGAATTCGCCATTTTGGCGATGACGGTCTTGTTCGTGACTTACGGTATGGCCGGCGGGCTGGGGGCGGCCATTCTCACCGATCTCATCCAGGGGATCCTAACGATCACGTTCTCGTTTTTGCTGTTGCCGTTTGTTTTCAAGATGATCGGCGATTTTGGGGCGTTGCACGGCCAGAGCGGCATCAAGCCGGGAATGCTCGATCTTGTGGCCAGTGCCGATGTGGCCTCCACACTGGGCCTCGAACCGATCACCATCTTTTATGTGTTGATGCTGTCGGTGACGGCGTTGGCGGGCATTGTGGTCCAGCCGCACATTATGGGCGTCTGCGGGGCCGGCAAAACGGAATTCGAAGGCCGTTTCGGATTCACGGTCGGCAACTTCCTCAAACGGTTCTGTACCATCGCCTGGACGTTTACCGGACTGGCCTGCATCGTCTGGTACATGGGGGCCAACAGCCCGTTGAAAAATTCCGACGACCCGCAAGACCGCGAAGTCTACGCCGCCTTAGTACAACGGACCTCGCCTCAATACTCGCAACTTGCTGCCGGCCAACAGGCTGAGATTGACAAGGTCGACAAGGATTTTGCCGACGAGTTGTTCGGCCGAGCCGCCTACGACATCTTGCCGACGATTGCCCCCGGTTTGGTCGGCCTGCTGTTGGCATCGCTGCTAGCCGCTGTGATGAGTACCAGCGACGCCCAGATGGTCGTTTCCAGCGGTTTGTTTACCGAAAACATTTATCGTCGATTTCTGATCCGCAACCGATCGGAGCAGCATTATCTTTGGGTGGGACGCCTTAGCGGACTGGTGATTGTGCTCTTCGCGTTGATTCTACAAAGCTCCTTCACCGACGTGATCGACGCCTTGAAGGTGATCATCAAAACGCCGGCCGCCATCGGGATCAGCCTCTGGTTTGGGATCGTGTGGCGGCGCTGGAATTGGTATGCCGTCTGGGCGTCGACGTTCATCGCCGCGGGAACATGGGCCTTCGTCGCATACCGTCCCGAAATCCTGCATGGGTGGGGCGCGCCGGCCAGCGTTTTCGGGAGCAACGTTTTCACATTTGCTGCGGACGGGAGCTTGACCAAGATGACGGACGCTTGGCAGATGTTTAGCTATCTATCGGCCGGAATCGTCTCTGGGATTCTGGTCTGCCTGATCACGCCCAGAACATCTGAAGGGAAGCTGGACCGATTTTTTGCACTACTGCACACACCGATCAAGCTGGGCGAGACGCTCGAAGCACCCTGTACTCTTCCCGACAATCCCCTGCCCCGAGGAGAAAAACTGTTTAACCTGCAAGACATTGAGATTCCCAAACCGACCTGGGTCGGCTTCGGCGGCTTCGTCATCGCCTGGATTCTGGTGGGGGTGATTATCTGGTTGACAAACTACCTGGCGAAGGTGTGGTAGGTTGTTCGAGGGTGGTCGTATGAATGTCGTAAAGGGCACCGCATTATTCTTCTGGTTGGCAACACTTCTTTGGGGAATAGCCAGTCTGCTGCTTTATCGATCTGATGCACAGCACGGGCCTGATATAGTTGGAGAGGAGGTTGCTCACTTCCTAATACCCATAGTTGTCTCACTGTTGATGGCAATGGGAATGGTCTTCCTTCCGGGAGAATCTCCCCTGCCATTTGAGTGTCCGAAGTTCCTGCCGCTAGTGATTTCGTTCACCGCAGGAGGGGTTTCGGTTGGCGTTTATTTGAGTTTCATCATGCGTTAGTACCCTGTGCATGAAAGGCGTCCCTGACACTCGCAATGTCCGAGACGCTGGCCTAGGTGTTCGAGGGTGATCGCCGGTGTTTTCCGCGACCACTGGTCGCTGCTTTACACGTCGTCAATCCGAAATCCACAATCCGAAATTCGTCCCATGTCTCACAACGTCAAGAACATCGAAACTTTCTGGGTCGATCTGCCGTTAAGACCGGTACCGGCCCGGAACATGGTCCGCGAGATTCCACACTGGACGCTCTTCGAGATCTGCCGGGTCACGCTCGAATCGGGAGTCGTGGGAATCGGCGAGACGATGGTTTACTACACCTGGGGCTCCGAGACCGTCTCCGACGCCACTCGGAACAAGGTCATCGGCAAACACCCGGCCGAGAACATGTGGGACGACGACCTGGGTGCCGGTCTGCAGATCGCCCTGTTCGACGCCGCCGCCAAAACACTCGATGTTCCGCTGCACCGGCTGCTGGGACGGCAGGTTCGCGACCGCTGTCACATCTCGTGGTGGGACATCGATCAGCCGGCCGAGGACTGGATCAGCGAATGTCAATTGGCCATCGAGAACGGATACACCTGCTTCAAGACGAAGGGGCGGCCTTGGTGGGATCTGATCGAGCAAACGCGACAGCTTTGCGAGACGTTGCCAAACCATTTCGAGGTCGACATGGACTTCAACGGCTTCGGCATCGACACGGCCCACTGCACGCGGCTCTTAAAAGAGTTGGAACAGTTTCACCATCTGGTGATGTTCGAGAGTCCGATTCCACACCACGACGTGGCCGGCTACACCTTCTTGCGGCAGCACATGCATGTGCCGATTTCGATGCACACGCCGAACCATTTCGGCGAGCCGTCGCTGGAAACCGCGATTCGGCAGGAAATGTGCGACGGGTTTGTGGTGACCGGCGGAGCCTCGAAGGTCCAGCGGGATGCGCACGTCTGTCAGATGTTCAACAAATCATTCTTCCTGCAGATTGTCGGCACGAAAATCGCTGCCGCGTTCGCCTTGCAGTTCGGCGCGGTGCTCGAAAACGCCCGCTGGCCGTCGGTCAACTGCCATCAGTTGTTCGAGCGGGACTGCATTGGGACCGACCTGCCGGTCTCGAATGGACTGGCAAAAGTTCCGGACGGACCGGGGCTCGGCATCGAGTTGGACGACGAGGCGATCGAACGGTTTCGTTGCGATCCAAAACCGAAGCCCTATCCACATCCCGATTTGCTCTTGGCCGTGCGCTGGCCTGCGGGCAGTACGACCTATTACACCCATTGCAAGCAGTATTGGGAAGATTGGCACGCCGGCCGACATCCGTTTTTTCCGCGCGGCGTCAACCTGGAACACATTCCCAACGACGGCACAGCGCAGTGGCGCGATTTAAGCGAACGGGCGCTGCAGGGAGCGGTCCACTCTTCGCAGCCGCCGTTTTGAATCGGACTGGCACGGCCAGGCAGATTACGCGGCCGCTGAACCAGCACTCGGCGTACCGCCTGCGGCGTCTTGGGCCAGTACATTCGGGCCGGTGAGCTGGAACAGAAAAATGCCGTTCCAGAAGGTCGGGTGCCCGCTCTTGGGGGTCTGCACATCGAGCAGCGTCTGGTACTGGTTCGGGCTGCTCGCCATAAAGTCGAGGTTGGCCCGGCGGACCTGGTCCCAGTTGGTGTCATCGACCATGACAATGCAGTTCTCGGCGAAGAAGGGTTCCGCCATCTGCAATCCGTCCAACTGGTCTTTGTACCGATGCGGACCATCGAACAGATAAAAGCCGATTGGTCCTTGGTGAACGTGCTCGAAGTACTCCCGGTAATCTCGCTCATGAAACTCGTGCCGATCGGCACCAAACCGATCGAAGCGGCTCAAGAACTCTTGCCGCGGCGAATTCTCGTGCGAGAAGTTGTCGATGCCGATGCATCGTTTGTCGGCGTTCCCGACCAGTCCGCTGAAGAAGGTGTAACCGTTCCAGACGCCAACGTTTACAAACGACTGATTTTCTGGAATCTGCTCGACCGCGCGGTTGATCATCGCCCCGACTGCGAACGTTGACATCCTTTTCAATTTGAGCGTTTCACGCAATCGACGTTTCGTTTTGGCCCGGTCGCACGGCAGCCGTGTGTTCATCACCTCCAGATGAAGGCCCCATTTTCTCAAAAAAAGGGCCAGCGCCCGAAATCCTGTGGGGCGTGGCACAGTCGGTCGCAAGAACCGAAACGAAATTCCTTTGACGTATTCGGCGAAATCCATCACCGCGGAGTCCTCTGTGCCTGTGGGGAGTTGCGGCCCAGCATGTATTGAAAACCGGCATTTCTGTCAAGACGGAGTGAGAAGTTCGGCTGAAAAGTGTGTGGCCAGGATTTCTGGATTTCTAAACCGGGAGAGGGGGTAGAAACGATCGGGCAACCGGTTTTTGCTTCCCCCAACCCGGCGGAGCCGGAACCAAACAGGGAATGTCACAAAGATGATTTTGGTTAAACTGCCAAGAGATTGAGGGAGAGACGGGGAGAGCGGCTGTGTTCATTTTCAAGTCTTTCGTCACGCGGTTTAGG
>CAUZTK010000138.1:0-9920 GCA_963582395.1 Planctomycetota bacterium | reverse complement strand
CGCGCCGTGGTGCTCAGCGGCGGCTGGCCCGCGATTGTCAAGTACATCACGACGACCGGCGCGTCGATCGGTCGGCCGGAAAAGTAGCAGCCACTCGACGAACTGCTGACCTATCTGAGCCCGCACGCGGACCACGTTGGCTACGCCGAACGTCTATCGCTGGGCCGATCGATCGGGAGCGACCAGGTAGAAGGCGCCTGCAAGAACCTGATTGGCCGTCGCCTGAAACAAACCGGAGCCCGTTGGAAAGTCTGACGAGTCAACCGCATGGCTGGCCTGTGATCCCTGATGTACAACGATAACTGGAATCATTACTGGGACGACCTCGCAACCTGAATATCGAAATCCCTGAGGGCACCCCTAACGCCGGAGCCTCAGAGGCGCCGCGTGGCAGATGATTTGTTATCATGAACGACCGACACTGCCGAATTGTCCAGAGCGGACTTGTCGTCGAGGACGAAAGATGTGCCGGATTCGATGGGCCAGTAACTTTCCTGGAGTCGAGTCCGTTTTGAAGCCGCTTCTTGCTGTTTCGATCGGATTTGTGGCGTGGCTGGCTGGCATAGAAGTTTCTAGATCGAGTGCTGCAGACCAACCAGCCAAGACCACGCCGGTGTTCGAACGGGACGTCGTGCCGATTTTGAAGGCCTATTGTTGGAAGTGTCACGGGGCCGAAGGTCGCGCGGCAGGTCTCGACATGCGGACGCTGCCGTTCTTATTGGCCGGAGGCAAACACGGGCCGGCGGTGGTTCGCGGCTCAGCCGAAAAAAGCCTGTTGTTTCAGAAACTCTCTTCGCGGCAGATGCCGCCCGGCAAGGAGCTGAAACCGACCGAGGAACACGTGGCGACGGTGCGACGCTGGATTGAGTCGGGAGCAGGCGCGCTGTATGTAGGAGGCTCCCTCACCGAAGAGCAGGCGCCCCCCGTGACGGCCGACGACCGCAACTGGTGGGCCTTCCGTAAGCCGGTTCGGCCCGCAGTGCCGGCCGTGAAACAGCTTGGCCGCGTCCGCACGCCGATCGACGCTTTTCTACTCAAGAAACTGGAAGACAATCGGCTTGACTTTTCACCCGATGCCGAGCAGGCCACGCTGATTCGCCGGCTTTTTCTGGACCTGACCGGGTTGCCACCCAGCCTGGACGAAGTCGAGACATTTCTGGCAGACCGGTCACCGAATGCTTACGAGAAACTGGTCGACCGCCTGCTGGCCTCCCCACACTACGGAGAGCGGTGGGGCCGTCATTGGCTCGATGCGGCCGGCTATGTCGATACCATTGGCAGCGACAACGACGCGAGCATCATCAACCCCCGCGTATCGGTCTGGAAGTACCGCGACTATGTCATTCGCGCCGTCAATGACGACAAACCTTTCGACCGGTTTTTGCTCGAGCAGCTTGCCGGTGACGAGCTGATCGACTGGCGGAACGCCGAGGTGTTCACGCCCCAAATCCGGGAATTACTGATTGCCACCGGCTTTTTGCGGCAAGCGGCCGACGTCACTTACGCCCCAGAACTCAACACGGCCGACATTCGGCATCAGGTGCTCTACGACACAATCCAGATTGTCTCCAGCAATTTTCTGGGGCTGACGCTGCATTGCGCCCAATGTCACTCGCATAAGTTCGATCCGATTCCGCAGGCCGATTACTATCGGCTGGCAGCCATCTTTGCGCCGGCCTATGACTCGCAAAATTGGAAACACTCGAAACAGCGGTTTCTGCACAACGTCTCGGCCGAAGAAAAACGGCCCATCGATGCAAAAAACGCCATGGCCGATCGGCAGATCGGCGAGTTGAAAAAACAGATCGCCGAGGTCCGCCGGCCGTTCGAGCAGAGCCTGCTGGAAGAGAAGCTGAAAGCAATACCCGAACCGATTCGTGCAGACACTCTCGCAGCCATCACAACTGAGGCCGAAAAACGAAACGCGGTGCAGAAATATTTGACCGAAAATCTCGGCCCGCTGCTGAAAGTTATGCCGGAGGAAGTTGACAAGAAACTCGACGAGACGGCCAAACGGAAAACCACTGAACTGGATAAACAGATCGCAAACGTCGCGTCAACCAAGCAAGACTACGGCAAGATTCAGGCGCTGTGGGACCTCGGGCCGCCGCCGCCGTCGTATTTGTTTCGCCGCGGGAATTACAGCACTCCGGGGCCGCAGGTGACTGCCGCGGTGCCGGTCGTCCTCGACGACCCCGACGATCCGTTCGTCATCCCGAAACCGCAGCCCGGCAGTTCCTCCAGCGGTTACCGGACGGCGCTGGCCCGCTGGCTAACGAAATCCGATCATCCGTTGACGGCACGGGTTTTCGTCAACCGTATCTGGCAGCACTATTTCGGACGGGGAATTGTCGCCACCCCCGCCAACTTCGGGGCCTCCGGCGCGCTGCCGACACACCCGGAACTGCTTGATTGGCTGGCAACCGAGTTGGTCCGCGGTGGTTGGAGCGTTAAACAGCTACACTGGTTGATTCTGACGTCGACCGCCTACCGGCAGTCCTCGATGATTTTGGACTTCGGATTGCGGATTGTGGATTCAGAGACCAATCCGCAATCGATCGATCCGGAAAACCGCTTGTGGTGGCGAATGCCGCTCAGACGACTCGAATCGGAGATCGTCCGCGACGCCGTGCTTTCGGTCAGTGGAGCACTGAATCTCGCGCAGTCAGGCCCGCCGGTTCCGTTGAAACCAAACCCAGACGGCAGCGTCGAAATCGACTTAGCCAAACTGGCGGACCCGCAAGACCGCTTTCGACGTAGTCTCTATATCTTCGCCCGCCGGAATTACCAGCTCTCGGAACTGAACGTTTTCGATCAGCCCATTGTAGCGCACAACTGCACACGGCGAACGAGTTCGGCGGTCGTGCTGCAGTCGCTGACCATGCTCAACGGAAAATTTATCTTCGAGCAGTCGAAGCGGTTTGCCAGACGGGTCGCCCAGTCGGTCGGCGAAGACGAACAGCAACGGATCGTCCGGGCATTCCGTCTGGCACTCTCACGCAGCCCGACGGCCGAAGAAATTGAACTGAGCCACGAATTGCTACACAGACAGATCCAGCGATATCGTGACGAGAATAAAAATCTGACGTCGCAACAAGCCGCCGACAAGGCGCTCATCGACCTGTGCCAAATGCTGCTGAACACGAACGAATTTTTGTACGTCCAGTAGCACGGGAAATGCGGAAGAACTCTCATGAACATGGTTTCCGAGCAGAGCCTCGGAACGATGTTAATTTATTCGACCGTCGAGGAAACAATGTCTTCAAAAATCCTCACTCCTGACTCCTCACTCCTCACCTCCATTTCTCGTCGGCGGTTGCTACAGCTTTCAGGTCTGGGGCTGGGCGGTCTGGCGCTGAATGCACTGTTGCACGACGAAGGTCTCTCAGCGGCGGAAACAGAGAACCGCCCCGCGTTCGATCTGCGACCGAAGCGTGCCCAGCGGGCTCCGCAGGCAAAATCCGTCATTCTGATGATGCAGAACGGCGGCCCGAGCCAGATGGATCTGTTCGATCCGAAACCGGCACTCCGCAAGTACGCCGGCAAGCAGCATTCGATTAAAGTCGAGATGTTCCAAAAGGGAAGCGAACAAAACGAATTGTTGGACACGCCGTTTCGGTTCGTGAAGTACGGCGAGTGCGGCATCGAGATGTCGGAGGTAATTCCACACATCGGCAGCGTTGCTGACGAGTTGTGCCTGATCCGTTCGATGCACACCGGACACAACAATCACACCGAAGCGCTGATCATGTTCATGACAGGCCGGGTATTTCAGGGCCGGCCGGCCTTCGGATCCTGGATCGGTTACGCGCTGGGGACCGAGAACCAGAACATGCCCGCTTACGTCGTGCTCCGCGACCCGAAAGGTTACAACACCAGCGGCACGTTGACCTGGAGTTCCGGCTGGCTGCCGGCGCTGTACCGGGGCACGGAATTCAGCTCGGCCGGATCGGCGGTCCTCAATTTACAGCCGGCACAACCTCAACCGTCCGGCGTGCAACAGGAGAACCTGCTGTTTCTGGAACGGCTCAACCGCATTCACCAGCGACGCTATCCGCGGGAAAACGAGTTGGAGACGCGCATCCAGAACTACGAACTGGCCGCACGGATGCAGCTTGCCGCGCAAGAGGTGCTCGACCTTTCCGCTGAGACTCCGGCGACCCAAAAGCTTTACGGATTGGACAATGCTGACACGAAGAGTTACGGGCTGCGCTGTCTGCTGGCGCGCAAGCTGGTCGAAGCGGGTGTACGGTTCGTGCAAATCCATCCGAAGCCGTTTCAGCCTTGGGACACCCACAGCAACACGAAAAGCAAACTCGGTGACATCTGCGGTGCCACCGATCTGGCCACGGCTGGATTGATCTGCGACCTGAAACAGCGCGGTCTGCTGGAGAGCACCATCGTCATCTGGTCCGGCGAATTCGGCCGTTTGCCAGTTTCACAGAACGGGTCCGGTCGCGATCACAACCGCAACGCTTTTTCGCTGTTCGTGGCCGGCGGTGGATTCAAGGCAGGTTACGTGCACGGCCATACCGACGAAGTCGGATATAAGGCGGCCGTCGATCGTGTCAGCGTAGCCGACTTGCACGCGACCTTGCTGCACCAGTTGGGGCTGGACCACGAATCGGAGACCTTTCCGCATTCCGGTCGAGACGAGACGCTGACCGATTCGTCGCTGACCGATGCCCACGTCGTCCGGAAACTGCTGACCAAACCGGCGTAGAGGTTGATTCCTTTACCGGCACCGGGACGACAGACTCGGTGGAGCAACGCTTGTCGCGGTCACGGGGGGTCGTCGTGGGGGTCAATTGGCTGCTGAGTATGCAGTGCCGGCCGAATAATCGGTCGATTCGCTGGTGACGCGCCCTGATGTCGATGCGGTGATTGTGGCCACACCCGATCAATACCGTGTCGAGATCACCCAGAAGGCCGCCGCGACTGGCAAGCATGTGTTAGTCGAAAAGCCGATGGCTCCGACGCTGGCCGAGTGCGATGAAATGATCGCGGCCTGCAATGCCGCTGAAGTCAATCTGGGCGTGGTCAAGACCGAACGGTTTTGTCGCTTGACTCGCAAAGCCAAACAATTAATCGACGACGGCGAGATTGGCCCGATCTGGATGATGCGGACTCTTTCGGCGTTTCCCATCACGGTCAGCCGTGAATTGTTCCAGGACCGCCAATGGATATACGATCCAAAGGACAGCGGCCTGTTTATGGGCATGGCGTCACACAACACCGACTTCCTGCGCTGGCTGTGCGGGCAGAACGCAACCAAGGTGTTCGCTCAGGTCAACACGTTCAGCGATCTCGAGGCGTCTGCTTAAAGTGTGATGGCACAGATCGTCTTCGAAGGTGGCCTGATAGCGCATATGTGGATCTCGTCCGAGTTTCCCCAGCCGAGTTTTCCCAGCAGCGAGGTTCGTTTTCAAGTGATCGGCCGCGACGGAATGCTCGACTTGGACAACTTCGACTTTCTGGATCTCGGAAAAGTCGACAAATGGAATCGTGTATTCACACCGGAAAAGTTCGATTATCTGAAAGAATCAAAATCACTAATTCGCCTGGAACCGCACGTGGCTGTGATCCAGGAGTTCGTCGACAGCATTCGCGAAGAGCGGCCGCCCAAAGTCGGTGGGGCGGAAAGCCGGGCGGCGGTCGAGATTTGTGAAGCCTGTCTGATCTCGGCCCGCACCGGCGGGACCTAGTGCTGTTTGTCTGTTGCACCGGTCTGCAATACCTTGCGGCACCCAGTCCTATACGTCGGCATCACACAAGCGTCGCTGTGCGACCGTTTAGGAGCCGACGCCAAGTTAGCCAACCTGCCCGGCACGTTTTACTTCGCCATGACCGCCGCGCCCGCTTTGATTGCCTGGATCTTCCCGTACGTCTCGTATCTGAAACGCAATCTGGTGGTTTGCTACTCAGTCACGTCGGGCATGCTGGCCATCATGGCGGTAGCGCTGATCGTTCCTCTTCCCGATAATGTCCGCATCGCCTGCGTCATCCTACAAGGGACTGTTTCGGGAATCGCGATGCCGGCGGCCATTGCGTTTTTGTGGGAAGCGATTGGCCGAGGCACCGAAGAGTCGCGGAGAGGATTGGCCTTAAGCTTGGCGTTCGGAGCCGGGCCAATTCTGGCGGTGATCGGTTAGCTCGGGTCCCAGTTGTTACTGAGCGGTGAAATGGGGGGATGGAAGATCAAGGGGCTGGACTATCCCTGGAATTTCGCCAGCCTGTTCGCAGCCGCAGTGCCCGTGATGGCGCTGGCCGCGTTTCTCTCCAGCCGGTTCTTCATTCCACTGCCGGAAGTCGAGGTCGTTCGGGAACCGTTTTCGAAAGTGGGTAGCCTGTGTGCCGGAATCCTCGTGGGATTGGCTTCCTTATCGCTCTACTTCTTCGAAATCACCGTGGCCGGACACTTCATGCTGGCGCTGGCGGGAGTGCTTTTTGTTCATCATTTTCGTGATATTCTGACTCGGCGTCTGCTGTTGATTGCAACTATTGTGACAGTGTTTATTTACACCGGCAACACAATTCCGTCCAATATGAATCTTTATACGCTTCACATTCTAGATAACCTGCCGCAAAATTATGCCGGATTCCAGAACGCGTTTCGATTTGGCTTTAAGGTGGTGGTGGGACTTTTACTCGGCTGGATTCTGACAAAGACGCATCCTAAAGCCGGCATCCTGTTAATAGGCTGCATCTTTGTAGCCGCGCAATTGTGGGCCATCTTCGCCACAGGCACGATGTACCTGATTGCGTTCGGTATTTATGGTGCGGGAGAACTGATCGACGTGTACGCTCCGAACTACATCCTCTCGGCTTCGCCGAATCCGCAGATACGTCGCAACATGGCATTTGTCACCATGCTGATGGCTCCGGCGGCCCCCACCGGCTATCTCTTCGGGGCCATCTCGGACTATGTCCGCGAGCACAATATCATAGCCTTCGGAGTGATCAATAGTCAGGCGTTCGGCTTCCAGATGAGCTTTGCCATCTGCGCCGCCATGATGCTGGTCGGCATTCTGATCGCCATCTGCTGGCTACCCGCGCGGCCGAAGCCCGATTCGTAACCCTGCCACTGAGAGTGCTAGAGGATCGGAAAAATCGCGAAGATCGGGCGCATATTTGTGGGCCGAAGGATATCAACGAGTTTCACCATGCAGAGCATGTGTTTGGCGATTTGCCGTTTTTCGATCGTTGCTTGGGTTGGTGCTGCGGCGCTGTTTGTCGTGACCGCCGTGACCGAGCAGACAGCCGAAGATTTCGATTCGATCATCCGAGATCGGCTGGCTCTGCTGCGTTTTCCCTTTTACTACGCCTTCGGGTTTTCGCTGGTGATTGTCAGCCTGGTTTGTGGCTGGCTGGCGCGGAAACATCCCGCGGTGACCGTCAAGCAAATATCTTTGTTCTTGGGTCTGTCGGCCATCGCTTTGCTGTTGATGATCGTCGACTACGTTTGGATTTATCAAACGCTGGCCCGGCTGATTACGCCGCCGGGCGGCGCACGATCATCTGAGTTTGTGGTCTATCACAACGCGTCGAAGTACATCAACGAAGCAGGCATCACATGTTGCCTGCTTGCGGCCCTGCTCATCTGTTGGCCCCGGCGACGACCCGCAATGAGAGATTCGGCACAAGGGTGACGCGCTGCACACAGCTTGCCTGCTTGTCTGACGGCTGGCAATCGAGCACGGACTACGGGCGTGGTCCGAGCGCAGGAAGGTAGAATTTGACAATCCACTAACCGGCGAGCCTGTACCCGCCCGGCATTCGGGCAAACGGCCCGACGGCCCCGTCGGGGTTTCCGTCCCATTGGTGCTGAGAGACGCAGTCGAGGACCCGGTCGGCAATCTGCATGGCCTTCAGCGCCTGATGACCGTCGCAGATCGGCGGCTGCCGTTGCTGCACCGATACGACGAAACCACTCAGTTCGCCGGTTAGCGCGTCTCCGGGGGGCACATCTGGCTTGATGACTTTCAGAAAATCGCCGAAAACCTGACGCTTCAGTTGCTCAACGTCGGCGCCGGGCCAGCGGGCACGTTCCAGAATCGGAATGCCGTACAACAACGAATCGGACGGTTCGTAACTGACGACTTCGCGTGAGGTGAAGTCGACGTCAACGCATCCGCCGTGCCACCAAATTTGCATCGTCCGTCGCGCCGTCGGATGAACCCGATTGGCAGTGAAATCGGCGATGCAGCCGTCTAGGAAGCGGACCCGTGCCTGGACGCTGTCTTCGTGACCGCCGAGGATCGAAATGCCGAACGCTTCCACGTCTCGGACTTCGGCACCGACGAGGTCCAGCACCAAGTCCAGGTCGTGAATCATCAAGTCGTGCACAACACCAATATCGGTCGAACGAAAGGCGTAGGGGCTCAAACGTTCTGCGCGGATGTACTTCGGCGGTCCGCACAGGTCCCAGGCCACACGAGTGGCCGGATTGAATCGTTCGACGTGGCCGACCTGCAGGAGTGTGTTGTGTTGGTCAGCGAGCCGGACCAGTGCTTCGGCATCTTGCAGATTCCCAGCGAGTGGTTTTTCGATCAGCGTGGGAATGCCGCGGCTAAGAAAGTCGGCAGCGACCGACCGATGTCCACCGGTGGGGACGGCGACGGTTACGGCGTCAACGTCGGCCAGGATGTCGCGATAGTCGGCGATCCACCGGGTTCGGCAGTCATGGGCAACACGCTGGCCGGCTTCAGAATTCGTGTCAGCGACGGCAACGAGCTCGACACAGTCGAAATCAGCAAGAATTCGGGCATGATGCCGTCCCAAGGCCCCCACGCCGACGACTGCGATTTTCAGGCGGCTCATGCTGCTCTCCATTGTGCGAGGCCGATCTCGTGTTCGGACGGCGGGGGCTGATCGCGAAAAATTTCACGTGCGCGACCCATCTTTCCCCGCCGCTGCTGCTCGATGAAGTTTAAGAGCATCGACAGCTCGTACGGGTAAATACCGTTGAGGTTCTCGTCGAATGTCGCGCGGACGTCCTCCAAACCTTTGTGATGCCGAAACAGCATGCGATACGCCTGCTTGATCACGCGGATGGTTTCGTCCCCGATGCCGTGCCGTTTCATGCCGACATGGTTGATGTTCAGAATCTTCGGATCGTCACTGCCGACGGCGAGTAGATACGGTGGAATGTCGTGTGGAACACGACAGCCACCACTCACAAACGAAAGCGTGCCCAGTGTCGAAAAGTGGTGTACGACAGAATTGCCCGAGACGATGGCTCCGTCGTGAACATGAACGTGACCTCCCAGCAGCACCCCGTTGACGAGAATGACGTTGTTAAAAATGTGGCAGTTGTGGGCCACGTGGCTGTTAGCCATCAACATGTTGCCCGTGCCGATTCGGGTGGTGTGGTCTTCCTTCTCGGCGCCGCGGTTGACCGTCACTCCCTCTCGAAAGACGTTGCGATCGCCGATTTCGAGCTTCGTATCCGACTCGCGGTAGTCAACGTCTTGAGGCCCCGCACCCAAAACGACATTGGGGAACAGGTGGTTGCCCTCCCCAATGGTTGTGTGCCCGACAATGCTGACGTGGTTTTGAAGTTTTGTTTTGTCGCCGATTTTCACGTGCGGTCCGACGACGCAAAACGGCCCGATCTCGACATTGCTGCCGAGTTCCGCCCCAGGATCGACCTGCGAAAGATGCGAAATCTTCGTGAACATCTCAGCATCCTTAAGTTTGGAGGAGCGTCGGGTTAAAAGGTTGACATGTGTCGCAAGTTTTTCTGGCAGTGCAAAAGAGGTCTTGGGTGGCCCGGCCATCTCGTGGCCGGGTTGCGCAGCGATAAGAATCCCGCGCCATTCGCTTTCCAATCAGAAAAAGGACGTCTTTTCTTGTTGTCCGTCGAGGGACTGGTCTCTTGTGCCTGAAGGCACCCGACCACCACCCGGGTTCAGAATTCC
>CAUZTK010000137.1:0-9991 GCA_963582395.1 Planctomycetota bacterium | reverse complement strand
AAACGGTATGGTTCATCCTTGAACGCATGGCTTCCTCCGAAGATGATTTGGTTTGACACAAACCGTCTACACGAGGAACCTGGCGTTCTTCAATATGAATTCAGCCAAACTTGGAACTACTGAAACTATACTTCCAGCGGTCACGAAGTGCAGTTCTTCGGGATGGCGAAGCTTCCGCTGAGTTGTGGTCTCACCGATCCGGCGGCTCGGTAGGAGCCTTGCCTCAATCTGTGGCCGTGTTGAGTATACGTCCGTTGAATCATAAAGATCGTTAGATCGAACAGCGTCGCGATTATAACAGACGATGCCCTCAGCGATCTCGGGATTCCCAATCCGCTGTTCGCCGCCGATAATACAGGGGTGTAGCTCGGCAACGGCAAAGAGATCGTCGTCAACATCATCAAAACCATTCGTGAAGGTCAAACCACAAATCGCAAGGATCAGTGGACTGCCTGGTTTGTACGCCCTTTGCTGGAGGGCCCCTGTGTCACATGCGCCCCGAATTCTTCTGGCCGTCGACGTCGGCAACAGCCGAGTCAAGTGCGGACTGTTCGACAACTCCGCCGCAGACGTCACAATGATGCCGCGCTGTCTGTACATGGCCGCGGTCGCCGTCGGCAAGAGGTTACAGTGGGACGAAATTGCCGACCGGGTGATCTTGACCGGCGAGACGTTGGTACCGGGAATCATCGCCGGGGTCAATCCCGGCGAAGTACGAAGGGTTTTGGAGTCTTGGCCCACGGATGGCTGGAACAGGCCGATTGTTGTCGAGCATCCGGCGCGGTTTCCGCTGACCATAAATCTTCCGGCCTCGGAGAAGGTCGGCATCGACCGATTGCTCAACGCCGTCGCCGCGAACGCCATGCGGCCCTGCGGTCGCGCGGCAATCATCGTCGACATCGGGACCGCGACCACCGTCGATTATCTTTCTCCACAAGGAACGTTCGAGGGCGGGGCGATCCTGCCCGGTTTCGAGCTCTCGGCCCGCTCGCTGCACCAGCAGACCGCATTGCTGCCGATGATCGAAATCGAAGACCTCGCCGCCGAATCGATCGAGCCGCTGGGACGCAACACCCCCGACGCCCTCAAAAGTGGGCTTCTCTGGGGCCAGCTCGGAGCGATTAAAGAGTTGATCGAGCGAATTTCATCATCCGTGACGAATCCGCAATTCGCAATCCAAAATCCGCAATTCAAAATCCCCCTGGTTCTGCTGACCGGCGGCGGTTCATCGCTGCTGAAACCACACTTGCCCGACGCCCGGTGGGAACCGCATCTGGCCCTGCAGGGTCTGGCGCTGGTCATGCCCCACTTTACGTCATGAATAATCACTATCCTTCCCCTTCGTTCGACGAACAAACAGCCTCGCTGCTGACACCACAAGGTCGTGGCGCAATTTCGACGATTCGACTCAACGGCGATTGCCGGTTTATCGACGCCGCGACCCCGTCCCTATTTCATGCAACCAACAGCAAACCACTCGGAGATCAGCCTATTGGCCGTGTGCTTTTCGGCCGCTGGGGAAGCTATATCAAGGAAGACATCGTCGTCTGCCGGATCGACGAACATACGACCGAAATCCACTGTCACGGCGGGGATGCCGCTGCCGCACGCATTCTGGGTGATCTTGAAGCTCTCGGCTGCCGAATCGAAACGTGGCAGCAGTTGATGGCAACGCTGGGCGGACGTTTCGACGCCGAGGCGCTGGAGGCACTGACACGGGCTTCGACGTCCCGGGTGGCCGACATCCTGCTCGAACAACAATCGGGTCTGCTTCGTTCGGCCATCGGGGAGATTCGAGATCGCCTGTCGCATTGGTTGGTGGAGCCGGAAAACGACCGGAAGACACAATCGTCTCCTTTGCCGCAGCGGGGCGGGACCAACGGGGAGACGGCGCCAGAATCAGATACCGTTTGTCAAGATATTGCTTGTCAAGACATTGCCGATCGGATCGATGCCTTACTTGGTTGGAGTGATTTCGGACTCCACCTGACCGCTCCCTGGAGTGTCGTGCTAGCCGGGAGGCCGAACGTCGGAAAGTCGAGCCTGATTAACGTTCTGGTCGGGTTTGCGCGCTCGATTGTATACGATCGACCGGGAACGACCCGCGACGTGGTGACGGTGGAAACTGCCTTCGATGGGTGGCCGGTGCAACTCTCCGACACGGCCGGAATCTATCAAGCGGCCGAACCGTTAGAGTCTGCCGGAATCGATCGGGCCCGCAGCACTCTTGCGGCGACTGACTGCCGAATCCTGCTGATCGACACCAGCCGTCCTCCGCATGAAGACGATCACCGTTTGCTGCAAGCGTGGCCGGGCGCAATTCTCGTGGCCCACAAATGCGACCTGCCGAACATTTGGGGCGCTGAGATCCCTACCGGTGCGTTCCCGGTTTCCTCGTTGACAGGCGAAGGCATCGAGGCTTTGGCAGAAATACTGTTGGCGGCACTTATTCCCAAAATCCCCGATCCCGGGACACCGATTCCGTTCACACAGCGTCAAGTCAATTTGCTCGAGCAAGCCCGAGAGGCCCTCGGCCAGAACGCAAAAGCAACGTGTCTGGCGGTCTTGGACGAATGTCTCGGCTAACGGTTGGATGCTGCATTTCGTGCGGAATGTTGTAAAATGAAGCCAGTAGGAGAACATGGCAAACGGAGGGGGAAACTCGCCCGGATGAGCTTACGTCGAATCTACTTGAGCCGATCTCATGTCGAAAGCCGAAACCAAACCCTCAGCGATCGACTCGTCTTCCAGCAACGCTGCGTCTCCGGCAGCGTCGCCTCTGCCGAGCCTGCTGCAGCGCCTGTTCGCACCAATTCCGATCGACTTTCTTGTCTATTTCCGGATCGCCTTGGGCGCGATCATGCTTTGGGAAGTCTGGCGGTACCTCAGCCAGGATTGGGTGCGTACTCATTTCATCGATCCGCAGTTGCAATTTACCTACTACGGGTTTTCGTGGGTTCGTCCTTGGCCCGACGACGGCATGTACTGGCACTTTTACACCCTGGGGCTGCTGGCGCTCTGCATGATGGTGGGCCTGTGCTATCGGCTCGCCGCCATGCTCTTCTTTCTGTCCTTTACTTATGTATTTCTGATTGACCAGACGTATTATCTGAATCACTTTTACCTGATTTGCCTGATCAGCTTGACGATGATATTTCTGCCGGCGCACCGGGCCGTTTCGCTCGACTCGCTGATGCGGCCTCGACTGAAATCGGCCACGGTGCCGGCTTGGACGCTGGGGCTGCTGCGCTTTCAGATCGGCGTTATCTACGTCTACGGGGCGCTGGCGAAACTGAACTGGGATTGGCTGACCGGCAACCCGATGCGGAGCATGCTCGACGACGCGCCTGACTTTCCGATCATTGGACGTTGGTTTCATGAAGAGGCGATGATCTACGGATTCGCCTACAGCGGACTGCTGCTCGACCTATTGATCGTCCCGTCGCTGCTCTGGAAAAGAACGCGTCTGCTGGCGCTGCTGGCAACGGCCGTTTTTCACTTGTCGAACGACATGCTGTTTCAAATCGGCATTTTTCCCTGGTTCATGCTGACAGTAACGCTCATCCTGTTCCCACCGCGAAGACTTGAGCCGCTGTGGTTTCTGCGGACAATGTTCGCCGTCGTTTATGTCTATGCCAATCTGTCCATGCTGAACATCGCCATGGGTGATGACGCCGCTGTCCGCTACGCCGGGATGGTCGTCAGCCTGTTGATGCTGCCGCTCTTGTGCTGGAAACCGGCCCGCATTCCGGCGTTCTTAGTCGGCGTAGGATGGCTGTTGATTTATAACCTCTGGTTCTACGAGGAGAGCGGACTCTCACCCACTTTCAGGCCGCTTATCCCGTCCTTTGTGATTTTTTCCATGATCGTCGTCTTTCCACCCGATTTTTTGAGGAGCTTACGATTCGTTGGCGACGCAACGGATGACCGCACAGGCGAACCTAGGCCCAGGGATTCTTGGCGACCGGCCCAAATGATGACCACGACCCTGCTGGGAATTTATGTGGCCTTTCAGTTGCTGGTGCCGCTTCGGCATTGGCTTTATCCGGGCGACGTGAATTGGACCGACGAAGGGCACCGTTTCTCGTGGCGCATGAAGCTGCGATACAAAGAGCGTGGACAGTCGACGTTCACCGCCTATGATGCCGCAGGCAACGTCATTCCCGACCTGGCATCGTACGGGTTCCTGCTCTGCCAGCGCGATGCCGCCGGACATTTCACCCATATTCTCGATGCGAAGGGCCGGCCTGTTTACAAGCTGAGTTCAGACTCGAACCGGAGAATCTACGCGATTGAGATTGGGGAAAAACTTCGGCCGGTTTACGAACTGCACGAAGAGAACGGATATCTGATGTACGAGCTAGACGCCAAGGGGAAGCCAATTTACGAGCTTAATGATTTCGGCGAACGGATTGACACGTTTGATGAAAACGGGAATCGTCAGGTTGTGCGCGACGAAAACGGCGACGAGATCCCGGAACGCGATCCGCCCTATTTGCTCGACCGCAGGCAGCGCTACAAACTGGCGGGACGACCCGACATGATCCTACAATATGCGCATATGCTGGCGAAGTTGCTGGAGGACCAAGGACACGAAGGCGTTCAAATTCGCGCCCGGGTGACGGTCTCGCTCAACGGACGGGAAGTTCAACCGCTCGTCGATCCCGACGTCGATCTGGCAGCTCAAAAACGTTCGCTGAAACACTCCACCTGGATCCTGCCGCTCGATCCCAAGCTGCGCCCATTGCCGATCGATCGGAGTTCGGCGAGCACCAGCAATTAACAATGAACGGCCAGCAGCGGGCAAGGTTTTTGCGGATCGCGACAAGTCTTGCCGTGGCTGGCGTTTCGGTTCGACAGGATACTCAACCATTTCAAGATAGAAATTCAACCTACCAATTCTGGGCATTCTGTTTCAAAACGAAGGAGCGGAATGCCTCTCGTCCCATCACCCTTCTCTGATCTGAGCGGAAACCCATCTTGGCATGAGCGGATTTGAACGCTAGAATTCCGCTCCTCTCTTCTCCGCGTTCTTCCGTCTTCATCGATTCCGATCGTCACTCACATTCTCGCCCCACCCGAGGAGATCGATCCATGACGCTGCTGCGTCGCGCGCTCTGTTGTGCTTTTCTGGCTGTTGTACCGGGTCTGCTGACAGGCTGCCAGAACGTACCCACGTTCGGTAAAATGATGCACGAACTGAGTCCGCATCGGCTGCAACGTTGGAACCGGCACACTCCGCCGAGCAGCGGTGCCTATTTTTCAGTTGCCGATCCGATCCCGTTCGACGATAGCAGCGATTGATCGACTGGGTCTCGAATTGTGCCGCTGCCGAGGCCCACGGTCCCTCTCACGTACCGGGGTTTATCAGAACAGCGGCGCCTTGACGTTGCAGATCGGCGGCCAATTGTTTTCCGAGCATCTCGGCTTGGAAGGCTGCCAAAGTGCCGGTGGCGGTCAAGCGTTCCCGGCCGTCGGAACTTAACACGACCGCTTCCAGTGTCAATTGATCTCCTGCAACCGTCGTCTCCACACCCACCGGGGCATGACACCCGGCACGCAACGCGGCTAACAGGCTGCGTTCGGCCGTGATGGCACTCTGGGTGATCGGATCACCGATTCGTTGCAAGAGGGAGCGAAGTTCTTCGTCCTCGGTCCGGCATTCGAGACCCAGCGCCCCCTGTCCGACGGCTGGATACATCGTCGGAGGCCTCAGCACAGCCGAGATCCGCGACTGCAGACCGAGCCGCCGCAAACCCGCCTCGGCCAGTACCAGCGCGTCGTACTGCCCGGCATCGAGTTTCTTTATTCGCGTTTCCACGTTGCCGCGCACCTCGAGTAACTGCAAATCGTCGCGCAGGTGCAGCAATTGCGCTTGCCGTCTTGGGCTTCCCGTGCCCACTCGGGCAGCTTCGGGCAGCGAATCGAGACCGCTTTGTGCATCGGCATGTTGCGGCAGCACCAGCACATCGAACATTGCCGTTCGCTTGGGAACGGCTGCCAACACCAGTCCGCCAGCCGGTTCGGTCGGCAGATCTTTGAGGCTGTGGACGGCAAGATCTGTCCGTCCATCGAGCACCGCGTGTTGCACCTCGCGGGTGAAAATTCCTTGCCCTCCCAGACCGGCCAGCGACTCGGTCTTGTCGCGATCACCGGCGGTCGAGATGTGAACAATTTCGACCGCCCTGTCGGGAGCCGCCTTTCGCAACAACTTAGCGACGTGATTCGCCTGCCAGAGAGCCAACCGGCTGGCACGCGTGGCGATGCGGATTGGGCTGGAACTCACGTTGGTGTCTCGGCTTGTTCGACGGCTGGATCCGGCTGGGGCTGCTTGTCGTTTGGGGGAGCCGTTGCAGAATCACCAGCACCGTTCAGCCGTCTGGCCAATTCCTGCTGCAGAAGCTCCGGCGTGACCGTTTGTTGGGGCGGAACCAGCACGCCGCACGAAACGCAGAATTGAAACGCCTGGTCGATGGTGACGTTCAGATCGATCACATCTGAGCGGGGGATGTTCATGGTGTATCCGGTCACCGGCATCGGTGACGTGGGGATCAGCACACTGACCAGCGGCTCGCCCGCCACGGCAGTGATCTCCAGCATGCTGTCACCTGTTACGAAACCGATAGACCAGATGCCCCGTCGGGGGTACTCGACGGCCACCACCCGGTTGTATTCAATCTGCCGTTCAGAGAACAGAAAGTCGGTTATCTGCTTGACTGAGGAATAGACGTGACTGATCAGCGGCAACCGGCTCAACACCACCGTTTCGAAGCGATGGACCAGCCAGGCACCGAGGCGGACCGTTACCAACCTACCCAGGAAATACAGCAGCACAATGGCGATTGAGACGGCACCGGCACTCAGCAGGAATTGGCTCCCGAAGTACTCCAAAGTCACAAATTCCATGTAGAGTTCGGTGGCCGTGGTAGGCCCCTGCGCCGGTGCGAACTCTTCGGCCACCAGTCGGAAATGCCGGTAAGGAACCGCCTTTTTTCTAGCCAACGGGACGTAGACCTGAGGGCTGGCATCGTTGTCAATAATCGACCCCAGCCATACGGGCGGAATTTCCGGGGCCAAACTCGGCGGAAGTTTGTTGTTCTCTTTCGTCTGTTGTAAACGTTCTTCCAATTCCTGTTTCAGTTCGCGTGTGATGCGGTAGTACTGCTCGCAGTACTCCAAGGGTGGCAGTTTCTCCCACCGGACCAGCTCGTCCGTCGAGCGGGTGTATTCGCTCTCGATGCCCATGGCGATGGTCCAGCGAACCAACCAACTGGTCGGCGAGATGATGTAGGTGTTGACTATGCCCCCCATCCAGACCAGGATGGCCACGGTCAAAATGGCTGGTAGAACGATCGCCAGACCGCGCAGAAAGAATTTCGTCGCCGAGGAGCGTTTGGACGTTTTCGTGGTGGAAGTCTCGGCAGACATTGGCCCTCAGCTTCTCGCTTGGAATGCAACTGCGTTCCCTGAGGCCGGGGGACGCGAAAAATAAAATCGACTTGGCGGCGACGTTTCCGTTCAGCGGCCGATGCCCCGGGCTGCCACCGCCACAATCACACGTTCTGCGCCGCCCCGCCACAACATCCGCGCCACCTCATTGGCCGTCGTGCCGGTCGTCAGAATATTGTCGGTGAGCAGAACTGTCTCTCCGGCCAGCGGCGATCGCCCCCGAACCCGAAAGGCACCGCGCAGGTTACTTCGACGTCGAGAAGGCGGCAAGCTCGTCTGGGCCGGAGTCCTACGAACCTTAGAAAGTATATGTCTGAAAAAATCAACTTTCAAGCGGCTCGCCAGGACTTCACCGATCGTCTCGGCTGCATTGTGCCCTCGAAGAAATCGGCCGCTCCAATGCTGGGGAACCGGAACCACAACGTCGATGTCTGCCGCCTCAAAAACCGCCCGATCGCGCTCCCAAAGCAGACCGGCCAGCACCGCGGCCAGCGGACGGCCTCTGGGATGTTTGGTCCTCAGACAGGCCGATCCCAGTAGCCCGTCGTAAACGCCCAGACGGATCACTCCCTCGAAGGCAAATCGATCCCGCCGGCAGTGAACGCAGCCTGCCGACGTAACGAGATGCGGACCCACAAGCGCGGCGCATCGACGGCAGGAGTTTTCAATCACCGGCGCCGCAGCATCACGATAGCCGGCACATAACCGCGTGCTGAGTTCGGCGCCGGTTTCGGCCACCGGGTCTTCTTATCCGCAAAGAGGACAGGTTTGCGGATAGACGAACTCCAACCCGGCGCGGCAGAGAACCACGGCGCCCCGATAGCAGTGATCCGCAAGTCTCGAAAGCGAAGACACTGGTCCTCCCGCTCCGTTCCAGCCCGCCCGATTGCTCAGCTCGGCATCTGTTCCTATGCCCCCTTTGATGACAGGGTACGTGATTTGGCCTCATCTCTCTAGGATACCTCTAGGAGAGGGGCGTGAGTGTCGAACAGTGTGGCCGCGATGAGTTTTCGTCGGTAGCCTCGTGAAGAGACGTGGACAAACACATGGGAACCGAAGTTATCATCATTGGTGGAGGATTGGCCGGGCTGGCAGCCGCCTCTGCGCTGGCCGACCGCGATGTTCCGCTGACTCTGTTGGAGTCACGTCCTCGCTTGGGGGGCCGGGCCGCCTCATTCACCGACCGCACGACAGGACTGCAAATCGACAACTGTCAGCACGTCAGCATGGGCTGCTGCACCAACTTCCGGAAGTTTTGCAACAGCGTGGGACAGACCAGTTATTTTCGTTGCGAACGTCAACTGAATTTCATCGGACCCGATGGAACGGTCAATCCGCTCTCGGCCGGTCTGTTGCCGGCGCCCCTGCATCTCTGGAGCGGCTTTCGCCGCCTGAGCTATCTGTCGCGCCGGGACAAGAGCGGCCTGTCGCGCGGTCTGCGCCGGCTGGCCCGCACCGATCCGTCACGTTGGGACGGCCAATCGTTCGCCGACTGGCTCAACGAGCAGCGACAAACGCAAACGGCAATCGAACGGTTCTGGCGGGTTGTGCTGGTCAGTGCGTTGAGCGAGACGCTGGATCGGATCGATGTGACCAGCGCGCGGAAAGTGTTTGTCGATGCGTTTCTGGCCAACCGTCAGGGATGGGAAGTGCAGATTCCCACGGTGCCGCTCGATCGATTGTACGGACTGGCGCTCACCGATTGGCTCGAGCGGCGGGGAGCCTCGATTCGCCTTTCGTCGGGTGTGGAGCGGATCGTTGTGGAACACGAACGTGCCGTTGCCGTCGAATTGCGGGGCGGATTACGTCTGGCGGCCGATGAGTTCATCCTGGCGGTTCCCTATCATCTGGCGGGTTCTCTATTGCCCGACGCGCTGAGGGGACATCCGCAACTGGCTGGGTTGGAGAAACTCGAGTCGGCCTCGATTTCCAGTCTCCACTTGTGGTTCGACCGGCCTATCACCGAATTGCCGCACGCTGTGTTGATCGATCGGCTTGGCCAATGGATGTTTAACCGGACGGTGCTGCAGCGCGAGCGGGGGGGGGCAGCACCCTGTGTCATCCACCAGCCGGCTAACGCCGGCCGCTCGCCGAATGAACGTATTGAGGGCGAACAACTCTTCAATTACCAAATTGTCATCAGCGCCAGCCGCAATCTCGCCGACCTGTCGCAGCAGCAGGTCGTGGACGCGGTCGTTCGAGAAATGACGGAGATCTGGCCGGCGACGGCCGATGCCCGGCTGATGCACCAGCGGATGGTGACGGAACACCGGGCGGTTTTCTCGGTGAAGCCGGGCAGCGAACAGTGGCGGCCCGCGCAGCAGTCCCCCATCGCCAATCTTCAGTTTGCCGGCGACTGGACCCGCACCGGCTGGCCGGCCACGATGGAAGGGGCGGTTCGCAGCGGCTATTTGGCCGCTGAAAATGTGCTATCTCATCTGGGCAGCCCCGAAAAACTGCTCGCGCCCGATCTGACGGTGGCTCGTCTGTCAAAACTTTTGCTCGGGCTATAAACTACGTCCTCGAACCACTGATTCGACTT
>CAUZTK010000136.1:0-10043 GCA_963582395.1 Planctomycetota bacterium | reverse complement strand
CCTCAACTCGCGCAAGCAAAGTGGTGAAAAGGCGTTGCGACTATCTTGCCCAAAACGCCGCGCATACAAGCACGAAGCGCAAGCGAGTGAGTCCATGCCGTGCACACTCGCTTGCGCTTCGTGCTTGTATTAGTCGAGCGGACACCTCATGAATAATCCGGACTAACGGCGGGGTGACATAGCCAATGCTTTGAGTGGCTATGTCTTCAGATTTTGGGTGACGGCAAAGCCTGTCACGCCAAGCCGTGGATATGGCAACCAGCGCAGTTGGGACGGATGACTTCCCCCCGCAGCGTTTGAGGCGACGGACTATTGCGAAACGGGAGTCGATTCGGCCGTCTGGCGGTCGTCAAACATCGTCCAGACGACCGCGTTGGCCAAGAGTTCTACGAGCACTTTTTGAGTCGCCGCTCGCCGGGCGTCTTTTGCCAGCTTTTTCTTAATGTCCTTCTGAACTTGCTCGAATGGGATTTGCCGCGACTCGCGGCGGGCAACAACTTTGACCAACTGATAATTGTTCTCGCCGATGTAGAACTGGCTGATCATGCCGACTGGCAGCTCAAACAGTGCCTTTTCGATGCGTTGGTCGGCCAGACTTCCACGGCGGGTCCAGTCCCACTGGCCGCCCTTTTCGGATGTCGCACCGTCGGAAAACTTGCGGGCCACTTCGCCAAAACCGGCTCCTGTTCGGAGTTCGTCGATTGTCTGTTCCAGAACTGCCAACGCTTCACGCTGTCCGCCGTGTTCGTCGAAGTTGATCGCGATCTGCCGCCATTTCACTTGTCCCGGTACGAAATACTCGTCCGAATGCTCGTCGAAGTAGCGAAGCATGTCGGGTCGGCCGACTTTGGGAATCTCTTTCGACTTGGAGTTCAGATACTCCCTGGCCATCTGCTGGTTGGTGAACGCGTTCCGCAGGTGTTCCAGCGATGTTCCCTGCTTCTGCATCTCGATTTCGACCTCGTGACGGGTATTGACCTTGTATTCTTTTTTCAACCGGTCGAGTTCATACTCAAACATCTGATTCAACTGCGCGTCGAGCATTTCCAGTTGCTGTTTCTGAAGAGTCGAGCGGAGAGACTCAACAAGCAGCTTGCGATCGATATGCCCCTGTAAGTCCCGTTTGATCAAGGCCTCACGTAGTTGCTGAAGTTCCTCGGGTGGCAATTCCTTGGCCGCCTGTTCCAGCTTAAGTCCATACGATTCAAGCACCTCGGAATCGAAGATAGGTGCCCCGTTGACCGTGGCCACCACTTGACTGCCGGTCAGCCGATCACCGGTCTGCGTTGTGGCGGTGTCAAGTCCTCCGGTGAGATTGATTTTGCCCGGCTGGTCATCGTACGGTCGCGGGGTGAGATCGGCGACGGCCGATACCCGTCCAGTCCCGGCAATTCGCGGGGGCGGCGGTCCCATGACCGGATTGTCGACTTTGGCCGAACTCAGACCGTTGGTAAAGGTCTCAAACCATTCACAGCCAGAAACCGCAAAGAGACCGGCCAGCAAGAGTTGCGCTTTCCACATGACCAGAAGCCAAAGGGATGAAGGTTGAAGGGAACAATCCGCAATCCGAAATCGGTAATTTAAGAGAGGAGACTCGAAGGGTTGGGGATTATAGGCCCGCGGTTAATGCTGCTGCAACACCGATTTGATTTGGCCGGAAACGTGGGCGTTTCTGTCCGGTTCGAGGAGCAGGTACGCGGTTCGGTCGTCGACGATCCTCAAGTCGGGGCCGCAAAGTTTCGCCAGTTTCCGAATTTTTCCCGGATTTCGGTACCCGAACACCGCAAATCGACCTTCGAGGTGAACGTCGTCGATTTGCCACGTTTGGGCTGCCAGTTGCAGCTCTTTCAGCTCGGTGAGCCGGTTTGTCTCGGGGGGAATCGGACCGAAACGGTCGCGGAGCTCGCTTTCGAATTCCCGCAACTCCTCAAAGCTGCCGGCACTCGAGAGTTTACGGTACATTTCGATCTTTTGGCGTCCCGGCGGTACATAGGATGCGGGCAGATAGGCCGAGACCGGCAAATCGACGGCGACATGACGGTGTTCTCGCAACGGCTGGTTCCGCAGCCCCCGGACGGCGTTTTCGAGCAGCCGGCAGTATAATTCGTATCCGACGGCGGTAATCTGTCCGCTTTGCTCGTTTCCCAGAATGTTCCCCGCCCCGCGAATTTCCAGGTCGCGCATGGCGATCTTGAACCCCGCCCCAAGTTCGCTGAACTCTTCGATCGCCTTGAGCCGTTTGGCCGCGGTCGGCGTGACCGTGCGTCCTTCCTCCAACAACAGGTAACAGTGAGCCCGATACTTGTACCGGCCAACGCGCCCCCGCAGTTGGTGCAAATCGGCCAGCCCATACTGATCGGCCAGGTGAATAAAAATGGTGTTGGCGTTGGGAATGTCGAGCCCGCTTTCGATGATCGTCGTACAGACCAGCACGTCGATCCGACCCGACACGAAATCGAGCATCGCCTGTTCCAGTTCGTGTTCGCGCATCTGACCGTGACCGATGCCGATCCTCGCCTCCGGAACAATTTGTTGAATCCGGTCGGCGACCGACTGAATGTTGTAGACGCGGTTGTGCACAAAATAAACCTGGCCGCTGCGGTTCAATTCCCGGACGATTGCGCTGCGGATCAATTCGGGGTCGAAGCGGCAGATGCGCGTCGAAATCGGCTGCCGATCTTGTGGCGGGGTCATCAAATTCGAAATGTCGCGGATGCCCAGCAGCGACATATGCAGCGTGCGCGGAATCGGCGTGGCGCTCATCGTCACCACGTCGACTTCCAAACGCAACTGCTTCAGTGTTTCTTTGGCGTCGACTCCGAACCGCTGTTCCTCGTCGATGACCAGCAGACCCAGGTTTTTGAACCGCACGTCTTTTTGGACCAGACGGTGCGTGCCGATCACAATGTCGACCGTGCCGGCCTGCATCGCCTCCAGGACTTGTCGCTGCTGGGCTTTGGTTTTGAACCGCGACAGAACCTCAATGGTGACCGGATACTCAGCCATTCGCTGGCAGAAGGTGCGGAAATGCTGTTCGGCCAGGACGGTGGTCGGGACGAGCACGGCAACCTGCCGGCCCACCTCGATCGCCTTAAAAGCCGCCCGCATGGCCACTTCGGTCTTGCCGTAACCGACATCGCCGCAAATCAAGCGGTCCATAGGCCGTGGTCGTTGCATGTCCCCTTTCACGTCGACAATCGCCTGGAGTTGATCGACGGTTTCGACATACGGAAACGACGCCTCGAACTCCTGCTGCCAATGACTGTCGGACGGATAGGCGATCCCCGGACGTGCCGACCGCTGCGCCTGCAGCCGGATCATGTCGCTGGCCAGATCCATGACCGCCTGCGCGGCCTTCTGCTTCTTTTTGGCCCACCCGCTGCCGCCCAGCTTCGACAACCGCGGCGCGGCCTTCGCGGCCCCCACGTATTTCTGGACGAGGTGAATCAACGAAACCGGCACGTAAACCCGCACGCCGTCGCGGAACTCTAGCAGCAGGTGCTCTTCGAGGTGACCATCCTTTTCGAGCATCTGCAGACCGCGATACCGGCCGATGCCGTTTGTCAAATGAACGACCAGATCTCCTTCGTTCAATTCCAGAAAGCTATCGATGGCCCGTGTTTCAAGCTGCTTTCGGCGAGGGGCCCGGCGCAGATCGCTGCGGCCAAACAGCTCGTGATCGCTGAGCACTACCAGCCGATCCCGCACCATCCGAAATCCGTGCATCATCGAGCCCAGGCAAAGCTCGACGCCGCCCCCAACCGGCACTTCCGACTCGCTCAACAGTTCCGAGAGCCGTTCCCGCTCGCCTTCGTTGTGGCAGCCGATGAGCACCATTTCATCCCGACCGACCACCGAAGCCAACTCCAGAATCACATCCGTCCGTGGCCCGGTGAACCGTTCGATCGATTCGGTTTGAAGATGGCAACTCGTTTCGGTGCTGTCGGCTGAAATAACGGCCACAATTACCGTGGGAAACTCGGTGCAGCGGGACATCGTCGCCGGCACGCTGAACAAGCCCCGCGGCTCGTCCAGCCGGGCCAGATAGTTCTGGCCCTGTTCGATCAGGTCCTGCAATTCGGCTAACGCAATCCAGCTCCCGTTTGGCAGCGAATCGACGAAATGCTCGAAGGACCGGCTCGTCTGCCCGGAAGCCGAGGCTGAGTCTTGATCGGCAACAGGTGCAGTTGCCTGAAGTGGATCACTGTCGGAGGCCGAACCGACTGGCGACACCAGCGTCAGCAGCGCTTCGCTCAGATCTTCGAGCTTGCGCTGCGTCTCGACATGGAACCGGCGAATCGATTCAATCTCATCACCGAAAAACTCGATCCGAAGCGGATCGACCGCGTCGGTAGGAAACAAGTCGACAATGCCACCGTGCAGGCTGAATTCGCCGGGGACTTCGATGGCCGGCACGCGCTCGAAACCGCGGTCCACCAACCAACGCAGGAATGCGTCGATCTCCAACTCCTCGCCGACACGCAGGGTCCGCGAACTGCGCTCCCGCTCATGACGGCTGGGAACCGGCTGCAACAGCGCCGGCAGACTGCTGACGACGACCCGCGGCGGTGTGGCGGCAGCCAAGGCCCGCAACACCTGTAGCCGTCCTCCGAAGACGGCATCGGCAACGTCGTGTTCCTGCGGCAGCGATTCCCAGGCAGGAAAAACCAGCGGGGGCTCGTCGAGAAAAGCTGCCAAATCGACGGCAAAATCGTCAACTTCACTGATCCGCGACAGCACAACGAGCAGCGTTGCCGGTGCCTCGGTTGCTAAAGTCGCGGCGACAAGCGCGCACGCCGAACCCCAGGCTCCGTCGACGGTGGCGCTGTTGCCCCGTTTGAGCGATTCCACCACTTCGGCGAAGCCGTCCGCCTCGTGCATCAGAGGCACAAGGTCCCTCAACGACTTAACTGCCATCTGCACATTTGCTGGCATGCACCGGCATTGTACCGCTGGCGAATCGAAAGAAAACAGCAATTCGGCACATCCGAGAATCGGAACTCGAACTGCAAACCGTCTTGCAGCGAGTTAAGACGCACCGATTGTTCTTTGACCATTATTTGGGCACGATATTTGGGCACGAAACGTAAATTTTGTTCGCGCTTTCACGAAGACCTTCTCTCGTGGACTGCCTGTCTGGTTCCGACTCGTCCCCGGGTGAGGGCGATTTGGCACGATCACGCAGCGCAATTCCGAGGCCGCATGGACTCGATGATGGCAGCAGATCGTCCTGCATTGCCGGCGCCCTCGGCAGTGGTCAGGACTGCTGCTCGTCCGAGCTGCTGGGAGCGGATTCGGGCGGTTCGAATTTCGGCGCGGTGACCTCATCCTGTTCCTCTTCGGGAACCGGGCGTGACGTCGAAGACGAATACGACGCGTTGTAGGTCGCGCCATCGACCTCTTCCTCGATCCCGCGCACGCCCTTCTTAAACTCGACGATTCCCTTGCCGAGACTCCGCGCCACTTCCGGGAGCCGCTTGCCGAACAACAGCAGCGCAATCCCGCCGATGATCATCATTTCCATCGGACCGGGTGAAAAGAACGCAAGAATTGGAGTTTCCATCACATCTTCCTTTCGCCTGTTGGCGATCTCATTGGGAACTGGTACCGATTTCCCCTCGCGTTGTTTCTGGAATCTCTCTCATCACCGGTTTTGTTGATCCTCACGAGGCGAATTAGGTCACGAATCCTCTTTGGCCTTGGGCTCGCCGATTTGTTCGCGAGTTTGCGGTTCGTCGTCTTCGACCTCGTTGATGCCTTTTTTAAACTCGACAATACTGCGGCCGACCGAACGCATGGCCGAGGGCAGACGGTTGCCGAATAACAGCAGAACCACACCCGCGATAATGAATAACTCGAGCGGGCCGGGCATAAAAAAGGCGAGGACTGGTGCGTTCATGGTCATGCTCTCTGAGGAGGCCCTCAACGAAGAAGGTCTGCGTCTACCGAAACGCAGGCAGATCGCATCATCGACAAGGGAAATGAGCAGGCGGAGGGAACGAGCGAGCTAAAAGACTGCGAACATCCCTATCCCACCGCTTCGGCGCGGATTACTCCACGGCTGGATGTCCACTCGGATTGCCCGCTTCATGGAGCAGGAGGGGTGAGCGGTACTGAAGTCTTTATTGTAATCAGCCGGGGGCGGCTGTCAATCCCGTGACGCTGAACTGGAGACGGTTCCCATCGGCGATCTTGGCTGCTACGATTTCCGCGGACACGGGCCGGTTTTGCCCGTTGCGAATCGAAGCGAATTTCCAGGGAACGAGGAGAGAGCGATGCCACGTCGAGGAGCTGTGATTGGTGTGGGGCTGGCGTGGATCATTCTGGCGGTCGCAGCCTCCACAAGGGCGGCAGAACCGGCGGCTCTGAAGAAGATCACCACGGTCGAGGGAATTACCGAATATCGCCTGGAAAACGGCCTCAAAGTCCTATTGTTTCCCGATCTGTCCAAACCGACCATCACGGTCAATCTGACGGTGTTTGTCGGTTCGAGACACGAAGGGTACGGCGAAACGGGCATGGCGCATCTTTTAGAGCATATGCTCTTTAAGGGAACGCCCACGCACCAGAACATTCCCAAGTTACTCACCTCGCGCGGCGCCCAATACAACGGAACGACCTGGCTGGACCGCACCAATTACTACGAAACGCTGCCGGCCAAGGGCGATCATCTCGAATTCGCGATCCGGCTGGAGGCGGACCGCATGGTCAACAGTATCATCAAAGCTGAGGACCTCGCCTCGGAGATGACAGTCGTCCGCAACGAGTTCGAACGGGGCGAAAACTCGCCGTTTTATGTGCTCGCGCAGCGAATGATGTCGGTGGCTTTCGAATGGCACAATTATGGTAAGGCGACCATCGGTAACCGGGCCGACATCGAGCGGGTTCCCATCGAAAATCTGCGGGCGTTTTACCGCAAATTCTATCAGCCGGACAACGCCCTGCTGGTCGTCGCCGGCAACTTCAAAGCGGACGAAGCGCTGCGGTTGATCGGGAAATATTTCGGCGCCATTCCGCGACAGAAACGGCAGCTCGACAACACGTATACCGAGGAGCCACCGCAAGATGGCGAACGGTTCGTGACGCTTCGCCGAGTCGGCAACGCGGGAGTCGTCGGCGTGCTGTACCACATACCGGCGGGGGCGCACCCCGATTATCCCTCGATCGACGTGCTGGAGAGCGTTCTGACAGCCGCACCGGCCGGACTACTATACAAATCTCTGGTAGAGTCAAAAAAGGCGGCGTCCGTTTCGGGGGTGGCTTTTTCTCTGCACGATCCGGGCGTGCTACGGCTGATGGCCCGGGCTACCACGGGCAACGAGCCGCAGGTTGTGCTCGATACGGTTCTCCAGACACTCGAAGACGTCTGCCAGAAGGGCGTCACCGACGCGGAAGTCGAACGCGCGAAGAGGCGGCTGCTCAGCCAGTTTGAACGGGCCGCGGCCGACAGTCGGCGCATTGCCATCCAACTGAGCGAATGGGCCGCCCAGGGTGATTGGCGGCTACTGTTCCTGTATCGCGACAACGTCGAAAAAGTGACGGCGGCGAGCGTCAGCGCCGTGGCTGCCAAATACCTGCAACGGAACAACCGCACGATCGGCATGTTCATTCCGACCAAAGAACCGCAACGAGTGACCGTGCCGCCGACACCGAATCTGACCGCTTTGATCGGGGACTACAAAGGACGCAAAGCCATCGCTAGCGGCGAAGCATTCGAGGTCTCGCCGCAAAACATCGACGCCCGCACGATCCGATTCAAGCTTCCTTCGGGAATCGATACGGCAGTGGTCGAGAAACGGACGCGCGGCCAGCTTGTCAACGTGCGGTTGACCTTACGGTACGGGGACGAACAGAACCTGAAACGACTTGGCAAAGCGTGCGAGTTTCTACCGCGGTTGATGGTCCGCGGGACCAAGCGCTCCACCCGTCAGCAACTGCAGGACCAACTCGACAAACTTCAGGCGACCCTCGTGGCCAGCGGCGACGCGGGAAAGATGACGTTCACAATCCAGGTGAGACGGGAAAACCTGCCGGCAATGCTGGAACTGCTCCAAGAGGCTCTTCGCGAGCCGATACTCCCGGAAGACGAGCTCGCAATCCTCAAGCGCTCTCAAGTCTCTGCGATTGAGCAACAATTGACCAACCCGGCGGCGCTGGCGAGCAACGCGGTGCGGCGGGTGCTGAATCCGTACCCCGAAGACGACCCGCGTCACGTCGCCACGCTGGAGGAAGAACTCGCCCTGGTGCAAGCCCTCACACGGACGGATCTGACTAGACTGTACGATGAATACGTCGGAGCGGCTCACGGTCAACTGACGATCGTCGGCGACGTTAATGCCGAGCAGACGCTGCCGATTGTAAAGTCCTTGCTTTCAGATTGGGAGCCGGCGCAATCGTATGCCAGGCTGAAACGACGCAACGCGGACGTTAAGGGCCGCCGTCAGACAATTCTCACGCCGGGCAAGGAGAGCGCTTTCTACTTTGCAGCGACAGCCATTCCGATGCGTGACGATCATCCCGACTATCCCGCGATGGTCATCGGTAACTTTATTCTGGGCAGCGGGTCGCTCTCATCTCGGTTAGCCGACCGTGTTCGTCAGAAAGAGGGGCTATCGTATAGTATTGGTTCGGGGCTGCAGGTGCTCTCACTGGACCATCGGACCGCCTTTTACATCTACGCCAGTTGTAAGCCAGAAAACATCGTCCGTGTCAGACAGGCGATCCGTGAAGAAATCGATCGGCTGCTGAAGCAGGGGGTCAGCGAACAGGAACTCAACAACGCCAAACAAGGCTATTTGCAACAGCAACAACTGGCGCGGACCACAGATGCAGGATTGGCGAGCATTCTGGAAAGTTCGCTGGTCGCGGGCCGAACGATGCAATTTACTGCCAACGTCGAAGACAAGATCCGCGAACTCACGCCGCAGCAGATTGGGGACGCGCTGCGAAAACATATCGATCCCAACCGGTTGTTTATCGTCGAAGCCGGTGATTTTTCGAAGACTGCGAGCAAACCCAAGCCGGGCAAGAAGCCGGCTGGCGGGAAAGGTCCTTAGTCGGCGCTGGCCGCGTTCAGTTGACCGGCATGTCCGAATCCGGACCGAACTCGGTTGCCATGTCTTCCGGCTCGAGCGGTTTGACAATCGTATACCGCCCCTCGCACCACCGATAAAGGTCGATGTCACGGCAACGTCCGCTGCAGAAGGGAAACAAATCCGATTTACAACCCGATTCGAGGGAAAGTTCTTTGCCACAAACGGCGCACGTTTGTGGTCGAATCATTGTCACGGCTCCCGACGGCAGAATGGTGAACAGCGAGATTAGCGTCTTTCGCACGACATCTGTGCGCCGTGCGCTTCTGTTGGAAATCCGAAATACGAAGCACGAAATTCGGAACAAATCCGAATTTCCAATGACAGAAACCGCCGGTTGTACGTTTTGAACATTCGGATTTTAAATTTGTTTCGGATTTCGGTTTTCGAGCTTCGTATTTGGTTGCGGCTTCGCCGCGTTAGGGTCCAGTATGACACTGGAACACGAAGCTGAGCAGCGGCAGTCAATCGTCTCTGTTTTTCGGGGGGGCCGATTTGGTCTTCGGGTCGCTGCCCTTTGCCTTTGAATCAGCCGACGACGAGCCGCCGTCGGCTTTGCCCTCAGCCGTCTTCTGAGCCTGCTTGTCGGCTTCGGCGGCTTTCTTGTAAGCGGAACTGCGATAGTCGGTCTGGTAAAACCCCGATCCCTTGAAGATGATTGCGGCGCCGGGGCCGATCACCCGTTTTGCCTTGAGCTGGCCGCAGTCGGGACACTTCCGTTTCGGGTTGGCCTTAATGGACTGGAATAATTCCCATTCGTGTCCGCAGTTGTTGCAGACGTAGTCGTATGTCGGCATACCCTACTCTACTCCGGAGGACCACTGGAGACGATGACCTTACTCGGACGAACGACCCGGTCATGCAATGTGTAACCGCGTTCGATCTCTTCCAGAACGGTCATGGCCGGGTGATCCTCTGAGGGGACCTGTTGAATCGCTTCGTGAAGGTTAG
>CAUZTK010000135.1:0-10086 GCA_963582395.1 Planctomycetota bacterium | reverse complement strand
GTGGCCTCGCTGCCCGGCCATTGGCTGTCACTTCAAAAACAGCTCAAGCGGCTTGCTCGGCGCAGGGATTCGCTCGATGTCTGCGACGAGGCCGGTCCCAACTCGCCAGCGCTCATGCTGGTCAGGGTTGACAATCGGATCAAGATAGACTGCCGTAATGCGAAGAAGTTTACACACGCTGCGTTAGTCGTTGCGAAGCTTGATGCCGAATTCGCCAAGCTGCGCGCGGATTTCGTTGAGCGACGTCACGCCGAAATTCCGCACCGACATCAGTTGGTCAGCAGAGCGGGAGACCAATTCGCCGATCGTCACGATGTTCAGCCGAGCCAGACATTTGCGGGCACGAACCGACAAACCGAGTTCGGTCACCGGCTTCTCAAGCAGGGTGCGTTCCTGCGGCGACAAGTCTTCGGCGATCCAACTTGGGCCGGCCGGCCTGACCTGCGGCAACACGTTTTGCCCGATTTTCAGTCCCCGTGCGTCCAGAATCTCGTGGATCTCGTGAAGCGAAGTTTCGCCGAAGTTCTTCCCGCCGAGCAGCTCTTGTTCGGTTGTGCGCGTCAAGTCGCCGATGGTGAAGATGTTGGCTTTTTCCAGGCAATTTCGGCTGCGAGCCGTCAGCTCGAAGTCGGACAATGGAATCTTCAACACCTGGTCGAGTTCGCGCTGCCTGCGGTCCGCGTCTTCGTCGTAGTACATGTTACTGGAGGCTTCGATGTCCTTCAGGTACAGTTGCGCCCGTAAATCGTTGGGATAGACGTCCAGGACGCGTTGAAAGCAGAAGGCGGCGGCAGCGTAATTCTCGCTGTCTTCGTACAACAGGCCGAGGTTGATCAAAGCTCCGCGAAACAACGGCGGCTTGGACAGCGAGCGCTCGTAGAGTTTAATGGCTTCCTGATCGTTGCCCAGCAGAGCGTTCTCGCCCGCCAGCCGAAACAGCGCCTTGGTATGGTGGGGATCCATGTCGGCGGCCCGCTCGAAATATTCGATCGCCCCGACCTCATTTCCGCGATCGGCAAGAATGCATCCCATTTGGTACGAATATTCTGCCCGTGTGGCTCCTTGACGTGCGGTCTCGCGAAGCAGTTTCTCGGCCGTATCCAGGTCACCGGTTAAACGGATGGCTCCCGCACGGCACAGTGTGCATAGAACTGGATCGTAACCATGTTGGCCGGCTTTCTGGAACAGGTCGGCAGCTTCGGCAAAACGCTCCAGTGCCATCGAAGTCTGCGCCCAGTAGTATTCCGCCAGAGGGTCGTCCTGCAACTGCGACAGATATTGCACGGCGGCACCGTGGTTTCCCAACAGATACGCCGTCACTCCCGCAGCCAGCAGAATTCGTCCGGTCGAATCACCCTCGCTGATGCGTCCTTCGAGTTCGGCGAAATGCCGGCGAACTTCGGACGTCTGATTCTGCGAGACCGCCTCGATAATCTGTTCGAACTGTGACGGACCGAACGTGGGCGTTTCGAGCAACAGCTCACGAATATCGATTATGGTTGTTACGGTCACTGACGATTGCCCTCACGATCATCTTGCTTGATTTTCGCCCGATCCGAAAACCAGCTTTTGTGTTCCTTTGTCCGGTAGTTGGTGTTCACCGGCAATCCAAACAACGAATCATCTGTAGTAGGACGAATGACCGGACTCACCGAATTCTGTTCCACCCGCAAAAAAATTCGGAAAGGACACAACTCCTTGCCAAAGACACCTGTCATCAAATACCGGTCTTGGGATGCGTGACCTGCCCGCGATCCGATTCCTCACCGCCGCGGTTGCCACTTTCGACGTTTCGTCACGGTTTTCCATACGGACGACTTACTGCTCAACGACGTATGGCAGTAACCCGATGAAGCGTGCCCGCATAATGGCCTGACGAACCGCCCGCTGATATTTGGCGCAGTTCCCGGTCCGACGACGAGAAAGCATGTGACCTTCACGGTCGATCATCAGGTGCAACGTCTTTAAGTCTTTGAAGTCAACGTAGATCGGCCGCGGTGAATTGTCGCAGCCATCGGGACAGAAACGGCAGGAAAGCTTCTTCTTGAGCCGTGACCTTTTCTTCCTGAGTTTCTTGATGTCCGTTCGATTCAGCGCTGCCATACAGTTCGAACCTTTCGCCCCGTGCAAAACTTTTGCCGAATTTCATTCCCGCCATTTAAGCCGGCCCTTAACTTCAGGGTTCAAGGACACGATCAGCGGTTTAGCAGAGACTCCCCTTCGGATCCAGTAAACCGGAATTATGATCACCGAGTGAATATCTTGCAACCGTTTCCGGCCGGTGTCGGGCAGAATTACACACTCTAGTGACAATTTCGAGTCTGCCGGCAGGCGAACGGACGCAAAAAAACTCGTAGAGAACCCGGGAATTGCAGAAAATCCCTGGGTTCTGAGAGGCGCTGGGCCGTTTATCATCGCGTTGCGAAGTCTGATCGGAGATCGGTATGATATCGCCCTCAACCGGGCGGATTTTTTCGTTTGTGACGGCAGCAGCGATTCCGTTCGGCCAACACGATCTTCGAAACGGTGTTGTGCCGGCGCCAGCCGAAGCCGTTTTCGCAGTATCGGCACTGGCCATGAAAATCCTTGTCCCAACGAAACGCGTGCCCGACACCGAGCAGAGGATCCGCATTCGAGGTGACGGCCGCGGCATCGATGCCGCGGAACTGCCGTTTGTCATGAACCCGTTCGACGCGATTGCGTTGGAGGAAGCGGTGCGCATTCGAGAGCGGCAGCAGGCCGGCGTCGAAGTGCTGGCTGTTGGAATCGGCCGGGCCGAGTACGAACAAGAACTTCGCACGGCCCTGGCCATGGGTGCCGAACGGGCGCTGCTGGTGGAATGCGACATGCCGTTGGATCCCTGGAATGTGGCCAGGATCTTGCAAGCCGTCGTCGAGCGAGAGCGGCCGCAATTGGTCCTGATGGGCAAACAGGCCGTCGACGACGATGCAAACCAGACGGGACAATTTTTAGCGGCTTTGTTGGATTGGCCACAGGCGATGTTTGCCTCGAAACTCGAATTCACCGAGTCGGGTGTACGGGTTGCCCGCGAGACGGATGCCGGAATCGAGGTCGTCAGCATTAGTCTACCGGCGGTGATCTCCACCGACCTGCGTCTGAATGAACCGCGGTATGCCTCGCTGCCGAGCATGCTCAGGGCCCGGAAAAAACCAATCGATCGGATTGCGCTCGATGCGATCGGCATCACGATCCAGCCGCGAGTCGAGCTGCTGCACATGGAGTCCACAACGTCTCGCCGCAACTGTATGCGGGTCGGCGATGTGGATGAATTGCTGAGCCGGCTGCGCAACGAAACAAAGGTGTTGTAAGCGAGTCGCTGCCGATGCACATCTTGGTGATTGTGGAACATGACGGGTCGGTGGTTCGTGGGGGCAGCAAATCGGCCTTCCGTTTCGCCGATGCCGTGGCGAAGCAGACGAACGGTCGCGTCGAATGTCTGGTGCTCGGCCGGCCGGCAGAGGCAGTGGTGCAAGAAGCGGCCCGTTATGCGCCGGTGCTCAGCGCCCAGGACGAAGCGCTGGCCGATCCCGTTGCCGACCGGTATGCCCGCGTCATCGCCGACGTGGCCACCGATCGACGGATCGATCTGATCGTCGCGGCCGCGACGACGTTCGCAAAAGATATCGTGGGCCGGGCGGCGGGACTGCTCGGCGGCGCGATGGCCGGTGACGTAACCGGTCACGAGTTCCGCGACGGCCGGTTATTGATGCGTCGCCCAATGTTCGCCGGTGCGGTCAGCGCAACGGTAACGCTCCATGGGTGGCCGCAGATTGTGACGATTCGGCCCTCGGCCTACGAACCGGCCGAACCGGCTCCAGCGGCCTACGAGATCAGACCGGTCGAAGTTGATGCAGCCTCGTTGCCGAACCACATCCGGCTGGAGCGGGTCGAATCTCGGTCGGGGCATCGGCCCGACGTGACCGAAGCTCGTGTCGTGGTCTCCGGCGGCCGCGCATTCCGGTCCGCAGAAGACTTCGAACGGCTAGTGGGAGGGCTGGCCGACCGGTTGGGTGGCGCCGCCGGCAGCTCGCGAGCCCTGGTCGATGCCGGCATCACACCTAACGAACTGCAAGTTGGACAAACGGGAAAAATCGTTGCGCCAGAATTGTATCTGGCGCTGGGAATCTCCGGCGCGATCCAGCACCTGGCGGGAATGATGAACTCAAAAGTCATCGTGGCCATCAACAAGGAACACGAAGCGCCCATTTTCGAGGTGGCCGACTACGGATTGATCGGTGACGTCTACGAACTCGTCCCCCAGTTGATCGAAAAGCTCGATGCCGACTGATTCCTTGACGCGCGAGGTGTTCGGCAACATCGACCCGGTGTCGAAGTGGCTGTTTTATGCACTGGCCGCCACATCGTTGACCCTGTTTTGTTACGGCATTTCGCGGCGAGCACGGTTGTGGAAACTCGGCCGCCGCTGCAAAACTCCGATTCAGCTCCGCGCCGCGCTGAAACGGTTTGTCAGGCACGTCGTGTTTCAGACGGTGGTGCGGCGCGACCGGCATCGGGCCGGCGCAGCGCACGCGCTCGTTTTCTGGGGATTCGCCGGCCTGCTTCTGGGCACAATGCTGATTGCCCTGGAACATTTCGCTGCCGCCGCTTTGGGCCGCGAAGCGGACGATCCGCTCTTTCACAAAGGGATTTATTTTGCCGTCTACGAAACGATCCTGGACGGCTGCGGGCTTGCGCTGCTGACCGGTTGCGCGTGGTTTGCGCTGCGCCGAGGACGGGGCGAGTCGAGCATCGGGCACAACCGGTTGGATTGGGCGGTCCTGGGCGCGCTGATGCTGCTCGGAATCACCGGCTATATGATCGAGGGTCTGCGCATCATTCACGAACAGACACCGCAGCCCGGTTTTTCGTTTGTAGGACTCGGGGTCGCAAAAACGTTTGAGCAGCTCGGGATCACGCGAGCCTCTGCCGCCGGCCTGCACTTCGGTTTGTGGTGGCTGCACGCAATTCTGGCATTGGGGCTGATTGCCGTTTTACCTGACACGCGGTTGCTGCACGCGATCGCGGGGCTGTTCTGTCTCGTCACCGATGACGAACAACAAGGCACTCTGGTTCCGATTTCGATTGAGGAGGTCGAGGAAACCGGCAGAGTGGGCGTCGGCCGGCTGCAAGACTTCACGCGCCGCCAACTGCTGCAACTCGACGCGTGTGTTTCCTGCGGCTGCTGCCAGGACGTCTGCCCCGCTTACAGTGCGGGGACACCGCTTTCGCCGCGAAACGTTGTGCAGGACGTTCGGTCGCATCTGAACGACGTCGGCCGGCTGCTGTTCGCAAGAGACAAACTCGCCGCCGACGGGAACGCTGAAGGTTCCCCTGCCGAACTGCCCGCTTTGCACGGCGATACGATTTCGGCCGAGACACTCTGGGCTTGCACGACCTGCAGTGCCTGTGTCGACGTTTGTCCCTTGGGCGTCCGGCCGCTGGAGTTCATCACCGACATGCGACGACATTTGATCGGCGTTGGCCAACTGCGAGGTTCGCCCGCCGCTGCGCTGCGGAAACTGCAGCGCAGCGGCAATCCCTGGGGCCTTTCCAGACAGGAGCGTTTCGACTGGGCCGAAGGACTCGATGTGCCGAGTGTGAAGCAGAACCCCGATTTCGACGTGCTGTACTGGGTCGGCTGTGCTGCCTCGTACGACCGGCGGATCCAAAAAGTGGCGCGGGCGGTCGTTAAACTGCTGGGCGCTGCCAACGTGAACTTCGCCGTGCTGGGAACCGAGGAACGCTGCACGGGAGAGGCGGCGAGGCGGATGGGGGACGAATTTCTGTTCCAGGAACTAGCCCAAACGAACATCGCCGCGCTGTCCGCAAACCGTGTCAGCCGAATCATCACCCACTGCCCACACTGCTTAAACAGCCTGAAGCTGGATTATCCGCAGTTTGGCGGCGAATACGAGGTTTTGCATCATAGCCAATTTCTTGCCGACCTGGTTCGGCGGGGGGACTTGCCAATCCGTTCGGGCACCGGCGTCGGAAAGTTAACCTATCACGACCCCTGCTACCTGGCACGGGTCAACGGCGTGACCGAACCCCCTAGAGAATTGATTGAGTTGACGATTCCCGCCGGCGGAAACAAAATTCACGAGATGCCTCGACACGGCCGCCAGACGTCCTGCTGCGGTGCCGGCGGCGGGCGGATGTGGTTCGACGACACGCCGGACCGCCGCGTCGGGATCGACCGGGTGACCGAAGCGATCGAAACCGGAGCCGACACCATTGCGGTCGCCTGTCCGTTCTGTCTGACCATGCTCGGCGACGGCGTCGCGGCACAGAACTCCAACGTTCAGGTCAAAGATATCGCTGAACTCCTCGCCGAGAGACTGGAAGAAGGGTCAAGAGTCGAGAGTTGAGATCGAACGAAGAATTTCGCGACTATCGCCGCTCTGTATCCTCATAAAGCCTTCAAGCGAGTCCTCACGAAGATGTGTCATCTCCGGATGAACGAAGAACTACATTGGCGGTGGATCACGGTCCAGCCTTCTGTGCGGCGTAGATATGGTATTCAAGATCGTTCCTGGCGGCCTGGAAAACCCGTCCGCGCCACGGATGAAACACGGTGCTAGCGCGCTTGTACGCGATTTGGCCGACCGCGTCGCGTGGCACGCCTGTGAACATGAACCATCCGCCGCGACTGGTCACGGTTCGGCGTAGGCGCCCGTCAACGATCAGTGTGATTCTTTTACCGTCTTCTGGCGGGTTGAGGCGTCCGCCCACGACGACTCCCTGGCCGTCGTGCGGCCGCACACCGCGGGTGCCGACGAATTCGACTCGATCAAAAATGATGTAGTCTCCCGGCTTCGCGTCGGCAATTTAGAACTCGAAGCGCAGTACGTCAACGCGGGGCAACGACTTGTTCCCCGCTGCCGGATGCTCCATCTCACTAAACGAGAGTACGACTTCGTGAAAATCGGTGTCGCCGTAATTCGGGATCGTCCATTCTTGCCGACCGTTCAATTCACCATCGGTCGCCACGAATTCCCTGCCGTCGGGTCCGGTCCAAGAGATGCCGACTTTTGAGGTCGGTGATGTTTTCTTGTATGCGAAACGAACAAAATCAGTTTCATGGCAATTGAGTTCGACCGGTTCCCAGACCAGCCGGCACTTGCCCGCTCGATGGGCGCACAGCTCAAGCGAGTTCTTCCCAGAATAGGAACAGTCGTGCCGCAACGCACTTGTGGCCCCGTCGTGAAACAGACGGCCTCCAAGAAGCTGAAGGTCCACTTCGTCGAGAACGATCGTGGGGGTCGAGGTGTCGACGACGGTCATGCTTTACCAGAAGAATGGATTCGTGGAACATTACGGAACCCTGCTTAGGGAACGGCGGGACGGTCCCATCCGTATCAATCGCACCGTCCTGCAGGTCACTCACGACGAGGCATGGCTGATGTGGCAGCCGGACCACTCGCCCATCACGGCCGGGGCATCAATGCTGGAGATTGAGTTCGCCGGTCCTGTCCCATAGCACGGTTCGTTGACGGTCGGCCTGACGTTAAAATCGGGTGAAACCATGCTGTTCGAGCATCAACTCGGCCCGTCGAAACCGGCCGCGAAAAACGTCGAACCGTTGTTTGTGCCCGACGAATTTCGCACGGCCCTTTCCGCAGCGGTCGAAATCAGATCGCTGGTGCTTCTGGACGGCAAGCTGCTCGCAAAACTGCCGGAGCGGATGCGCCGACAAATCGCGAACGAGAGCGACAAGGCCGTCAAGAATTGGTTTGTCGGCATCACCAGGGCAGCGAACACCAATGTTTCGTTTGCGCACATCTCGCTGATGCGTCTCGACCAGGAACCATTTGCGCCGGAGAGCATCAGTCTCAGTGGCCGTTGTCGAACCGCCGGCTCTCTGCCGGACGGCCCGTTGGTTGCCGAATTGGTTCTCGAAACCGGAGAGCGCCGAACGCAGCGTATCACCGCCGAGGGACGGTTTTCGTTCGAGAACGTGGAACCGGTCCGGGCGGTTTCCTTGCGTGTGTCGGTCGACCATCTCGACCGCTATGCCACTCTGGGTCGCTGGTTTGTGCCGTGCGGGGACCGGCAGGATCTGGTCGTCGAACTGGATCCGGCCTTTCAAAATCCGAACGATGATCCACCGAACCCCAAAGACATTGTCTCACGATTGGATGCAGACGCCGAGCTTCAGGGTTTGCACGCCGTCCACTCCAGACAGGTTTGGCCTGGCCGCGGCAAAGTCAAGGAGTTTTCCGGCCTGAGTTTCTCGAACAACATCGGGCACCTCGACTGCGACCGTTTCTTCGACAACCCCGACAACTGCTTTCGGGTTGTCAGCGTCGGGTCGAGCCTTGCCGTCGATTCTCACGTGCGGCCATTCGAGAAGTACAACTTCCTTATGGAGGCCGAACTCGGTGTCCGGCTGGGAAGATCGGTCGAGGTCATTTCACTGGGACGCAACGACGGCGATGTGGCGGCCAGCTTTCCCCGCATCCGTGACCTTGCCGTCAAGTTTCATCCCGACGTGATTCTTATCGAACACAGCGCCTACCTGATGATGCAGTTGCACCCAAAACTGCTGCGTCGCATGCACGGATACGACGCCCAGCACACCCATTTGGAGAATTTCTATCACGACAAAGGGGGGGCGCTGAAATTTCGTCCCTGGAGCCGTGATTGGCCTTTGCACGTCGAGCAGCCCGACACGACCGAGCTGAGCCCGCGGATTGCATTTTACGACACGTTGCAGGTCCCCTTCGAGCACATGCATCCTCTCGGACGAGAGACGTACCAGTATCTCGCCGACATCATGAATCACTACAAACGGGAGTTTTCCAGCCAGCACATCTTTCTGCAGACTGGCATGGATCAGGCCCACGCTCACGGCAAATACAACCGGCAGGTGACGCTCGAGAACGGCACCGAGATCAAAATTTGTGCACCGGTGTTTTTGGCGTACATCGACCAATGCGCCGCACAGAACGGATTCGTTTGCATCCATCCTGCTCTTCCGGACGGCTTCAACGACACCTTCGAGACGTATCTGACTTATCGCTACGACGCGCATTATTCGCTCCGTGGCCATCAGTGGTTTGCCCGAGAACTCACCGAAAAACTCCTGGGCCAACTCGGACTTGACACGTCAACGAATCCGAGGCCGCCCCTGGCACAAGGGACGAAAGAAAGCCGGGTGAAATGATCGCACCGCCTGCTCACAGTTCCGACGGTCGGACATCACTGGCAGCTCTACTTCCAGTGGTCACGATTTGCGGTTGTTGAGAGGGCAAAGCCAACCTGTCGATCCACATTATTCCGCTGTGCGGCTACACACAGCCTGAATACTTGCGTCCCCTTAGAGACAGATAGGCCGGTTGTGGCTGGGTGGGGTGAGTCCAGCGGGAGCTGGCAGACATGTAGTGGACCGCCAGCCCGCGGCGGGAACGGACGGAGTGATTGGGCGGCGAGCGATGCAGCAGCAGGCTATGGTGGAATGAGCAACTGCCGGCGGGCATTGTGATTGGCGTTTCACGGCTGCGCTCGAGCAGCTTGTCGGGGACCTGCGTGTCGCGGCGGTTGCCGACGAACCAGTCTTGACTGTGATCGAGCAAACCGAGCCGATGGCTGCCGGGAATCACCCACAGCGGTCCGTTCTCGAGCGTCACATCATCTAACGCCGTCCAACAGGTCACCAGCTCCATGGGCTCAAGGGTAAAATAGGCCGAGTCCTGATGGTACGGCTTCTCGACCCCGCCCGGCGGCTTCATGAAGCATTGACTATCGAATAACATGATGTCTGGACCGATCAACGATTCCACGACGTCCAAAATCCGGTCGTTTTTGGCATGGCTCAGAAAGACCGAATCGTTCTCCGCGCACCGATTGAGTTTGCGAACCCTCTTCAGACACGTTGTGGGGACGGATTGGCCATCCAGGCTGCTCATGTCTTCCGCGCTGGGTTCTAGTTCCACATCCGACGGCGGAAATTCAGGAACACGTCCTTCGGCGATGTCCTGCGTACGTTGTCTCAGCAGCTCAGTTTCTTCGGGCGACAGCAAGTTTTCTACAACCAGAAAACCACGTTCACGGTACGTTGCAGTT
>CAUZTK010000134.1:0-10290 GCA_963582395.1 Planctomycetota bacterium | reverse complement strand
GGCCGGCGTAACCGTTGATCAACGGTGTGCGACCGAATTCGCCGGCACAGTAAATGATGACGTCGTCGAGCATCCCCCGTGTTTCAAGATCCTCGATCAGTGCGGCGATCGCCAGGTCGAGCGGCGGAAGATGTTCCTCCAGCCCATTTTCGATTTCGTTGTGATGGTCCCAATAACCGGTGTTGACGATGACACACCGGCTGCCCGTTTCAACCAACCGGCGGGCCAGCAGTGCGCACTGTCCGTACTGGTGCCGGCCGTAACGGTCGCGGAGCTTCGGCGATTCGCTACCGATGTCGAACGCCTTACGAACCCCCTCGCCGGTGACCATTTCCAGCGCCTGGGCCTTAAAGGTGTCGAGCCCATCCAGCACGCCGCGGTTGTCGATGTCCCGCCGAAGCGTGTCGAAGTTCTGCAGCAACTTTCGGCGTGACTGCAAGCTTTTGAGCGATAGCCCTTGGGGCGGAAACAGGTTGGGCACCTTGAAGTCTTTGGCATTGGGATTCGCGCCGACCTCAAACGGATCGTACGCTGCACCCAGGTAGACCGACTTTTGATATCCGAACGCCTCCGACTTCGGCATGGTGACGTACGCCGGCATCTGCGGCGCCCCAGTACCAAGCGCTTTCGAGATGACGGATCCGAAGGAGGGATTCTGCGGAGCATTGCGCGCCAGCGTCGGTCCGAAATAACCGGTCGACATCCAATGTGACGACGGCGCGTGAATTCCGTTGCGGTGGTACACCGAGCGGACCAGCGACAGCCGATTCATGACCTTCGCTTGCTGCGCAAACCGCTCGCCGACAGAAATTCCAGAAGCGGCCGTCGCGATGGGCCGGTACGGCCCGCGATATTCGGGTGGTGCCTCGGGTTTCATGTCGTACGTGTCTTGCTGGCTCATTCCGCCGTGAGTCCAGAATACGATGAGGGCCTTGTGCTTCCCGACAGCGCTCGCCGAGTTCGCCGCCGACGCCTGACAGCGCAATACGTCGGCCAGCCCCAGACCCAGCAGCGGGCCGCCGATTTGCAGAAAGTTTCGCCGGGTGAGACCGTCGCAATTTGTGTACGGCTTGCCGAAGACGCTCAACATTCGATGACTCTCCGAAAACTCACCCTCTCGTTCAGAAGCTGTCGGCCTGGTGAAGTCACCGGACCCGTCCCCCTCGGCAGTTCTTCTCTATCTACAATTCTTCGCTGGCCGCGATCCCGATTGTGATCGACCGAAGGCCGCGGGTCATTGTGGACCTTTCGCCGGAATGCGCTCATCAAATATTAAACAAAAACTCGTTCGTCGCCAACAGCGACCACAACAACGTCCGGTACGCTTCGGCCCGGTCGGGTTCCGATTCGAGGTACTCGACGGCGGTTTTCAGTTCCGGCGGCCGGGGCAGGCGGGCGAATGTTTTCAGGAAGATCTCGCGGACGTTTTCGATGTGGGGCTTGTTGTTGTCGGCCAGCCGTTGAATGTACCCCTTCTTGGCCATCAGCTTGCGTTGGATTTCGCTGGAGTTGACCAGTTCCAAGGCCTGTGCCAGGGCCGGATCATCGACACGTTCGCATTCGCAGGCCGAGTCCCGCGCCGGGCGCCCGAACACGTCAAGAAAATGGACCGGCACGTTCTCATCGGGCAATTCGATGGCCCGCGTCCCCGCAGGAAAGACTCCAGGACCTCCGGGAAAACTGGTCGGCACCTCGAGCACCTGACTGAAGGCGTCTAGTAATACTTCGGCCGGCAGTCGTCGCAGGTAGAACCGCGAAAACGATTGAACGTCTTCGCCGTTGGTCTCGTTGGACACGACGCTCAGTCGGTATGCGTAGGAATTGCAGATCAGACGGATCAGGTGCTTGATGTTGTATTGGCTGGCGACGAACTTTTGGGTCAAGGCTTGCAGCAGTTCGAGATTGCTGGGCGGATTGGTGCTGCGTGCATCGTCGATGGGGTGGATGATTCCCCGGCCCAAAAAGTGCCCCCACATACGGTTGGCCATTGTCCGCGCGAAGAAGGGGTTCTCGGGGGAGGTCATCCATCGGGCCAGGGCACGACGGGGGTCGTCGTAGAGGCCCAGATCGAAATTCGGGCCGCCTAACGGCCGAGGCTGCATGACCCTGCCCGATCGAGGCTGGACGATTTGCCCCTCGTGTTTCAGATAGATGATTTCTTCCGTCGGAACCTCGGCGTCGGCGAAGCCCCCCTTGCGGCCCACCCGGGCGAAGACGGCGGCCAAACCATAGTAGTCGTCCTGGCTCCAGCGTTCGGTCGGATGATGATGGCATTGCGCACACTGAATTCTGACACCGAGAAACGCCTGGGCGATCGACTCGACGTAATCGGTCGTCGTGCGGACCGAACGGTACCAGACGGCCGGCGGATTTTCGTTCTGACTGCCGCTGGCCGTTAGGATCTCGGAGGCAAACCGGTCGTAGGGCATGTTCTGGGAGATCGCGTCGCGAATCCACCCGAAGAACAACGCCGTGCCGGCCCTTTGTTTACTGGTGGAGTACCCTCGTCCGCGATTCTGGAGAATGTCGGCCCACTTCAGGGCGAAGTAGGGACCGTATTCCGGCCGATCGAGCAGCCGGTCGATCAACCGGATTCGCTTGTCTGGCCGTTGGTCGTTCCGGTAGGCTTCCACTTCTTCGGCCGTCGGCAGGGTTCCGCAAATGTCGAGCGTCACACGCCGAATGAATTTTCCGGCGGCGGCCGGCGGGGAGGGTCGAATTCCCAGACGCTTCCATTGGGCGAGCAGGTGTTTGTCGAGTTTTGACTGACCGAGCGTTTTTTCCAATTCGGCCAGCGTCGGTCCTGTCTTCAAAGGATCTGGTTTCTGGAAGGAGCCCGGTTTGCTTCGAAACGGGACCGTTCCGTAAAACGCGCTGATTTGCCCCCCGTAACTCACCATCACCGAGAACAGCCCCCCGCGGGTCAAGGTTGTCACAAGCCCGGACCGATCGACTTCCGCAATCTCCGGCTCGTTCGATTCATACACCGCGTGGCTGGTGACGTCGCGCGTTTCTCCGTTGGAGAGATAGGCCGTGACGCGTAATTGTTGCCGGTCCGTTTTCGAGAGGACGCGCTGAGCCGGTTCGAGCGTGAGCTTTTCAACAAGGGGATCCTGCCGGCGCGGACTGGGAGCACCATCGGCGATCCAGCGGCTGAGCACGCGGTAATTCTCCGACCCGGCATCCAGCAGCCGTCCGCCACCGTGAGGAACGCGTCCGGATGGTTTGAGCAGCATCAAACTCCGCTGCGGAGCGCCCGGAACCACCCGGCGTCCACGGGCTTCCTTCACCAAGGAGATGTAATCGAATTCTGGTTCAAAACCCAACAGCGAAAGCTTGAATCCGTTTTGCCCGGTCGCCTTGCCGTGACAGCCTCCGCTGTTGCAGCCGATCTTTGTCAGGATCGGCACAACGTCGGTCCCGAAACGAACCGGCGGCTGGCCAGCCGAGACCGCTGCTGCGGTGCACAACATCACCAACCCGCTTACGATCAGCGTCCGAAACCGATCGGTTGTCACCTTGCGATTCATTCCGATCACTCCGTGAGGATTTGCGGGCCTGTGTGGTCTGCTATGCCGCAAGCGGTGGTTTAGTTTGCGGCACTCCAAACGAAAAAAATGATGGACCAACTAGGGCACCACTTCCAACTCCACAAAACATCGGGCTTGGTAGATCGATTCATCTTCCACTGTTCCGACCGCTTCCAGGTATAGGGACGGCAAACGTCCCAGCGGTGCGTCGTCGGACGCGATAATTTGCAGCGTCCCTTTTTCCGTCTGACCGACGAAGGTCACGCCGCGGGCTCGGATGCCGACAACGCCGCCGGGCGCTCCCAGTACGGTGTGAATCTTACCGATGAATCCATTTTTTCGTTTTCCGTAATAATCGAGCCGAATGAATTCACCCCGTTTGACTTTTCGGGGGGCATTTCTATCAACCGAAAGCAAAAACGGTGCCGGATAGACGTCGAACGAAACTGGATTGCTGACGAGCCAGAGCGTCGTCGCTTGTGCACCGACCGGAAACGGCGCGGTCGTCTGGCCACGAACTGCGATCGTATAACGTCCGGGTGAAAGTGTCGAGGACAACGCGAAACTGACGTATCCTTTGTTCTGGCCGGCTGGAATGACGGTCGTCTGATAGCGAACCGATTCGGGAAACCCGACCCCAATGAGATTCACCGGAGCGTTGTGACCCAGATCTCGGCGGCTGACGTCGACGGCAACGTTGATCACGCTCCCTTGGGGAACTTTCGACTCGCTGCCGGTGGCGGTCATGCGGACGGGGGCCTCGCCGGCAACACCGAGCGGGACCGTTGCGGTCATTCGGGCGGCACCGTTGGGCAATCCGCTGCCGAGATCGGTCCCGCCACGGACACGGCGTGTCGTCGTCGTCAGGCCGTTTGCGGAAATGCCGACAAGCTTCAGCGAGCCGGCAAACGGCGGGGCGTTGTTGCGAGCCGTCAAAATCAGGGGTGTACTGTTGACTCCGGGCCCTATCCAGACATCGGGACATTCGATGCCCGGCGGCAAATCTTCCGCGGCAATCCGGATCGACCCCGTTTGACCGCGGCGGCGAAAGGCGAACACCTCGACCATTGTCCGGCCGCCGCGCCACACGTTGAACCCCGCCGGTCCGTTTTGATGCGGCGAAATCGCAGCCAGTTGAAAATCGGAGTCTTCGCGGCGGACGTTGAGTCGATAGACGCGGCTGGGATCGTTCGTCAGCCCTCCAATCAAGCTGCGGATGACGATCAGGTATCGTCCGTCGAGCGGAACGACCCAGCGACCAGCCGGGTCGAGATGATTGGACGGAAACCGTGTCCCGGCGGGATTCAGCAGTTCGTCGGAAAACCGAGCCAGTTCTTTCAAGCCGGTCGGGTCGAGCACGCTGACATCGAGATCGACCGGTGAACCGATCCGCTGACCGAACGCCTGGAACCAAAGCACCTCACCCCGTTTGGCGTCGATGGCGAACCAATCCTGTTCATCCCCGGAAATCAACTGCCCGCTGACCTCACACGGAATGCGAATTGTTTGTGCCGAAGCAGGTGAGTGGTTTTCGGCATGGTCTTGCACGACGGGAATATCGGCAAGACCCAACAGCACCGGGGCATGTGCACCGGGAAGGCGATAGGCAAATCCGTCTACGCCGATCTGTTCCGGCCGCAAACGCAACGGCAGATCGGTCGAGGAATTTGCAGCGGGCGGGGTGATCTCGACTTCAATTCGTTCAAACGTGCCCTCTGGCAGAAGCCGTCTGGCACCGGAGAGAACTGGAACGTCTGGATCGTCGGATGGAATCGGTCGCGAACCGGCAGATGCCCCAAGTTGTGCCTGGTCTTGTCGAGCCAGGTTCCAGCCGTAAAGTGTCACGCGGCTGGTCTGGCCCTGCTCGATGACGGCTGGGACCGTGAAGACCACGCGGGGACCTGTGTCGATGTCGAGCCGATAGAAATACGAGGAACCGCCCGAATACGTCAGGTCGAACAGCTTGACGAGATAACTGCCGTCGGCCGGTACTTCGAAGAGAATCAAAGGATCGAGGCCTCGGTAACCGCGGCTGACTTTCAGGCGCCGTCCCCGCTCATCGTACAGTTCCAAAATGCAGCGCAGCCGCGAGTCGATGCGTTCGGCCCAGCATTCAATCACGACCCGCTGTCCGCGCTGAGCCACGAAACGGTAGCTGTCGATGTCGCCCTTCTTGTCGATGCGACCGTTGATCGACACATCCAACCCGATCAGTTGCGAGCCATCCACAGGGTTGTTCTCGTCGGTTTCCAGTTGCTCGTCCCGATTGCCAACGAAGAACGATCGCGGCGAACTCAACCCGGCGGCACAAACGGCCCGAAGGTCGTACAATCCCGGTGACGTCTCGGCGGGAATGGTCACAGAGAAGCGGTCTTTGTCGAGCTGTTCGAAACGAATTTCCGAACAACTACACCAAAGTGACGTACACCCCTGCAGTGCGCTGCCGGAAACGGTCAGCTCGAAGGTGCTCCCCGACCGTCCGCCGGGGGGAAAAACAGTGTTCAGGACGGGATTCGGCAGTTCTCCCCGCGCTGCCGTGCCGACACCGAGCACAACAAGCAGGCCAAACGAGCCAAGGCGAACGGCGGAATACATTGGGCGTGGTTGCCTCAACCCAATTCCTGGGAGCGGGAGTTCACAACAAAACATCAGTATAAGAGAATCCAAGCCCTACGCCAAGGAATCACCTTTCAATGAAGTCAGATCACGCAGGGCTCGTTCTCCTCGCGTTGTTTCCCGCCCCGCCTCTCGTTTGTCGACGAGGTCAGCGGATCGATTGCTTCCAGGGCGGCTGTTCTGGCAAATAGGTGTCGAACTCGTCGATCAGATGTTGCTCGTAGTCACCGGCGTATTGGCCGCCCAAGAATTTGTTGCAGGCTTCGTTGAGGAACCGTTCCCAGCTTGCCTCTTCGTTGCCGGGATTGATCGGGTAAAATAGGGCACCGTTAGATTGGGCGGCTTTCATATCTCCCGGCGCGTCCCCGATCATCAGCACGTGGTTTTTGCCGTAGCCCCGAGAGGCCACCTGGCCGAGGGTCTCCGTCTTGCTGCCCGCTTCCTGGCCGCAGATCGCTGAAACGTAACGCACAATGTCGTGCTCGACCCACTCGTTTTGCAGGGCCTCGTTCGGCGTGGCCGAGCAGACGATCATGTCGGCCACGGGCACCAATTTTTGCAGGGCCTCGCGGACGTTGGGGAACGGTGGGACGCCGTGTACGATGTCGGCCACGGTTTTGTTAACGACCGTCGACCACTCGAGCGCCAGTATCAAATCGGGATCGTTCGTTTTATCGACTTCCGCCTGCAGCGTGGGATTGCCAAGCTTCGTTTCTCGCTGAATCCAGTCACGGACTCCCTGAAGCCGGGGGATCACGGCGTGCCGGGCTTGCACTTCCGGCCGTACCTCCAGCAACTCCAGCGACAGCGTATAGGCGATGAACCGATTGGCGCCGCGCCACTTCGAGTACAGGTTGGCAAACTCGCAGGCCTCGCGAGCATACTTGGAGACCGGCTGCAATTTCATATATTTGATGAAGTTGGGAATGAAGCATTCTTTATGCTTGATCTCCATCGAATCGAAAACGCAGCCGTCGGAATCGATGGCGACGAGGAAATCGTGCTGATTTTTGAACTCGGTGAGTGGATTCATCTTGATGAGTGTGGGTCAGAGAGAGTCGGGAATCAGAAGTCAACGAGGGTCAGCAACGGCGGTAGAACTCCTCGCGGGTGAGCCGGTCGCCATTTTCCAGTGGCGGAATTTTCGCATCAGCCGAGGGATCCGTGTTCGGTTGAGTTGTCGACGACATTCACGGAGTTCCCAAAATTAAGATGAGGACCGGTCGGCCTGCGGAACGTAGTTCGGCAGCTTCTGGTCGGCGAAGATCGGTTTCAGTTGTGCCAACCGGAAACGGCCGTCGATGAGTGGAACACTGATGCAGTCGGTGCCGATCAGGGGTTTCGCATAATTGACGAACTCGTCGGTCACGTCGGTGCCATCTTTGTTAATCCAGTTGGCCGGAAATGTGCGTTCGCTGCCTGCCACCTCGGCCAGCGGGACCTTATCGAAACGGACGCTGTAGATGGGGCCTTCGTCGCGTAGGATGGTCGACATGTAACCGCTTTGGCCTGTCGCGGCCAGAAAAGCGGCCGTCTGACCGACACGGAACGCTTCGTCGAGATCGACGTTCGATGCCGACAGCATGTTGTGCCGTTGGTTGGTGCCGGGCACGTTGGCCCGAGCGGCCCCTTTGACGGCCAAACCGCAGGCGTTCAGTTCGTTGACGACGATCTGCGCGACGGTGATTTGACTGGAGCTGAACTGTGTGTGTCCAAACGAGTCTTTCGATTGGCCGATGGCGCCTAACCGAAGCCCTTCGCTGACGACAACGATCACCCGCCCGTCCCGCTTCAATTGATCGTTCACGTTGTCGGCCAGTTGCTCGATCGAAATCTCCCGCTCGGCCAGGTAGATCTGCAGCGGCAACTGCCGCTGGGGGTCGGCCAGACGGGCGGCCGCCGGAATGAATCCGATGCGGCGGCCCATCGCCTGTAAGACCAGCACCGGGTCGGCCGGGCAACTGCCCTTGTTCTCTTCGTTGGCAAACTGGATCGTGTGCGCCCAGTACCGAGCCGTGCTTCCGTATCCGGGCGTGTGATCGATAAGCTTGAACCGGCTGTCTCCGACGTCGTTGTCGATGGTTTTCGGAACGCCAATCCCGATCAGGTCCAACCCCGCTGCTGCGCCAACTGGGCGACTGTGAGGGCGGTCTCCATCGAGTCGTTGCCGCCAATGTAGCAGAAGTAACCGACGTCATGGGCCTTAAAGACTTCGATCATGCGTTCGAAGTCTGCTGTTTGTTCTGGCCGAAGTTTATAGCGGCAGGTGCCAATCGAACCGGCCGCAGGAGTCGTTCGCAACAGCGCAATTTCCTGCGGGTCTTGGCGGCTGAGGTTCAGCAGCTCTTCTTTGAGGACGCCTTCGATTCCGTGCCAACCGGCGTAAATCGTGCCAATTTCCGGCAGGTCACGGGCCGTTTCGACCAGTCCGCGCAGGCTGTTATTGATGACCGGCGACGGTCCGCCGGACTGCGCGACAATAAGATTTTTGCCTGCGGCCACGTTCGATCCTCGAAATTGCATAACGCCTCTGCCCACATCAGGTTTGGACACTGGACCCGGCCCCAGCTATGATAATGCAACAGACGAGACAATTCAAAAGTGCCTCATGTAGAGCGATGCCGACGGATGTAGAAGTGGTTCCGACAACGTGTCCGGCTCCGAAAAACGGTCAACACGATCTAAAAGAAAACACGAGAAGATCTGCTTTTCAGTTTAGGCCCTTATGCGTTGAAAGTTACCAACATGTTGTCACTTTGCTGGAAACATGGCAGATCCCTGATGAATTCTGTCGAGAGTTCAGAGCCAGAAAGAGACGGACTATCGACTGGATGATTCCAACTGTTCAACGCTGTTTTTTCCAGCTCTCGACTCTGGACCCTCGACTCTCGACTTTTTTGGTTGCGGCTCTGCCGCGTTAAAATATGGCCGCACAAACCGGCCACAGCGACGGTCTCTGTTCATCGAGAGATCCGTTCTTGAAAGTCAGTCACAGGAGAATCCAAAATGCATTCATTGGAAATCAGTCGACGAAGATTTTTCGGGACGGCTGGCGGAGCGATACTCACGTCTGCTTGGACAACGGGCGGCCGAGCTGACGATCGCCCCCCGGTGACCAATCCGCGGGCCACCTCCGGCGACGACGTTCACGAGCCGAACTGGCAGCAGCGACTGACCCTCACCGTCGGTCCGAAGCAGGCAGACTTGGTCGGCATTACCGACCGCGTCCTGCAGGCGGCTGTCGATTACGTGTCCCGGCTGGGCGGAGGCACGGTTCACGTGCTGCCCGGCGAATACTACTTGCGGAACGCCGTGTTCCTGCAATCGAAGGTTCGCTTGCTCGGCAGCGGCAGCGATTCGGTGCTGATCAAGCAGCCGTCGACCACAGTCAAGCTCGCCGACGACTCCGACTGGTACGATCAGGAAATCACGCTGGCCGATGCCAAAGGGTTCGAGGTCGGCGACGGAGTCTGTCTGCGGACCCGAAACCCCTCCACCGGCGGAGTCGACGTCGTCAAACGGACGCTGGTGGCCCGTAGCGGCAACCGTTTCAAATTAGACCGTGCCCCGCGAAAGAACTTCTGGTTGTCGCGCGAGGCAACCGTCTCGACGCTGTTTCCGATCCTCAGCGGCGAAAACATCGCCGGGGTCACCATCGAGAACATCACGCTTGACGGCAACAAGCAGAACAACCAAAATCTGAATGGCAACTACGCCGGCTGCATCTTCCTGCAAGATTGCCATCGCATCAACATCCGCGAGGTCACCGCCCGCGATTACAACGGCGACGGCATTAGCTGGCAAATCTGTCACGACGTCGTTGTCGAGCGCTGTCACAGCCACGATAACGTCGGACTGGGATTGCATCCCGGTTCCGGTTCCCAGCGGCCCGTGATCCGCGACAACCGTCTCCAGCGGAACGATCTCGGCCTCTTCTTCTGCTGGGGCGTCAAGTACGGTCTGGCAGAGCGAAACCTCATTGACGGTAATCGTCGCTACGGTATCTCGATCGGTCATTGCGACACCGACAACCTGATCCGCAACAACGACATCAGAAACAGCGGGCGCGTCGGCGTGCTATTCCGAGACGATTCCCGCGGCAAAAACTTCTGGCCACACCGCAACCGTCTCGTCGACAACCGCA
>CAUZTK010000133.1:0-10291 GCA_963582395.1 Planctomycetota bacterium | reverse complement strand
GAGGAAACCGCCCCAGAGGAAACCGCCCCAGAGGAAACCGCCCCAGAGGAAACCGTCTCTGAGGAAACCGCCCCAGAGGAAACCGCCCCAGAGGAAACCGTCTCTGAGGAAACCGCCCCAGAGGAAACCGTCTCTGAGGAAACCGCCCCAGAGGAAACCGCCCCAGAGGAAACCGTCTCTGAGGAAACCGTCTCCGAGAAAACCATCTCCGAGGAAACCGCGACGGAGGTGGCAGAAGCAGGGTCCGTCGAGTCACAAACCGACGAACCGACGACCGACGAAATGCCTCCTGATACCAAACAGGTCCCCAGCAACGAACCGGATTCCTCCGATGAATCGGAACAACCGAAAGAGGTGGAAGAATCATCGGACGAGAACAGTCCTGACGAAACGTCGGAACTCACATGACGGTGCCCGACCGGGAGCACGCCTTGGGTACAACCGCGGTCGAATGTCAGGCACCCCGTGCCTGACATTCGGGACTGGATGCGTGCGGGGGTGGACCCGCCCGGTTGGGGCGGCGAACCGGTTCCCGCCTTGAGCGCGGAGAGGGAGCGATCGGCAGGCGATCCGTGACGTTGAAGTCAGGCACGGGGTGCCTGACCTGCAGTGATCTCAAGGCGTGTGACCCCTGGAAGTGTCGTTTGTCTGCGTCATCTTCGAGGGCAGTGGCCGGTGCAGGAGAGACACCGTTCGCAACCAGGCGGGTTCATCTCGGCGACCGTGAGAACCGATCCGCAAACACAGAACTGACGCAATTGATACGGCCGCGATAATAAATACGGCCGGTCGAGTCCGAATGGAGGGTCGTCATTATTGCGCCAACTTCCCTGCTTACCAATTCCTTGATCGGCTCCAGCCGCTTGGGTTACAGGTCTTCGGAAGACCGATCCGATAACCACCCTTAGTCTGCCATCCATACACCTTCCCACAGATCGGCTCTCGCCTCGGGTGCCGCTAATGCCTTAGGTAAGAACTGGGAAACAACTGATTCGGCCGCTGTTCAGGCAAGATCTCAGAAATCTCCCAGATTCCGGGGATCTAAAATCGGGAGCGAATTCTTTCCCAGTTCCTTACCTCAGGAACAGATCGGCCCGCCTCGAACCACGCTGATTTCAAGTTCTGCGACTCTCCCTTTCATTCAACGCAATGGGCATTCCATGCAAACAACGTCGCGACGACGCACCGCATCGGCTGTTCAGAATCCGCTGGAAACATATCTGTATGAGATCAACGAAACGGCCCTGCTGACCGCCAACGATGAAAAACAGCTTTCCTATCGGATTGCTGAGGGAGACTCAGCAGCCCGAGACCGGATGGTTCGTGCCAATTTACGGCTGGTGGTGAATATCGCCCGGGCTTACACCGGCAAGGGACTTCCGCTGCAGGACCTGATCGAAGAGGGGAATCTAGGATTGCTCCGCGCGGTCGAGGGGTTCGATCCCGAAATGAACACCCGGTTCAGCACCTATGCGAGTTACTGGATCAAGCAGTCGATCAAACGCGCTTTGGTCAATTCAGCTAAGACAATCCGCATTCCGGCTTACATGGTGGAGCTGCTCTCGAAATGGCGTCGAGCGACCGCGAAGCTTCAGGACGAACTCAACCATACTCCCACGCCGGAAGAAGTTGCCCGCGAACTGAATCTGCCCCCCAAAAAGCTCAAGATCGTCAAAAAGGCCATCCAGTTGTACAACTCCAGCCCGCAATCCTATCAGTCCGAAAGTGGCTGGTCGATCGGCGAGATGATTGCCGACGAGCGGATCAAAGGGCCTGAAGACGAACTGATCGACAATGACAATCTGGCCCACGTCTTCGAGATGCTCGAAACCATGGACCCCCGCGAGGCGATCATCCTGCGAATGCGCTTCGGCCTCGACGACTCTGAACCACGCACACTGAAGGAAATCGGCGAAACCCTCGGGCTGACTCGCGAACGGGTCCGTCAAATCGAAAACGAAGCGCTCGGCAAGCTTGCCAAGGGCCTCATGGGCGACTGACATTTACCTTCTGTCACCGCCCGGCTCGAGCGTGTTAGAGTCTCACCTTGTCACATCTGCGCGCCTGTTGCGGAGAGTCGAGAGCCAGAAAGATCGACATCGATAGATTCTGGCTCTCCGCTCTTGGCTCTGGCCGATAGGCCGCGTTAGGAGGCGTCTGTCACTACGCCGGCGTTGGTTCGGTTTTCAGGCAGCGACCGATTTGACGGACAGCCTGCCGCAGCCGCTGCGAGTTCTCGACAATCGCCAGCCGTAGGTAGCCTTCGCCCTCTTCGCCGAACCCGCGTCCCGGGCTGACCGCCACGCCCCCCTCGTCGAGTAGATTCATGGCAAAATCGATCGAGCCCATTTTGTCCCACGGCTCCGGGATCTTCGCCCAAACGAACATACCGGCCCGAGGGATCTCGACGTTCCAGCCCAGACGGTTCAGCCCGTCGCACAAGGTGTCGCGACGGTTTTGATACTCGGCGGCCATGCTCTCGACGGCCGCGTCGGCATGTCGCAGGGCGACGATGGCAGCAATCTGCACCGGCTGGAAAATACCGTAGTCGTAGTAACCCTTGATCGTCGCCAGCGCACGGATCATCTCGGCATTGCCGCAGCAGAAACCGATCCGCCAGCCTGCCATGTTATAACCTTTGCTCATGGTGGTAAATTCGACGCCGACGTCGAGCGCATCGGGAGCCGCCAGAAAACTGGGGGGCCGGTAACCGTCGAAGCCGATGTCGGCATAGGCAAAGTCGCTGATGACCAGAAATTGGTATTTATTCGCCAATTTGACCAGCTCGATGTAAAAGTCCGACTGAACGATGGTCGCTGTCGGGTTATGTGGAAAGTTGACGATGACGACCTTCGGCTTCGGAAACAAATGCGTGCAGGTGTAGGCAATGTTCGCCAGAAAAGCATCCGGCTGCCGGCAGTCCAGGGTGATCACGTTGCCAGCGGCCAGCATGACGGCGTAAACGTGGATCGGAAACGAGGGTGCCGGAACGACGGCTGAATCGCCCGGTCCCATCAGCGCCAGGCACATGTGGCTGAACCCTTCTTTCGAGCCGATGCAGGCGATCACTTCGTCGTCGGGGTTGAGACGAACGCCGTACCGCTTCCAATACCGCAGGGCCACTTCACGGCGAAGATTGGCGATGCCGTCCGAAACTGAATAACGGTGATTCCGTGGATCGCCGAGGGCTTCGGAAAGTTTTTCGCAAATTAGCGGATCCGGCGCATCGGTCGGATTGCCCATGCCCAGATCAATCACGTCAGCGCCAGCCACCCGCTTCTCGTACTTCAGCCGATTGATCTTTCCGAACAAATATGGGGGCAGCCTGCGGACCCGTTCCGCAACCGGAATGGAAAAAGGCTCGTCTTCGAAGGGGACTTCCGATTCGCTTCGCATGGCAGAACCGAACGAGTCAATGACCGGGTGGAGATTAGGCTTTCGAGCGAGATCTGTTCAGGTTTGAAATTATTCTACCATCGGAGTCAAGAGGGTGACAGGAACCGGTCGCTGCCAAGCCGCCGCAGGCGGTTTGTTTCGCAAATTAACCTTGTCTGGTTTTGCGAAACTTCGAGGGCAAAGCATGCCGAAGTTCCTCCGGAACTCAACGCCAATGGCGTGCCACCCGCCGTCGTTACGGGAGACACGCCGTGTTCACATTAGATAGAAGTCGGTCCGCGCTCTGTTTCTCAGCGACGAATCGGTTGTTTGTTCAGTCCCGCCGCGTTCCTCTCCGCCAGGTTTCGAGTGTCCGATGTCTGCCGGATCCCGCCGGTCGAGGTGCGGTTCAGATAGTTGTCCACACGAATTTCCTTTTTCAACTGCGTGAAGACCTTGGCTACGGCCTCCTGCCGCTTTTGTTCCAGCAACTGCTCCTCGATAATTTCGCGTACTTCTTCATACTCCGCGACCGGTGATGTTTCACCTTCACAAAGCAGGATCACGTAACGGCTGGGGCCAGCCTGAATGATGCCGGAGATCTCGCCCAGCTTGAGCTTGAAGGCGGCTTTGACGACTTCTTCGGCACCGACGTGCATGCGGATGGGGGGAATGGCACCGTCGAGGGAGCGGCTGGTCGGTTCGATCGAATGTTCGCGGGCCAGCCGGCCGAAATCGTCCCGGTTTCGCTGCGCTTTCTCCCAGACTTTCTGCGCGTGGCCGAGTTTGCCTAACATAATCATCTTAGCCTTAACCCGCGGTCCGTACTCGCTTTCGTAGAATTTTCGCCGGTCCTCGTTGGTGATGACCACGTTCTCGCCGGCAACTTTTCGCAAAGCGAGCATCGGCCAAATGACGTCCCGCTGATACTGCAGTGGGGTCAGTTCACGTTCCGCTTGCAGCATCTGATACCAGTTCTTGACGTCGAGATTGAACTTCTTGGCGATCTTCTGAATCTCCTGGCTCACCTCGTCCCCGCTGACTGTGATGCCCCGCTTCAGACAGGCCTGCTGGATAATGATACGGTTGATCATGTTATCCAACACCTCGGTTCCGATGCGCTGCACACATTCGGCGGCGACGTCGTCGTAGTCAATCATCTGGCTGCCGACCTTCGCCATCGGCCTCGAACCGGAGACACGTGCGGTTCCTGCTTTGGTCGAACGGGATTTTCCCGGCCCCTCGCCAGCAGCGGTCGGTTCGGCCCGGAACATCTGGATGACAATTCCGGCCATCAAAAATGCGACCGCCAGACCGGCCACGATGAGTGCGACCTTGTTCTTGCCGGCCGACTTAAATCTTTCTGACCAGGCAGACCCGGCCGCCGAAGTGTGATTTCCTTCACCCATCGTGCTCTTCTCCGAATCGTCAAGAGTGGAATTAGAAGTGAGTCGGCAATCCAACCGATCGCCTCGAGAACGGGGGCGGGACTATAGAAGAGCTCGCCCAACTGGTCAAGTTCGGTTTGCAAAAATGGCCCTGCGTGCGTCTGACGGCTTGGACTTGCCTCCACCGGCGGTTCCGGCTATTCTCTTCGCCCTTCTCTCCTCTCCCCAATTCCCCGATTGAACAATCCGTTCGCGATTCTCCAGCTCGGCATGGCAGACTTTCTGCGCGAAGAAGCTCGGTTTTGGTCTCGCCGTGAAACAATGCCACCCGATGCGGCGAAAGAAAGCTACATATCCTTCGCATTTCTCTCTCTCGCTCTCTCAATCTCCCCCTCTCTCCATCTCCTTTTCCCCCTCTGATCTGAATAAATCTTGGCGTCCTTGGCGGTTTTCCTGGCCATTTTACGCAGGATTTACTGGATAAGTCACTGATGATCCGGCTCGGCATCGTCGATTTCGATTCCTCGCACAGCATCGAGTTGACGCGACGCTTCAATCACGTCGACGTTGATGACGATCAGCAGGTTGAGGGTGTGCGAGTCGTGCTGGGATGCCCCGGCTCTTCAGAGATGTCGCCCGAACGAATTCCCGGTTTTGCCAAGCAGATTGAGCAGTGCGGCGTCCAACTGGTCGAGGAACCCGCCGAGATGCTGGGACGCATCGACGCCGTGTTGGTGTTGTCTCTGTGTGGACAAGCGCACTTGGAACGGGTTCGACCGTTTCTGGAGGCGGGCATTCCCGCCTACGTCGATAAACCGTTTGCCTGCTCGCTGGCAGACGCGGAAGAGATTGTTCGGCTGGCCGCTGAGGGCGGTACCATCGTCTACGGCAGCTCGGCGATACGCTTCAGCGAGGAAATCGAAGAATTTCGCCGCCGTACCGATCGATACGGAGCCGTTCACGGCGTCGTGAGTTACGGCCCGGCAAAACGCGCCGAAGGAAATCCGGGGCTGTTCCACTACGGCATTCACCCGACAGAAATTCTCTACTCATTGATGGGTCCGGGATGCCAGCGGCTGACCACGAGCTACACCGCAGGGGCCGAAGTCGTCAGCGGCATCTGGGAAGACGGGCGGGTGGCCACACTGCGAGGCAACCGAAGCGGGGCAACGGCTTACGGATTCACGGCGTTCTGCACAAACGCCGTCATTTGCGAGCAGGTCTCCACTCGGTACGCCTATCGCAACCTCTGCCGGTCGATCGTGAAGACGTTCGAGACCCAACGACCAGCGGTTTCCAACCAAGTCACCGTAGAACTCGTGAAATTTATTCTTGCGTCGCTGGAAAGTGAACGTGGGAACGGCACATCGGTCCCGCTCGATTCCATTTTGTGACCGCTGGCGCGTTGGGTTCGTCACAAAAACTTGAACATCGAAACGACTCTTCAAAACAGAGAGCGATCATGATCCGAAAGCTTGCTGGTATGATTCTGGTTGCAATGGTCGTGGTGGCTGCTGGGTGGCCAGCCGAAGCGCAGCAGTTTCGCATTTACACACGGGTGTACAACGAAGCCGCAGCCCACGATCAGCCGAATCAGAAGAAATCCGCACAGGCTCCGATCGTCCATAGCCTGTCGCTGTTTCATACCGGCAAGGTGTATGACTACATCCGCGAGGTCGGCGAGGTCATCATCGTCGAGCCGACCCAACGACGCTTCACCATTCTGAGCACGACCTGCGAACTAAAGACGACGGTCGAATTCTCGGAACTGCAGCAGCTTGTGAGTTACGCCAGAGCAGAGACCGAAAACTATTTGGCACAGCCGCAGCGCCAGGGCGGACCCCCACCTGAGGTGGCCGCGGCTCTCCGTTTTCAACTCAAACCGACGTTCGATCGGAAGTACGACGAGAAACGGAATGTGCTAACGCTGCAGAGTCCGTCTCTGAAATACCAGGCACGCTGCGCCGAGTTTGAGCCGGATGTTGTCGATTCTTATCTCCGCTATGCCGATTGGATCTGCCGTCTAAATTATTTATTGCATCCACAGTCACTGTTTCCAGAGTCGAGACTGGCGCTCAACGCAGAACTCCGCCGGCGCGGCGTGATTCCCGTCGAAGTGCAGTTGCAGGCCGAAATTGCTCACAACGTTCACTTGCGCGCCGAGCACCAGATTGGTCGAAGTCTGGAATCAACAGACCTCAAACTGATCCATCGCTGGGAGACGTTGCTAAAAGACCCCCAAATAAAAAGTGTCACCTTCCGCGATTATCAACGGACGGTGACCCTCAGTGGGCCGAAATCACGGCGGTAGAACCCGCACATCGGCAGCACACATTGGGAAGCCCTGAAAATGAAACGCCCCGCGGCCGTTGGCAAGATATTCGCGATAACACCGGTACAGGATGCTGGGTGACTTGGGCTTGTGAGAATCGGCGCGATCTTTATGATCCCCGCCGTGAACCCCTGCCCCTGCAAGAGAACCGAGCCGGGCAGCGTGGTCCTAAGCGTCTGCCAGTGGCGATCTGACGTGTGACCCGGCCGGATTTGATGACGGTGTGGATCCCGGGCAATGCGATGCAGGTTTCTCGACGCGAACAAAGGATCCATTGCGATGACAGTACTTCGGCAACCCCATCATCCTGGTCAAAGGGAACAGCTCAGCAATCACAAGGGCGGCTGTAACCTGATGACGGTCGTGGGCAATCGACCCCAGTTTGTCAAAATGGCGCCTCTCTCAGCTGAGCTGGCGCGGCGTGGTTATCGCGAACTCGTCGTGCATACGGGCCAACACTTCGACGAAAACATGAGCGACGTGTTCTTTAGCGAACTGGAGCTTCCCCGGCCAGACATCCGGTTTCAGTCGACCCACAGAACGCACGGCGCCATGACGGCTGAAATGCTCTGCTCGCTGGAGCGGGTGATGATCGAACGGAAGCCGCCGTTCGTGTTGATCTTCGGCGATACGAACAGCACGCTGGCGGCGGCACTGGCCGCGGTGAAGCTGAGAATCCCGCTGGCCCATGTCGAGGCCGGCCCGCGAATTTACGACATCGACACCCCCGAGGAAATTAACCGCATTGTGGCCGACCATGCCTCGCGCCTTAGGTTTTGCCCCGACATCCCCTCAGTCGGCAATCTCGCCCGAGAGAACATGACCGACGGCGTCTACTTTACGGGCGACGTGATGTACGATGCCTTTCTGCAATTCTCGGGCGTTGCCGAGCGGCGTTCTACGGTGTTCGAACAAATCATAGACGGGCCGTTCGCTCTATTGACGATTCATCGCCCGAACAACACGGATACCAAGCCGGCCTTGACGCGGATCGTGCAATTACTGTCCGAAACGCCCATCAACATTGTTTTTCCGGTGCATCCCAGGACGGAAGCAGCCCTTAAACGGCACGGCCTTTGGAAGACAGTCAACGCGCTGCCGCGGGCCAAGATCTTACCGGCCGTTGGCTATCTCGACATTCTGCAACTGATCAACCATGCCGAAATTGTGCTGACCGACTCCGGCGGTCTACAAAAAGAAGCCGTCTACGGCCGAAAGCCGGCACTGGTGCTGTTCTATGTCTCTCCTTGGCCGCAGCTCATTGATGCCGGCTGGATCCAATGCTGTTGGAAGGAGGACGGGATCGACGTTTCCCGAATACTCACCCTGATCGAACAGTTTCGTCCCCAAGAGTCGGTGACCGAAATCTTCGGTGATGGCCGCGCCGCAAAACGAATCGTCGACGTTCTGGAACGCCACAACTGGCTGACGGCGAAACAGCCGAAAGAACTGCGCTACGCCGGGTGATTCGGCTCTTTGATCTGACGAATTTCGCCGCGCTCTCGCCGACGAAGCAGTTTTTCAACAGACTGTTCGCCCAACTTCGACAGTTGTCACCGACAGTTGTCGACGTAAGTGGTTGGCCTGCAAGGGGTGGGTTTGGAAAGTTTTCGCTACATTTCGAACGTCTTTAATTGTGAGGGCAGGTGCAGGCCCAGTTTGTGGAGCAGGATTTCCTGGTGTTCGCTCGGTACAAGCGATTGTCGTAGACCTTCCCCTCGGACACGCCCAGCAGATCGGACAACGCCGTCTTCCGAGAGAAATTCTCGGCAATCGAGAGATCACTGGACGGCTCGCAGATCCGGGCAATCACCAGCGCCATCACTCTCCAAGGAACGTCCTCGCGACCCGAGGGAAAAGTTTCCCCAAGAAACGCGTCGAGCCCCAGCGTCTTGATCAGTTTCAGCGCCAGCCAAGGTCCGCCGAACCGCCGGCAGTAAGGGATTATTTTACGACACGCTTCACAGTTCTTCGCTGCCGATCGCGCCTGTCCTGAACCAATCGACGGATGAGCAATCCAACAGCGCCAACCACGCCGATCCATTTCCAGAACGGCGGCCCGAAGACGATGGTCGCGTTGAACATCATGAAGGCCCCAAAGACGTGCATCGGCCAGAAGACGCCAACCGGCATCCGTTGGTGACGCTCGGCTGCGCACCACCACGTTATGGTGTCGGTGGCCCAGAGGACCGTGAAAAGATAATTGAAATACAGTCCGCCGCCCCAGTCCCAGCCGACCGACTCGCGCGTTTGCTCCGCTGTGTGCTCGTATGCGAGTCGGTGGCTCCAATTGTGAAAGTATATGAATGCACAGACCACATGAGCTAGAAAGAGTAAACAGCCAGCCGTCCAACACCAGCGCCCCAGACGTTTCGACCGGTGTTCGTCGGTCGCTGAAACCTCGATACAAACGCGCGCCAGATAACACGCCACCGCCAGCCGGACCGTCCAGCGTGTCAGGAATTCGCCGGGATCGAAAACCATGAGGACATGACTCGTTCACCGGCAGCAAACAGCCGCCGGACGTCTGAAAGTCGGTGACGGCCGGCTAACGGTGAACTCACCCAAACCTTCAAAGGACGGAAAATGACGGGTTCCCTAATCCCCTATCGTTCCGGCCCAAATGACAAACCGTGAGCGGAGTCTTACTGCTCGGCATCGAATTCCGGATCGTTCATCAACCCGCGTTCCAAGCGAATGTTGTTGTGCCAGTCAAATTCCGCAGACGCGGCTTGATGTCGCTTGTTGGCCGCCCTGATGCGTGCCCCGCGCGGGTCGGTCTGAGAGTCGGGTGGGTGCAACGAACGGATGCGATAGTCGTCCCACCAAAGCGTGTAGACAAAACAGGGCTTGCCGTCGAGACTGTACGCGACCGGCTGGCTTTCCCAAAAGCTGCGGCACGGTCCGCTGGGCAAATTGGCGTAGAGCCGCTGTTTGCACCGCGGGCAGACCAGCCCCAGCGGGCTCATCTGGTCCTCGATTCGCTGATGTGAAAGACAGAGAGTTGGAGAACGCATTTCAGTGACCATACCTTTATCGTACACAGACCGAGGCTGCCACTTCTAGCCCCGCAGTCGCGGATTTCCGCCGGATCACCTACGCAGTATCAGCAGTTCCAAGTTTGGCTGAATTCGCATTGAAGAACGCAAGGCTCTTCGTGTAAACGGTTTGTGTCAAACCAAATTATCTTCGGAGG
>CAUZTK010000132.1:0-10318 GCA_963582395.1 Planctomycetota bacterium | reverse complement strand
CATCCACCGCAGATCAGTTGGACGTAGCGGACGCCCCGCTCGACCATTCGCCGCGACATCAGGCACATCTTGCCGAACCGCGCCGACGGTCCCTCGTCAACCCCGTACAGATCGCGGGTCGCCTTGGTCTCCTGGGAAAGGTCGATCAATTCAGGGGCGGCTGTCTGCATCCGGAACGCCAGCTCATAGTTGGCAATTCGGGCCTCCAGCCGGCTGTCACCGGGCCGCGTCTCGCGATGCTGCCGGTTCCAGGCGTTGATGTGGTCGAGCAGCAACCGCTGCTCGAACGCGCTAATATTTTTGTGGCGGTCCAGGTTTTTGATCAGCGCTCCCTCGGTCCGCACATCGGTGCCCTGGTACACGGCCGGCAGGAAGCCGGAGGTGTACATCGAAGCGCCGTTGCGGAACATGCCGTCGGTGATAGCAATGTAGGCCGGCAGGTTGTCGCTCTGGCAGCCCAGCCCATAGACCACCCACGCCCCGATGCTGGGGTGTCCCAGCAGCCGTGTGCCAGAGTGCATCATGATCATGGCTGAGCCGTGGATGAACAGCTCGTGGTGCATCGAGCGGATGATGGCCAGCTTGTCGGCGTGCTCGGCCAGCCGCGGAAAAATACTGGCAATCTCCTGCCCGCTCTCTCCGTGCTTGCCGAACGGGAACTGCGGAGCCATGACCTTCGCGTCGGCGGTGTTGATCTGGGCGAGGTCGAAGTCCCGCAGGCTCTCTGGCAGCAGCTGCCCGTCGAACTTCTGCATCGCCGGCTTGGGATCGAACGTCTCTAACTGACTCGGTCCGCCCTGCATGAACAGAAAGATGATGCTCTTAGCGGTCCCGGGTAAGTGTGCCGGCCGGGCAGCCAGCGGATTGGCCGCCGATTCCTCGCACCGGGACTTTGCCGACAACAGGTCGCCCAGCGCCAGAGCGCCAAACCCCAAGCCGCCGTTTTGGAGGAAGTCGCGCCGTGAGTGGAGAGACGTCATTTTCGGAACCCTCAATTTCGGACCCCTCGGAGAGGACTGTCAGTCGACAAAAGCGAACTCGGAGAGATTGATGATCGCCAGGCAAAGTTTCAAGAGCGCGTGGCCGCGAGCCGGTGAAACGGCCCGGAGCGACTCCGGACAATCCAGCAGTGGTTCGGCTGTTTCCCGTTCCAGTGTCCCCAGCAGTCGGACAGCCGACTCCAATTCCTCGGCCGTTGGTGCTCGACCCAACGCGATCCGCCACGCGCGATTGACCTGGGCCGCTTGATCCTCGCCGGCTTCTTTGACCACCCGGCCGGCCAAGTGCATGGCCTGCCGGTAGACCGACTTGTTGTTGAGTCCCCACAGTGCCTGGGGCGCGACGATTGTGACGTCGCGGGTGGGACAACTGAACGAGGTGACAGGCGCGTCGAAGTCCTCGAACATCGGAAACTTGAAGTTCCTGCGCACGAGAATGTAGATCCCCCGGCGCGTGTGTTGGGCGGGGTCAGCCGAAACCACCCAGTGCCATTTTTCCCGCAGCGACGCGATTTCGTCATCGGCCAGCGACGGGACGACCGGTCGGCCCCCCATGGCAAGGTTCAATGTCCCGGCCGATGCATGGACCGCGTCCCACAGCGCCTCGGCCTCCAGCCGACGGCGATTCATTCGCCACAGCAACCGGTTCTCTGGATCCTCGGCCAGGTGCCGATCGCTGCCGTACTGACTGCTCTGCCGGTAGGTCGCTGAGTTCATGATCAATCGGTGCAGGTTCTTGATTTTCCAGCCATCGGCGACGAAGCCCGTAGCAAGCCAATCGAGCAGTCCGGGATGTGACGGGGGCTGTCCCATAACCCCGAAGTCGTTTGGAGTCTCGACGATCCCGCGGCCGAAGTGCCACTGCCACACACGGTTGACGATGACTCTCGCAGTCAGTGGGTGGTCCGGCTGGGTCAGCCATAGCGCCAATTGTTTGCGGCTGCCGAAGGGCCTGGGCAGTTCGGCGGGCGTGCCGGTTACCTTGGCCAATGCCGCCGGCAGGGCCGGCTGCATCTGCTGCATCGGTTGATTGAGTTCTCCCCGTTCCAACAGGTACACCGGCTTGATCAAGTCCGGGTGTTTCCGACCCAGAACGCTCGCGGTGGGAATGTGCATCAGCCCAACGTAGCTGGCCGCTGCCTGTCCGGCCGCCCTTTCAGGAAGGTTGAGCACTGTTTGGCCGATCGCCGCCAATAGCTTTTGCTTGCGCGCTTGTTGCTCCGTTGAGAGTTGCTGGCCTTGCGTTTTGGCTGTAAACAGACGATAGGCCGTTCGCGCTTCCTCGACCGCCACCACCTTGGGGTAGCTTTGCCGCCAGTCGGCCTCCTCCATCGACGTCCCCAACGGCAGTTCGACCTCGCGGGCGGCGGCAAAGATCGCGTGCAGCGAAAAATAGTCCTCTTGGGTGAACGGGTCAAACTTGTGGTCGTGACAACGGGCGCAACCCAGAGTCAGCCCCATGAAGGCCGACGCGGTCGTATCGACCCAATCGATCGTCGTCTCGTAGGCCAGCCGCTTGGCATCGAGTCCTGACTCGTGAACGCGGGGACCCAGTGTATAAAACCCGGTACCGGTGCGGGCTTCCAGGTGCCGCCGCTTTTCGTCGGAGACAATGTAAACCCGCCGCGGGTCGAGGTCGAGGTTGTCTGGCCACAGTTCGTCGCCGGCAATCTGTTCTTGAACGAACACGTCAAATGGCTTGTCGTCGTTGAAACTCTTGACGACGTAATCGCGATACCGCCAGGCGTTGCGATAGTAAATATCGGTCTCGTAGCCGCCGCTGTCGGCATAACGGGCGACATCCAGCCAGTGCCGGGCCCAACGTTCACCGTACTGCTTTGAGGCCAGCAAAGTATCGATCAGCTTGGGCCATGCTTCCGGCGAGTCGTTGTTGACGAAATCTTCCACTTGCTCGGGTGTCGGCGGCAGCCCCAACAGGTCGAAGTACGCCCTTCGGACCAGCACCGTGCGGTCGGCCTCTGGCGCCGGTTCGAGAGCCGCAGTCTCAAGCTGCTGCAGCACAAACAAGTCAATCGGGTTGCGGACCCTCCCGGCGTGTTTCAGCGAAGCGCGTGCCGGCGGCTCGGGACGAGTCGGCTTGCGGAAAGCCCAGTGAACATCCGACTCATCCTGGGCGGCGACATTGGCCGGCACCGCGAAGACAAGTAGAACGAGAAACCGGCATGCGTGTCGCATTGATTGTCTCCGGATAGGATCCTATGCCACTCTCAATACCATACCAATTCCCATAACTGCATTCACGCGCTCATGGTTGACATGTCTGTCGATGCGGATTTAGAAGCGGATCTCGATGTTGGCCTCGAGCACCGATCCGGATTCTTACTCGATCAGACTGCTTTTCAAGTGCGAGGTTCCCTCCTACAATTGCGCCTTCGATTTCCGGCCGCGGGCTGTTTGAAGCCGCGGCATTTGTTCCTCAACCGCTTGAGACGGCAACCACCATGTTCGAAAAAGTCGCCCAAGCGGATTTCGTCTGCGGCGAACACGAAATGCTTCGGCTCTGGGCGGAGAAGCGGGTCTTCGAGAAGCTGCGTCGGCAAAACAGCGGCAAGCCAAAGTGGTGCTTCCTCGACGGACCCATCACCGCCAACAATCCTATGGGCGTACACCATGCCTGGGGACGGGCCTACAAAGACGCTTATCAGCGTTTTTTCGCCATGACCGGCCACGAGCTGCGATACCAGAACGGGTTCGACTGCCAGGGGCTGTGGGTCGAGGTCGAGGTGGAGCGCGCGCTCGGATACACGACTCGCAATGCGATCATCGAGCACGGCATCGACACCTTCGTCAACGAGTGCAAGAAACGTGTCTTGCGTTTCGCCGCCCGGCAGACGGAACAATCGATCCGGCTCGGTTACTGGATGGACTGGGACGATCCCGATCAGTTGCGGAAATTGGCCGATGCCCTCGGAACCGGCGAGCCGCTGACCATCACCTCGCCCAGCGGAACGGATGAAACAGCGACCGCCGACGATCTGGTCGCCCGTCTCGGAAACCCCCAGTGGGGCGGCAGCTACTTCACCTTCTCGACCGAGAACAACGAAACCATTTGGGCCTTTCTGAAGAAGTGTCATCAGCGAGGCAAGATCTATCAGGGCTATGACGTGATGCCGTGGTCGGGACGCGGCGGCAGCGCCTACAGCCAAATGGAAGTCGCCGACGGCCGCCGTTTGACGGTGCACAAGTCGTGCTTTGTCCGGTTTCCTATCGTCGACAAGGGTCGAGGGTCGGAAGAGGCCGACGTCAATAATTCCTCGTCCCAATCCGCAATCCGCAATCCGCAATCCGCAATCGAAAACGAGTATCTTTTGGTCTGGACCACCACGCCCTGGACGCTCACCAGCAACGTCGCAGCGGCCGTCAATTCGGATCTCGATTACGTCAAACTGAAGACGAAACGCGATGGGGCAATTTACTACTTTGCGAAAGAAAACCTCGACTACCAGCGGCTCGGTCGGGAGTTCAAAGAAGGCTTCGGCCGCCCCGAATGGAGCTGGCCCAAAGACGTTCCCAAGCTGAAAACGATCGCCCAGATTTTCAAGGAACAGGGCGGGTACGAAGTCGAAGAGACCACCAAAGGTGCCGAGATGGTCGGCTGGACTTATTCCGGTCCTTTCGATGACATGAGAGCCCAATGGTCGGATTTCGAGCCCAAAATCCGCGATTTGAAAGCAGCATTCGGTCTCGATCAGTCAAAGATTGCTTTTTCTATTTCCGGTTCTAACTTTGCAGCTGTTGTGGCGAGTGCCCGCGATGCCATTGGTACGTTTGCACTGGACGTTCAGACGGCCTTGGATGCGATTCGCCCGCCGCTCGAAACGTTGGCAGATCGAATTCTAGTCATAAAGGATCTTTGCCCACCTTCGGCAGCATCCACGCTCGTTCAATATATTGCGGCCATCAATCTCATCCAAACATTTGATCCATCTTCGTCATCGGTCACCGATAGTGACTCAATTCTCTCTCTCCGCGAGTTGTTACCGGCAATTAATGCGAATCCCCAAGTCAACGCAAACTTTCTTGCGGTTGCGCTGAACAGAAAACTTGTTGAAGCCTATGAGAACGTAATCGAATGGCTCAAGAAACCAAAATCTGGTGTCAGTTGTCACCGCGTTATCGACGGAGGGCGGGATTCAAAGGGACAGCCAAACGTGGTGGCCGGAGAGGGGACAGGCATCGTCCACATTGCTCCGGGTTGCGGCGACATCGACCACAAGATCGGAGATGAGCATCATTTCGTTACGATTGCACCGCTCGAAGAGGACGGCCGGTTCTGCGCGGATTTCTTTGATGCAACTGGTCCCGTCTTCACCGGACTCGAGGCGATTGACCCCGACACGGCCGAACTCGTGTTCAAAAAGCTGCACGAGATGCACCTGCTGGTCGCGTCCGAGGCCTATCCGCACGTCTATCCACACTGCTGGCGAACCGGTGACGAACTGGTCTTTCGGCTGGTCGATGAATGGTTCATCAACATGGACTGGCGAGACGAGATCAAGGACGTGACGCAGAAGATTACCTGGCTGCCCAACGAGATTCAAGGACAGGAGCGCGAGGTAGAATGGCTGACCAACATGCGCGACTGGATGATCTCCAAAAAACGTTTCTGGGGGCTGGCGCTGCCGATTTGGGTGGATGAGGAAACCGGGGATTTTGAGGTCATGGGCTCGCTGTCAGAACTCAAGGAACGGGCCGTCGAAGGCTGGGAGCAGTTTGAAGGGCACACGCCGCATCGGCCCTGGATCGACCAGGTCAAAATCCGAAATCCGAAGACCGGCCACCTGATGTCGCGCATCCTCGACGTCGGCAACCCCTGGCTGGACGCCGGCATCGTCCCCTTCTCCACCCTGCACTACAACACAAGCCGCGACCAGTGGCGGCAGTGGTACCCGGCCGACTTCGTCACCGAGTGCTTCCCCGGCCAGTTCCGCAACTGGTTTTATTCACTGCTCGCCCTGAGCACGATGATGCGCTACGACGAGACCGAAGACCCGATGGAAAAGCGGCCATTCAAGACGCTGCTCGGTCACCGCCTGGTCATGAACGAACAGGGAGAGCCGATGCACAAATCGGACGGGACCGCCATCTGGTTCGAAGAGGCGGCCGAACAGCTCGGCGTCGACACCATGCGCTGGATGTATCTGGCGCACAACCCGACGTCCGATTTGCGATTCGGCACCCGGCACCCCGATCAACCGGTTTCCATCGAGACCCCGAATGGTTCGGCCGACCAAACGGCTGAGGGCGAGCCGATTTGTCTGGTCAGCAGCAAACCGTCGGACGAAATTCGCCGGCAGATTCTGATTCCGCTGTGGAACTCGTACAAGTTCTTCGTGAACTATGCAATTCTCGACAAGTTCGATCCGGCGAGCGAACTGGTGCCGATCAATAAACGACCGGAGATCGACCGCTGGATTCTGTCCAACCTGCAAGCGCTGATTAGGCAGTGCCGCAAGGGATTTGAAGCATTCGATGTCGCCTCCGCCTGCCGGGCGGCAGCGGCATTCATCGACGATCTCTCCAACTGGTATATCCGCCGTAACCGCAGGCGATTCTGGTCAAAACAACAGGAAGTGGAGCAGGCGGGAGACGCGGCCGTGAGAGATAAGCTTGCGGCTTATCAGACGCTGTACGAAGTGCTGGTCGCGCTGACGAAACTGTTGGCCCCGGCGATTCCATTTCTGACTGAGCGGATGTATCAGAACCTCGTTGTCAGTTGTCAGTTGTCAGTTGTCAGCGGCAAGGGAGCAGCAGACGACGGGCAAGGGGCGAAAGGCAACGTGCCGGAATCGGTGCATCTGTGCGAGTATCCCGAGGCAGACGACAACGTTTTCGATGCTGGCTTGAACAGATCCGTTGAAAACTGTCGCTGGCTTGTCCGCATCGGTCACCAGCTTCGCGAACAATCCTTCCGTCGTGTCCGACAGCCGCTGGAAGAATTGCGCTTCGAGACACTTGATGAGGTACTCAAACACGACATCATGCGCTACGAAGCGGTGATTTCCGATGAGCTAAATGTAAAGCAGATCAATCCGGTCGAATCGCTCGACGACGTGGCTTGTTACGTCTGCCTGCCAAATCTGAATACTCTCGGTCCAAAATACGGCAAACTTTTAGGGCAGATCCGACAGGGGCTATCACAAGTCGATGCGAAACAGCTTTCTGCATCCTTGAGTTTAGAGGGCCGGGCGAAAATTAGATTGGACGACGGCACCGAGATCGTTCTCTTGCCGGAGGATGTATCATTCGTACAGAATCCTCCAGAAGGATGGGTTTTCTGGGAGGAAGGCCTGTTCAAAGTCGCGCTCAACACCGAACTCACGCCGGAACTCAAGAGTGAAGGCATGGCCCGCGACTTTGTTCGGCAGGTCCAGAACCTGCGCAAGCAGGCCGATCTGGAGATTGAAAATCGTATTCGAATCTTCTACGTCACAACCAGCGGCCACATTGACGAGGAGACACCCATACGCAGAATAATTGACGAGTGGGGCGAGTATATCTGCAGCGAAACACTGGCGAACTCGCTCGAGGCACAAGTATACCACACCGACTTGACTGCGAGGGGCTACGTTGGAGATGTTGAGCTGGTGATCTGGATCGAGGAGCAGTCGTGACCATTATTTCCGACAGATGGTTTGAATTCAGCGTAACTGCTGCCGCCTGCTGACCGGTCCCGGCGGTGCGGGACGGCGTGGACGAGGACGAACCGGTCCGGGTGGCATGGTTCGTGGCGGCGCTATCAGTGGAGGAATCAAAAGTCGTGGCGTTGACCCGGGCGGTCCTGCTCCGAAAGCACCAAGAAACCGTTTCATCGCTTCGTCCAGTTGGGGAACCGGTTTGACCTTCGCCACCGGGTTGTCGACCGTTCCGCCGACCTCAACCCCCACCCAGCCCTTTGTGGCCTCACCCAACACGACGTTCAGTAACGGAATCGGCAACCGGCTCTGCGGCAGCATCGAGTAGAATTCGAACTTGAGCTTTCCGTCGAAGCGGGCCGTTCCCCGGCCCCGCAGGCTCAACGTATCGCCGACGAGATCGATCCGATTGAACTGAAACTGACCGCCAGCCACATTGAAGTCGAGAAAGGCATCGCGAAAGGCGGCATTGTTGGGCGGCCCGATCGCGTTGAATATTTGAACGATCACCGGCAATTCGTAAAGTGCCGCCGGGCTGATCTGCAACCGTCCGCGGCCGGTCATTTTTTCCGGAGAGGACCCGCGTCCTTGCAGATCGATCCATCCGTACATAATGCCCCGCAGGTTCTTCGTTCCGGGTAAATAACGCTGCGCATACTGCTCCAGCCGTCCCTGAGACGCCGTCAGAAAGACGTGATACGAGGGACTTTCTTGTAAGACCACGACAGCGTCGAGCGTCAAAATGCCGCCCACCGCTTTGGCCGTGACGCGATCCTGAAGAGGATGAACGTGCCCGCGAGTCCCTCTTCTCGCGTTGGTTAAGAGGATTTCGCGGCTGCCGACAATGACCTGTTGTCCGTTGATCCGAAACGGTCCCTGGACCGCGGTCAACTGGTAACCCCAGACGTGAACAGAATCGAGATCGATGTTGCCGGTCATGTCGACTTGCTGGCCGTCCCAGCGGCCGCGTGATGAAACACGGCCGTGGACATTTTCGAGATCGACGCCGGTCGAGAGTTTTCCGCCGGAAATTACGGTTTCTATGTCCCAGGCGGCCGTCACCGGATCGCGGGGCCGGTTTGTGCCGTGCAATTCCAGCATTCCGCTGAAAGAAAGCGGCCCTTGTGGATCGAGTTCCTCGACAACGCTACGAAGATCTTTGCTCAGTGCACGGCGAAAGCGCCGATCTGGGATGAGATCATCCACGTACAGTTCGACCAGCCGAACGTGCCACTCTCCCGGCTGATCGCAAGACACAAGCCCGTTCGTGCGGATCCGTGTTTGGTCATGCTTGCCGGTGAAGGACGTCAGGTGCAGGATGTCCTGTTTGTAGTGAAACGTCGCCTGCACGTCATCGATCAGATACGGAAAACTCTTGAGCGTCAGAGCACCGTTGGTGACCCTGACCTCGGGGAGCGTCACTTCCACCGGTCGACCGGGAATCCACGTAATGTTGGAGACAACGTCCAGTTGGCCGCGGGGCGAGATTTCGTCCCAGACGTCCTGCAGCGACGGAGTTAGGGCCAGCTTCAGTTGGCGGTCGAAGATCGCCCCTTTGATCACGATTTTTAACTTGAGCAAACCTGGTTCAGGCCACTTGGCAAACGTCCCGGAACCGGTCAATTGGGAGGTTCCGTGGACCGCGTTTAGTTCTTGAAACGACCAGCTCTGGTCCACGGATGTGTACTGAATCTTACCGGTGAAATCTGTCAGCCGGTAAGGGAACTGGACGAATTCCAGAGTTCCGTTTCTCAATTGGGACGACAGATCCATCCGAAACCGCTGGTTGACGCCCGGAGGACGATGCAACAGCAGGCGCGCGTCAAGATCACCCTTGATGTTCAGCGCCTTGAGTGTTCGCTGGACCGACGGCTGACAGGCCGCCATGAACGCATCGTCCACAGGCAACCGCTCGATGCGGAAATCAAAAAACACCTCGGTTGTCGCACTAAGGTTCTTGATCAATCCCGTCATTGTCGTCGGCCTGCGACCGACGCGCCCCTTCAAGTCGACGTCAAAGCTTTCGCCACGCTGCCTCAGCGTTCCGTGAATCTGCTGGACCGTGTACGGAAACTTGACGTGCGTGCCGGTGCAGTTTCTGAACGTCATGACGAAGTCGTGCGGCTGCCACGATTTCCGGCCGTCATAGATGAGCGTGCCTTGGAGATCGGCCTGACCTGCCGGCTGCAGGCTGTCGTAAACCTTCCGCAGACTCAGAGGCAGACGGCTGCGGAGCCGCTCGTCGAAAATCAGGTTCGAGACGTTGACGTCGAAGCGTCCGGGCGACGATTCCCCCAGTCGCACAAATTCCCCATCCACCACCAGACGCGTGATACCGTTGTTGGCGGTCATGTTCCGGACCGATAACAGGCGGTTGTCCCAGTAAAGGCTGCCCTGCAAATCGCGAAGCGGAAACGGCAGCGCCCGGTTCGACACCTGTCCTCCCCGCACGTCGATCAGGAATTTGAATTCCGGTTCGCCTTTCGGCTTCGAGCTAGCAATTCTGAAGTTGACGTCGAGCGTCGCCGTCACCCCCATATTCGTCATTGAGCCACTCTCGAGTGCGGCTGGGGAAGAGGCGGAGGGTTTAGCGTTCTGCGACTCTGCCGTTGCCGTCGCTGCGGCCAGCGAAATTCGCGCGCCCTTCTGCCATGCCGGTTCCTG
>CAUZTK010000131.1:0-10382 GCA_963582395.1 Planctomycetota bacterium | reverse complement strand
GAATCTGCGGGGGCTGATGAGGCAGAACGTCAACTACCTCGACCAGTCCCGTTTCGTCAAGTCGTTGAACCGCGAGTTCGTCAGTCTGACCGAACAGGGGCGGTTCGCGACGGCCATTGTGGCGACCTTCTTCGCCCCGACCAACGATCTGTCTCTTTGCAACGCGGGACACCCACCGCCCTTAATATACCGGACGAAAAAGCAGAAGTGGTCGATCCTCGAAGAGCAGACGCCGGGCAAACCGCAGAACATCCCCGATAAAGTACAAAGCCTGACGAGCTATCAGAACTTCGGCGTACGCTTGAAAGTCGGAGACCTCGTTCTTTGCTATACCGACGCGCTGATCGAATCGTACGGCGAGGACGGAGAGCTGCTGGGCACCAAAGGTCTGCTGAAAATCGTTGAGCAGTTGGACGTCTCCGATCCGGTCGACTTCGTTCCGGCGCTGTTGCGAACCATCGGCACTCTCTCGGACGAAAACCAGCAAGGGGACGATCTGACGGTGGTCTTGTTCCGGCCCAATGGCGAGGCGGCGGTGCCATTCAAGAACAAGCTTGCGGCACCGTTTCGCGTGTTGGCGGGAGTGATTCGGGCGCTGCGACCGGGCGGAGGTCCCCTGCCGTTGCCAGAACTCAGTCTGCCAAACATCGGAGGCGCGATGTGCAGCCCCCTGAACCGCACATGGAGCCGCCGCAACGGAACGGAGCAGACCCAGCCGGAGAGCCCGTCCGAAGGATGAACATTCGAAGTTGGAAATTCGAGTCACCTATTCCCGCATGGTGACCTGCGTCGGTTCGAAGACGCCGAGTTTGAGCATCGCTTCGACGAGTTTCCGGGCCAGCGGGCCGGCGAACCGTCCGCCGGAGCCGGCGTGTTCGAGGACAACCACGAACGCGATCCGCGGTTGATCGGCGGGAACGTAACCTGCGAACCAGGCATGATCATTTTTTTCGCCGCCGACTTCCGCCGTTCCCGTCTTGCCGGCGATCGCAATTTCCTTCATCCTCACCCGCTTGTAGCCGGTTCCGCGTGGATGTGAGACCACTTTTTCCAGCCCTTCGCGAACGCGCCCCAAAGCGGCCTCGCTGAGATCCGGAATACGTCGAGGTTCGCGAGTCCGCACAAACTCTGCGCGGGAGGCATCTCCGATCGACGACCCCGATCCGGTGACGACGTGTGGCGTCACAAGGTAACCGCCATTAGCGACGGCCGCCATCATCCGCACAATTTGCAGGGGAGTCACGGTCAACCGTGATTGACCGATGGCCAACCCAAGTGTATCACCCCGATACCAGGGAGCACTCGGCGAGCGGCCGGCGTAAGCCGGCTGATTCCTCCGAGGTGGGGATGTTGACACAGCCCGTTTGCCAGAGCCCGTTCGTTCCTCGGTCGGAGGTGTAGGCAGATTCCCGGCGCGTTCGCCGGGCAGGTCGATTCCGGTCGGCCGGCCGAACCCGAATCGCCGGGCCCATTGGACAATCGGTTGCGGCCCCACCTTCCGCGCTGCGGAAAAGAAAAATACGTTGCAGGACTGACACAACGCATCGGTCAGATCCATCTCACCGTGACCGACCCCTTGATGTCGAAAGATGTAGCAGCGATAGCGATTCGGATGGTCCAGATACCCCTGGCAAAAGTTTTTCTGGTCGGGGTCGAAACGCCCGCTTTCCATCAACGCCATCGCGGTTAGTGTTTTGAACACCGATCCGGGAGGCAGCGCCATCTGTGTCAGCCGCGAGAAAAACGGACGGCGAGGGTCTGCCGTGACGCTGCGCCAAGTTTTGGGATCGGGATCGACGAGCAGGTTGAGATCAAAGCGGGGTGCGGAAGCGGCGACGAGAACCGCACCGGTCTGTACATTAAGTGCGATAACCGCGCCTCCTCCGGCCGACGATGTTCCAGATTTCGGACTTTCGCCGAGGCCCGCGACGGACAACAATTCGTCGAGCAGTTGTTCCATCCGTTGCTGCAGCGGCAAATGGAGTGTCAACGTGATGTCGCGGCCGGCCCGCGGTGCGCGGACGATTTCCGCAGCGACCATTTCACCGCGATGGTTTTTCGTAATTCGGCGTACACCGCGGAGCCCGTGCAGTTGCCGGTCGTACGACCGCTCGACACCGGTTTTGCCGATGCGGTCATCCTGCCGATAGTCGAGCGGGTCGCCATCGGAAAACTGTTCCCGCCGCGTACGAAGATCGTCGTCGCCGATCTGCAGCCGGACACCGACCACGTGCGCGGCCAACGACCGTTGGGGATAAACTCGGCGGGTCGAGAGTCGCACCCGCAGCCCCGGGAAAAGTTCCGGATGTGCTTCGATCTCGGAGGCGGCTTGTTGGGGGATGTCTGCAAACAGTTGGTGATATTCCAGCTCTTCCTGAACGACAATCGGATCAAGCTCGTATCGGCGGGGTGGGGTGGTCAGTGTACTGACGACGGTCATCCAGAGACCGTTCCACCAAGGATCGCCATCCCGGAAGACAATGGGTAAGGGCGGCGTCCGGATGTCGGCGTTCCGTTCGGCGCGGCGTTGTTCGACCCGCTCGACAATCCGCTCAACCCGTTGCTGAATCCTTTGCCGATGTTGAGCCGTCTCTTCACGGGTCACCGCGACCCGAGTCGACAGCCTGTGCCACATGGCATTGCGGCGGGCGATTGCGTTTTGTTTTTCGGCCACAATGAGCTTTCGGTCACGGCGTTCTATTCGGCTCAACCTCGAGAGCGCCTGCTGCAGCAGCCAGTTGTCATCAGCTGGTTCTTCGATCCAACGATAGTGCGCCCACACGTCGAACCGCTGTAGATCGGAAGCCAGCACACTTCCATCAGACGAAAGAATGCGTCCGTCGCCGCTGGGAATAGATTCAAACGTCTCGGTGGTGCTGTCGAACCGGCCGATGACTTCCGAGCCTAGAAAACTTTGTAAATACACGAGCCGCCCGAAAACGCCTGCAAGCGGCAGCACCATCAGCACGAACAAACAAACGAGCCGCGTGCCGGGATGCCGGTCCACCTTCCAGAGGCGCGCAGCGTGCCGGGTCGATTTTTCAGAATCGGCAAACACGTTGGTCATGCGGTTACGCATGGCGGAAATCTGTCCGAAAGTCAGAAGTCGATGACGAGTCGTTGGTGGACGGGGTTAGGATCCGCGCAGAAATAAGTTGGTCAATCTCAGAGTTGAAATTCGAAGCTCGAAATACGAAACAAATTCAAATTTCCAATGACAGAAAACGCCGGTTGCATGTTTTGAACATTTGGATTTCGTGATTCGAATTTGGTTGTGGCTCTGATGCATTAGGGGAATCGCCTCGCCGCTGGTCCTCAGGGAACCGACCATTCGTTTGACGGGTTCTTGAACGTGGTCAGGGCTTGCCGCCCCTTCGTAAACAGCCACAACAGGACAAAAAACAGCAACGCCGAATAGACGGCGGTCCAAGCGGACAAATCCGTAAGCGGGGCCCAATCGATGTGCTGTCCGACAATCAGCCCGCGTGCGGCCGATGACGTGAACAACAATGTGAAGATGAAAGGGAAGCCCAGCAGAAGCGACGGCAGCCACGACCGATTGTTTCCGGGCGCAACAATCGTGTGGAAAGCGAACGTGACACCGACCGCACAAAACATTTCCACACCTAGTGGTCCGCCGGCGAGAGTGTCGGCGAGCAGTCCGATGACCGCCGCCCAAACAATCGCCGTCCGTCCCCGCAGCAAAAAAGCGGCGACGGCGGTCGTCAGCGTCAGAAAGTCGGGTCCGACCGATCTGATCATGATCTGCGGGTGCAGGCTGATCTGAAGGATCAGAGCGCTGTAAACTAAGAACACGAGTCCGATGTGTTTCATGGCTTGGGGGATCGGGTGATAGCGATAACTGCTGGAGTGCAGCGGGCTGCGATGAACTTGTTACTGCGCCAGTTGGCGCAACGGATTGAATCTTCGCCTCAAGATCTGGACCACCTGCGATTCGACTTTGTCAATGGCCGGTTCAACCCAAATGTCCCAATGTAACGCACCCGGCTGGAGTTCTGCTTTGGTGATTCTGCCGTAATGCAGGGGATAGGGCATTGTGGCGTCGCGAGTTCCCGTATAGACGTCGTCACCGACGCTGAGCGGTTCGGCGGCCGGCATGTATTTCAACCGGCAGAGTGGTTTTCCGCGACCTTCAAGAATCCCCCGGGCCCCAAACACCAATCCTGTTGAGGTCTTCCGAGCCAACTGCGCCTCTCCACGGAACCCGGGATCGGTCAGCCGCCGCACCGTGCTCGTCCAGCGTCCGACCGTCGCAATTTTGCCGATGACGCTGCGGCCGCAGTACACCGGTTGACCGGCTGCAAGTCCGGCAGCTTTGCCCTGATCGACAATGGGACGAAGGTCTTCCAGAACAAGAGTCGACTCGGCCACGCCGTCGGCGGTTCCTTTGTCGATCAACGTTCCGGCACGCCACAGCGCGTCCGATTCTGTGCCCAGCACGGCAGCCTGTAGCAGTTCTGGCACCATCAGCGGTTGGCCCGGAGTTCCGCGATACGGCGAAACACCGTGCTGAGTCAAGACATCGATCTGCTCGCGGAGCAAAGCGTTTCCGACCTGGAGTTGGCGACACCAGGCTTTCCAGCCGTTGACATCCGCAGTCAATTCGTCCATCTTTGCGGCATTTTCTGCCGGATTGCGGAGCCGGTTCAGCGCCGATTCGATTTCGGTAGCAGTGAGCTGCAGCAGACGATGTCCAGGCAGAATCGCATCGTGCAGGCCGGCGCGGAGTACGTCGCCGACTTTGGCTGGCAGAAACAACATTCCTAAAGCAGCCAGCGAAAGTGCCGCAGCCGTCGGAATCATCGATTTTCTGAAGTTGGTTGCCATCACAGCTACAACATATGATTCAGATGGGGAGACAGGAGGGATGGAGAGAGAGACTGCCAAACAAATCTTTCTTAGACCGTAATCAAGTGCGAAACGTGAATTTTGTCCGTGCTTCCAAATCCGAAATTCGAAGCACGAAACTTGAAAAAAATTCGAATTCTCGAAACACGAATGTTCAAAACTTCCCAGTCATCTGCTGCTGTCTTCTGACGTTTTAGATATTCGAGATTTGAATTTGTTTCGGATTTCAGATTTCAAGGGCCATGCCTTGTCCAGTTCCTTACACCTCGCCCTCTCCGGTGTCGAGACCACCCCTCCATTGGGCCAGATGCTCCAGGCAGATGACCGTACCCCGCACGACGGTCGTCAGCGGCTCTGCGGCCACGCGGACCGGGATTCCCAGTTGCTCGTTCATCAGCAGATCGATGCCGCGCAGCAAAGCCCCCCCGCCGGTGAGCACCAGACCGTTGTCGGCCAGATCGGCCACGAGTTCCGGCTTACAATGTTCGAGAACGCTTTTTATGCAGTTCAGAATCGCTTCAATCGGCTCGCGAAACGCTTCACGGATTTCCTCACTGGTCACGACTGCCTTACGGGGCACGCCGCTGATGGTGTCGAGACCGCTGACTTCTGCGGTCAGTTCCTGTTCCAGAGGAAAAGCGCTGCCGATGCCGATCTTGACCTGCTCGGCCGACTGTTCACCGATCCGCAGCGAAAAGTGCTGTTTCATGTATTCGACGATGGCTTCGTCCATTTCGTCGCCGGCAATACGGATCGACCGGCTGACGACGATGTCGGCGAGGCTGAGGATGGCCACTTCCGTCGTTCCCCCGCCGATGTCGCAGACCATACTGGCCATCGGTTCCGAAATGGGCAGCCCTGCACCGATCCCCGCCGCCTTCGATTCTTCGATCAGATAAACCCGGCCGGCGCCAGCTCGCTCGGCACTGTTGAAGACCGCCCGTTTTTCGACAGGCGTGATACTACCCGGAATGGCAATCACCACCGTCGGGCGCAGTCCAACTGTTTGGCGGCTCGCCTTTCGGATGAAGTACCGCAGCATCGCTTCGCACAGCTCGAAGTCGGTGATGACGCCGTCCTTGAGTGGACGGACTGCGATCATAGAATCGGGGGTGCGGCCGAGCATCTGCTTGGCCAGCTTTCCGACGGCAGTCCCCTTGCCAAGCACGCGGCGGGTTCCCTTTTGCAGGGCGACCACCGATGGCTCATCGAGCGTAATCCCCTCGCCCTGGATGGCAACCAGCGTATTCGCGGTGCCCAGGTCGATCGCCAGATCAGGGCAAAACCATTGACGAAGACGGTTTAGCATCCGTGCCGTGGTCGAAAGCCGTTTTGGTCGTTCAGTCTCCTGAACGTGTGAAAAGCAAGCAGCGATACCGTGACACAGTCGCCAAATGTCGCTGCCAGACGGAGATTTGTACTTTCAGAGGCGATCTGTTGCAAGATCCAGTTGTCTTGGAAAACTTGAGGGGCAGGTTACGTCGATGCCTGTACGGTCCGCTATGCCGCAAGCGGCAACTTGACCTCGGAAACTCGCAACGAGAAAAACGCGAACAGAATTCACGTTTCGACCCTTAGTTCAAGGGAAAATATTTCACGAAGTCCGCTGGGAGGCCGCGTGGGGATGAGCCTGCTCGTAGGTTTCGCGGAGGCGCCGTGTGCTGACGTGTGTGTAGATTTGCGTTGTCGTCAGACTTTTGTGACCAAGCAGTTCTTGAACACTTCGTAGGTCGGCGCCGCCGTCGAGCAAATGGGTTGCGAAGCTGTGCCGAAGCGTGTGCGGCGTCGTCAGCCGGTCGAGCCCCGCCTGCTTTAAGTGCTTCTGGAGCATGCGGCCGATGCTGCGGGTCGTCAAACGTCGTCCAAAACGGTTCAGGAAGAGGGCGGCAGCTTGCTCATGGCGGGCATGAGGATCTGGCTCTCGCACCTCCAGCCAGCGAGAGAGTGCGCGAACGGCGTAGCTGCCGACCGGTGCGATTCGTTCCTTTCGCCCCTTTCCCAATACGCGGAGAATGTTTGTATCGCGGTCCCAATCACCGACGTCGAGCGACACCAATTCGGCCACCCGCAGACCGGCCGAGTATATCGTTTCCAGAATCGCGCGGTCCCGCAATCCGGCCGGCTCATTGGCCGGTGGGGTTTCCAGCAGCTTCGCCAACTGACGGATCGAGAGGAAATGCGGCAATTTCCGACCGATGCGGGGCGTCCGCAAGGCTTTCGCGGGATTGCTGTCCGCCCTTCCTTCACGGCAGCAGAATTTGAAAAAGCTGCGTAGACAAGCCAGCCGCCGGGCGATAGTTGTGCGCGCATACTGGCACTCATGGAGGTAGCCGACGTATCCCCGCAATGTGCCGACCGCGACGTCACCAGGCTGCGGGACCTTGCCCTGTTCTTCGTTGAAGTAGACGAGCAAGCTGTCGAGGTCTTCCGCGTACGATTTCAGCGTCAGCTTGGACGCATTGCGTTCAATGCGCAGATACCTCAGAAACGACTCGATAGCGATATGCATCTGAAAAGCGAGAAGAAGTCAACGAAAGATCACAGGATGTGCCCAACGGTCCACCTGCCTGCCATGTTCTGTATGCCGGCCCATTACGTGTTGGGGGGATCACCTCATCGCAGCGAATTGGGAAACTGTCGCTCGCGAGTCTCACGTTCGGCTTGACGTTTAAGACGGCGAACTTTCTGGCTGAGAATGGCCGCGTCGTACCAGGTAAAGCTGAGTTCCTTGTCAGAGGCGAATCGCCCCAACTGCTGCAACAGGTCAGCGGAACTTTCGTCGTCGTAGAGGAAGATGTATCGTTCGGAGTTTTTGACCAGCGCCAACACGTTCATGCCACGTTGCACGATGATTCGCCCTCCCTGGTGGATCCTGCCGCTGCCGGCTCGGCGGATGAATGGCGGGACACACCGAGCCAAGAGCCAATGCGTCGCGGCCGTTTGATTTCTTGGCCGGCCTCAAAACGTTGTGGTGTTCATCCGCAGAATCTGCGCAAGTTCCATCGGTTGTTAACTTTGGTGATGCAAAAGGCGACAAATTATCATTCAGCAAGGCTCGCTTGCTGAATGGGTGTTTCGATGACCTGCAAATCCGGCCCGGCATTTCAGGTGCGCTACGTCCCCCTGCCTTGCAGTTATCGGCTGTGCGGAGGGGTCGGCTACTTGTATTTTCGCCACTTGACGACGATTCTCCGTTTGCCTTCACCCCCGTGCAGGGTCAGAATTTCGACGATCATCTGGTGGGCAGCGAAGCGGATAAAGTCATCGCTGCGCTGTAGATACGCCTCTCACCCTCCGCCGCGCAAATCACCGCTCAACTCCACGTAGTCGCGCAGGGTTGCCATCAGGTCGGCATCGGTCGCATCGAAGATCCGGGAGTACGACATCAGGGGGCTGCCCGGGTCGGTTTGCAACTGCGGAATCCAGAGAGGATCAACCAGTCGAGCTTTCGGCCGCGTCCGAAATATTTCCTCGTCACGTGATTTCGGCATCCGATACAGTTTTTTTGCATCGTGTCGGTAGGCAGTGGATGAGTTTTCTTTATCAGCGGTTGCTGAAATATTTGCTGAGCGGTCTCGGTAGACAGCGGCAGTTCGATGAGTTCTCGCCTCCGCAGCGATTTCAATGTCGCGTCAGGAGAAACAGAGGCGGTCTGCGCTGACTTTACGGGCAGCGGTGTGGGTGGTGCCGGCAGTTGATCGACCACAAGCTGAGAACTGACCGGCCTCGGCGGAGGTGCAAGCAACTCAACCCGCTCTTCGGCTCGACTGGATTGAGTGATTGGTTCGCTGAGGGTGGCCAGAGGCCCGTCTCCGGTGCTCCAACGCGGCCACCGCAAATCGGCCTGTGAATTCGCACGAACACGAGGAACATCGACCGATTGTGCACGCACTTTCAACGACCGTTTCCTGTGCCGCGGTCGACGCTTGCCGGAATGTTTGACCCGCTTTCGCAGACGGTCGAGCAACTGCTGGAGGCCGCCGGAATCGGTTTGAACATCCGGGTTGAACGACCAGCCTTGGGGAGAAAGCCACTCGACCTGAAGACCGATTCGCGGGGGTAGTACGGCTCGTAGTCGGTCACAGCGTCCACAACAACCGCGTCGACCTTGAGAATGCGAGCTAACTCTAAGGCGTGATCGCGGTTGTTGAGCAGATCCAAACCGTTCTCGGTCATGGCGATTTCCGTCACACCGACCGGAACGACCTCAAATTCGGGCACCTTTTGGAGTTCTGAAAAGTAGGCCAGCGCAAATTGGCGGCCATCTACGACCCGGTCCGGTTGATCGCTGAGATTGAAGAACGGAACAACCGCCACCATCGACAGTCCGGAAATCGGATTCGTCACACCGGTCTGGATGATCAGGCATCCCGGCGTCAGCAGGCAGAACAAGATGGCGGAGAGCCGATTCGCCACCGTAATTTCCATGTGCAAACGGACCTCGGTACGGTTTCGATCTTACGTATCTGGAATGATCGGCAAAGTCATCCCAGACACTTAAGTCGAGCTATCCTGGAGAATCGCTCAGAACGGCTGATAACCGGGATTGCCGGTGCAGCCATGATTGCACGAGCCGATGTCTGCACGAGATGACCAACCGTGCTTCAGCCGCGCGTGCCGGCACTTCCCACGGTTAATTGCACCCCGCCACCAGCGGGCCTGCCAGCTCTTTGAGGAAGAACAAACGACCCGGCTGCATCGGCATATAGGTGGAGGGGATCCACGTACTCGGACCGTGCCGCAGCGTCATCCACAGGCTCAAACCTTGCCACATCATGCCCCGTGAGAGTGTGCCATCCGCCCCGCCAATGATCTTCTCGGCACCGAGGAACAGTCCCGGACCGATGGTGTTGGCGTAAGCCGGCACCAGCGTTGTGCGGCTCTTAAAGCTCGTGATGGCGTTCTGCTCGATTGTCAGCGGGTGCAGCTTGGCACCAATCCGGTGCGTTTGCCGCTTCCAATCCTCTTCGCTGTCGAATTCCGCAGCAAAGTGCGGCTCCCAAAAAGCAATGTGGCACACCCGGCCAATTCCGAAGATCACCGCCAGCTTCGCGCCTTGGGCCCTCAGTTCTGCGATGCGGTCGGCAAACGTCGGCAGCACGTCGCTGGTCGCGAAGTGGCGCTGGTTTTCGGGGACCGTCAACTCCCCCAGCGGGCCGTAAAACGCTTCTTCCATCGCGAATTGAAACGCGCCGGGATTGGTGGGTGGCAGCGTATTTCCCTCCGCGTCGCTCCACTCGTCCATGTTGAAGCCGTAGACATGATCGGCACCGACTCCCCACTCCGTCAAAAAGTAGACCGCCCAGCGGTACATGCCCATGGGACCCACCGGCAGAATCAGCGCCAGTTTCTCGCCGGCGTCTCGGCTGCGCTTAATTGTGATGGCGATCTCGTGACCCATGTAGGTGTCGAAATCGGCGACCGAATCACACCCGATTGACTCGAAATTCGGATGCCACCATGGCTGACGGTCAGTGATTGTGTCGGGACTTTCATCGACGCATTCGTCGATG
>CAUZTK010000130.1:0-10384 GCA_963582395.1 Planctomycetota bacterium | reverse complement strand
AGCAGCTACCGCAACACGAATCACACAGGCCGCCAGCTTCGTCAACAGGGGCTTTGAATGTGCTGAACGCCTCGTCGGGCGGCGTCAACCGAACGGCCTTCGTTGCCGGTGGAGCGTTTGGCACCTCGACGGCAGCGCTACTAATCCCTGGTGGTTCATCGTAACTGTAACTGTCTTCGGCGCCGGCGGTTTTCAGGCCCGTGGAGAGAACCCGAACAGCCATCAGGGCGCAGGAAAGGGTCTTCATCTTTTTGTCCTCTTCAGACGTGATTGCAAAGGGCGTTCCGCCCGGCGTGGCTGGTTTGCGTGGCGATCATCCCAGCGATTTCGTTGTGCCCAAGCAGAATGTCGGGCTAGGCGTGTCGATTTTGATTGTCGGTCGTCCGAAGCTGTTATCCGCCGCCGGTGCCGGACCGGCCAGGAAGTTTTAAGCTTGAACAGAGGCGCGTGTTTAGATCGGCCGGGTGATGGTCCGGCGAGACACGGAAGCGGTCGTGCAGAGAAATCGAGGACAATTTCCACCCGTACAGAGCGTATAGCCGGTGTACATTAGGCATACGAAAAATAGTTTCGGGACCGATTGTGACCGTCCTCCCGCCGTTGCGAATCGATCGCGATGTGCGTGGAAATTCGATCGTGCTGAATTCACAACTCCTACGAAAATAGATAAATACTAAACTAATGAGCAAAATGGCGAGCCCTTAAATTCATTTGCTGAGCCGCCCAGAACCGCGCGGTCGGTATTTTGTGCGTGACACGGATGCGCAACTCTGTTAGAACTCCCTGAGCGGAGAGTGGTCCGCCAGCTTCGAAGCACGGGCCGCTGCGGTGGTGCTTAGTCGCGCCGCGGTTGACTAAAACCGACCCACGACTGAGCGGTAGCGAGGCACAGTGATCGGGCGTTTCACTTGACCAGGAGCGGGGCTCGATGGCAAAGGTTCAGATTTCAGAAACGGAATTTCACAAAATCTTTCTGGCCGAACGAAACGATGACGTTCTCATCGTCATTCCGCGGGGAGACGCGGTCAGCTTTCGCGGCTCCGACATCCACGGAGAGCTGCAGTGCTTGCTAACACTGCTGGATCAGGGCGGATTCACAGACATCGTCGTCGATTTCGGAAGTGCGAATTATTTCGGCACGACGATCATCGGCTGCGTCACCAGCCTAGCAGGGAAAATCGATGAGCTAGGTGGCCGAATGGTGCTCTGTAACAGTTCCGAAGAAATGCTCGGCGTGTTCCGGGTCATGCATCTCGACACCCGCTGGCCGCACTTTGATTCGCGCAAGATAGCCTTACGGGCACTCAATTAGTAGCCTCCGGATTGACCGCCTGTTAGAAACAGGATGGAACGATCAAGTCGGTTGGCAGCTGCAGAGAGCCGTTCTGAATCTGCGGTTTGGCAGTAACCAGGCCGTCATACCAGGGAATCTCTGCGTTCTTGCCGCTCGCAGCTCAGCGGTCCGCACAACCCCGATCTGCGCTTTACGGAATCAGGAAAAACAGCGCTGTCAGCATGCCCGCTTCGAGTGTCCCTGCCGACAAACTTAGCGGCACATAGGTGTGTTTGCGGGGCGCGTATTCGCCCGGTCGATACCAACCCAGCGGATACACTTTGCTGTGGAGGGGATGGAAGCGCATCTGGTACGGCAGCCCCAACAGTCGAATACCGAACTTCCCGATGGAGACAAAGGGCTGTAGCAAACCATGATGGGTGTGTCCGTAGCGTTCTAGTGCGGCGTCCTCAAAGTAGAGCGGATTGTAGAAAATGTTCGACGGCTCCCAAACAAACAGGCTTTCAGCGAATATTCGCTCTTGGAACGGCTGGCCTTCAAGTTTCAGCTCTTTCGGAGACGACGGTGCGTAACCATCTTCGGGCGACTTCTGGCTCAGGTAGCCCTTCGGTCGGGGAGAATGTGACCAGCGGGAGTCGGCCCGGCGGTTCGGCTGGTCAGGATTGTAGTCGGCAAATGGGATGATTTGGGTGACCTTTTTCGGCAGTCGCGGAGTGACCAGCGTTTTCGAGTCCCGTTGGACATCTGCGGTCGTCTGTTCAGATTGGGAAGCGCTTGATTGAGTGGGAATGGGCGCCACCACGGGATCATCGGCGAGAGCGGCCGAGGCCCCTCCCATCAGTACCAGCGATGCAATCGCAGAACCCACAGCGTGATGTAAGATCCACCGATGTAAGACCCTGCGAAAACGAGACTTGGAGATTCTGCTGAAATGCCGGCTCATCGTGTTGGTTCTCCCTAAACTTCTAACATCTGCGAGTTTTACGGTCCGGCGGAGATGCTATCTCCCTCAGCGATCGTTTTCGGCCGTTAAATTCGATTTCTCGACTTTAATGTCTACAAGCGGCACAGCTTCTGCCATTTGTCAATCTTCAAATGGCAGGACCACTCGGCGACCCGTCGCAACCAGAACATGTGTCACGTCTGGTTTGACGGGCGAGTCCGATCGCCGTAATCTGCTGCTGACGATCTCGGCCGGAAACGAGTCTTCCGGCCTTCTTTCGCTGAGACCGAACGTGGCCACAACACAAAATCGGACCAGCAGCAGCGATTTGTTGCTGGCGATCGAGTCTTCCTGCGACGAGACGGCAGCCGCTGTCGTCGACCGCAACCTGAATGTGCGATCGAACATCGTCGCGTCGCAGACCGATTTACACGCTCGGTTCGGCGGCGTCGTTCCCGAGATCGCCTCCCGGGCTCACGTCAAGCGCATTCTGCCGGTCATCGACGAATCGCTTTCGACCGCCGCATGCGGACTGGAAGATCTGTGCGCGATTGCCGTGACGACCGAACCGGGATTGGTCGGTTCGTTGTTGGTTGGTCTGACGGCCGCCAAAACGCTGGCCGCCGTGTTGGAGGTTCCGTTGGTTGCCGTCAATCACGTTGAAGCCCACATTTATGCCTGTCGAATGGCCAGCAGCAAAGAGGTCTTTCCTGCGGTGGGACTGGTCGTGAGTGGCGGGCATTCCAACCTGTACGACTGCGTGAGCGCCGTCGACTACGAATTGCTCGGCTCAACCATCGACGACGCTGCAGGGGAAGCTTTCGACAAGGTTGCGCAGATCCTCGGGTTCTCGTATCCCGGTGGACCTGCCATTGAACAGGCCGCGCGGAACGGCGACCGTGCCGCGTTTCGTTTTCCGCGCACGTTCTTGAACGAGGATCGGCTCGAATTCAGCTTTAGCGGGCTGAAGACAGCCGTCTTGTACGAAGTGAACGGAACACCGGGAAGTCATGCCGCGCCGCCACCGGAGCTGACCGAACCCCGTATCGCCGACGTCGCTGCCAGTTTTCAAGAGGCAGTCGTGGACGTGCTGATCGAGAAATGCCGGCAGGCGCTGCAGCGACAAAATCGTAATCGCCTGCTGGTGGGCGGTGGAGTTGCCGCAAACTCGCGTCTGCGGGAACGGCTGCGGGGGCTGGCCGACGAACTAGGTGTCGCTTTGGTGCTCGCCCCGCCCGAGTACTGTACCGACAACGCCGCCATGGCCGCTATTGCCTGGGAACTGCTCGATCGGGGCCAAACGACCCCGCTCGATTGCGACGTCATCCCGGGGTTGATTCGCCGTCGTGAACCGGCGACCGCACGGTCACGCTAAAACGGGGCGAGGCTATCCCTCACGCCCCGCCACCCGTCGTAATCGGCACTGTCTGTTTCGCCGCTTCCAGAGATAGAACCACACTCCGTAGGGCAGAAAGCGCACGGTCAGCGGCTGGTCGAATCGTACCGGGCCAACAATATGCCAGGCGAACCGGTTCTTCAGATAAGATCGTGGAACGCAAACCGCCTGTGCATCGCTTCGGCGGCAGGGACTTATTTCGCGTAGCTCGATCGTCCCCACAATCACTCCGCGCGGAAGTGTTTCGAGGTCGAGACAGTATTTCGAGGCGGCGGCAGCGGCAGGAGCAATCTCGGAAATTTTCTTCGAGGCGTACAGGTAGATCGGCACCCATTGGGCCGTGTCTCGCGACCGGACCTCGATGGTCTTGATACCGTGCAAAATCAACTTGGCCCACGGCTGGCGGATGCCAAGAGCGATCATGTCTCTGTTGAGAGGGACGCAAGACACCTAAACACCTCGTTCGGTATCGAAGCATTTCAACAGTCGGCTTCCGGACGGTCAACCCTGTGGGAACCGACCTGAAATTGCAACCTGTGTCCAATCGGTTATTCTTCATTGAAAAATTCTGTAGAACGGCCTTTCCAGCCCACTGCGGTCAACCTGTTGTGTTTCGCGAAACTGCAATTGTTGCGACACTTCGGCCCCTGACGGATGAAGGAGCGTCCGTTGTTGAATAACATGTCGACGAAGGTCGTCATGGATGCCCTCCCTCAATCTGTGGCCGTGTCGATTCTACAAAGGGACGACAATGATTGTGTCCGGCAGACTGGTTGGTCCCGAACAGATTCACTCCGGACAGGTGCGGTTCGAGGATGCTGAGATTCTCGAAGTGGGCAGCCATCTCGGGCGAGCCGATCACGAGTTCGGCGACGAATGTCTGATTTTCGCCGGGATGGGGGACATTCATATCCATGCCCGCGACGACCCCAGCCAGCAAGAGGTGTACAAAGAAGATTTCACAACCGTCAGCGCAGCGGCGATTCACGGGGGAGTGGTTCACGTCACCGACATGCCGAACAACCCGGCCTCGCCCCTCGACGATGAATCATACGCTGCCAAGCAAAAGCACCTCGACGAGCGACAGGTCCCCATTCAAGTCACGCTGTATGCGGGAATCGGTCCGGGAACGAGGCCGCTCTCGTTTCCCGTTCCCTACAAGGCGTATATGGGCCCCAGCGTGGGCGATTTGTTTTTCACCTCGTTGGGTGAGTTGGATGAGACGCTCGCCCAATATCGAGGCTGCAACGTCAGCTTTCATTGCGAAGACCCGGAGCTGCTCGAAACGCACAAACACGCACCGACTCACGAGCAGCGGCGACCGCCGCAGTGCGAGTTTTCGGCGACACAGTTTGCGCTGCAAATGATCGAGAAATACGACCTGACCGGAAAGCTATGCCATTTTTCGATGGACGAGGGACTGTCGTTGATTCGCGACGCGAAAAACAAGGGACTGCGAGTGACCTGTGAAGTCACACCGCATCACCTTTTTTTTGACGAGACCCAAATCACGGACGAAAACATCGCACTGATGCAGATGAACCCGCCGTTGCGGCGACCGGGTGATCGCAAGGCACTGCTGGCGGGTTTGCGCGACGGAACGCTCGACTATCTCGCAACCGACCATGCACCGCACACACTCGCCGAGAAAGCACAGGGTGTTTCTGGGCAGCCGCATCTGGACACTTACGGTGCGTTTGTCACCTGGTTAATCAAGGAACAGGGATTCACTCCCCAGCGGATTTCTCAAGTCTGCGCCGAGAACCCGGGACGGTTCGTCAATCCCTTCACGGCGCCGCAGAAATTCGGGCGGATTCAGCCAGGTTACGTTGCCTCGCTGACCGTCCTGAATTTGTCTCGGTCGACAACGATCCGGCCCGAAGATCTGCAGACGAAATGCGGCTGGTCTCCGTTTGAAGGAACGACCTTTCCCGGCAGTGTGGAAGCCGTATTTGTCGCCGGCAAACGCTTTGTCTGATCCGCTGTGAATGGGCCAGACCCCCTCGTTCGGTCACGTTGCTCCCGTTTGAAATGAATGTCCCTTCCTGAACACCGGGTGGCTGCAATTGAAACGACCCTCTATCCGGTGTATTCTGCTTTAAGGTAGAACGCGGCGACCGAACGATATGCTGCGGGCAACTCGTTCGGTCGCCGCAACAGCATTCTTTCAAGAACTCGTTTTAAGGATCTCTTGATGAAAACTACCGTGACAAGTCTCGCCGTTGTTCTGATTCTTGCCGTGTCCGCCATCCTGTCCGTCACAGGAGCGCCGACCGAACAAATTCCCAGCGAGCTTCGACTGGATGTGGCCGATCGGAACCCTTGGACCCACCTCGAATTGAACAACAGTCGCAACAGCTTCCAGTTTGCCATCGTGACCGACCGTACCGGCGGCAGACGGCCGGGCGTGTTCACTCGGGCCGTAGAGAAGATCAACCTGTTGCAGCCGGAATTCGTCGTTTCCGTCGGCGATTTAATCGAGGGGTATACCGAGGACCCCGGTCAATGGGCGTTGGAATGGGCCGAGTTCGAAGGCAAGCTCGACGCTCTGCAGATGCCCTTCTTCTTCTGCGCTGGAAACCACGACTACAGCAATCTGCCGATGAGCCGGGATTGGCAGCGGAAATTCGGCCGCAGTTACTACGATTTCAAGTACCGCGACGTGCTGTTTCTGGTGCTGAACACTGAGGAAAAGCCGGTTCCAGACAAACGGCCGTATCATATTAGCCGCGAGCAGCAGCAATGGGCGGCAGACGTTCTGGCGCTTAACACGGACGTGCGCTGGACCTTCGTGCTGCTTCACAAACCGACCTGGACGTATCCAGAGGCAGACCATGTCAAATTCGGCTGGGCCTCGATTGAAGCGGCGCTGGGAAACCGTCCGTATACAGTCTTCGCCGGCCACAAGCATCAGTACGCCCGTTACATTCGTCATGGGCGCGAGTACTACATGCTTGCCTCAACCGGCGGAGTTTCGAAGATCTCTGGGATCCCAAGGAGAACGTTCCGGACAACTCTGGCCGGTCTCGGTCAGGGGCGGTTCGATCACTTCGTCTGGATCACCATGAAAGAAGATGGCCCGGTCATCGCCAACCTGCTGCTCGACGGTGTCGAATCGAAGAATATCCGCACGTTGCCCGATCCATCGGCCGGAAAATAGAACAGAAACAGATGATGCGTGAATCGGGACGTGTGCCCTCGGGAACGAGGCTACCGGTCGCCAGCAACGTATGCGGGACATGGAACGATCTTGGTGCGAGTCAGTGCGGAATGCCAGGTTGATGACCAAGCGGAAAGTCTCTCTCGGCCAAGTTGTGCTCGGCGAGCGCGAGCTGGAACTCCTCACCGAAGTTGTTCACAGCAGCCGCCTCTCTTACGGGCCGAAGACCCGCGAGCTGGAACGTCACCTCGCTGATCTGCACGGCGTCGAGCACGCGGTGTTCTTGGCGTCGGGAACTTGCGCGCTACAGGTCGGCCTGGAAGCACTCAAGGAGATTCGCGGCTGGCCGGACGACTCAGAGGTGATCATCCCGGCGACGACGTTTATCGCCACGATGTCGTCGGTAATCCACGCAGGTTTGAAGCCGGTGCTCGTGGACATCGAAGATCAGACGTTCGGAATCGACTTTGACAGAATCAAAGACTCCTTGCCTCAAGCGGCTTGTTTTTTGCTGGTTCATCTGTTGGGCATGCCTTCCTTGAACGTGAAAGCGATGGCCCAGTTCACCAACGACGATTTCCCAGACAGGAACATCGATCTTGTCGAGGACTGCTGCGAAGCTGTCGGGGTCACACGTGATGGCAAGCCTGTCGGTTCGTTCGGCACGTTCAGTGTCATTTCGACCTACGCCTGCCACCACCTCTCGACGGGCATCGGTGGTGCCGTATTGACCGGCGACGATGAGCTGGCGATGATCTGCCGCTCCATTGTCCAGCACGGCCGCGATCCGGCCTATCTGTCGCTTGACGACGTCGGTGGGGACGTCGTCGACAAACGATACTCGTTCGTTCGCTGGGGTCATAGCTACCGTGCCACCGAGATGGAGGCGGCGCTGGGTCTGGCGCAAATCGACCATCTCGGCACGGCAAGTTCCGAACGGGCTCGCATCGCCAGCCTGCTGACCGACAGGTTACAGTCGCAGCGCTTGACGCTGCCCGCTTTCAGTGAAGGGTCTGCTCCGTTGTTCTACCCGATCGTCGTGCCGGGCGGCTGCGGCGGCCTGGTGCGGCACCTTGAAGAGCATGGCATCGAGACGCGGCCCTTGATGCCGTTGTTGAATCAAGGGCCCGTGTGTGAGTATCTCAAGTCCGACGTCGAGAATCCTGCAGAACAGTTCCCGGTCGCTTGGCGGCTGATCGACGAGGGGTTCATTGTCGGCTGTCATCCCGGTATGACGGTCGAGGACGTGGATCACATCGCGGAATGCGTGGATGGTTTTTTCGGGGCGTCCATTTGTTGACTCAGTCTCACCCGAATGATCCGCTCCGCTCCACGACTCGACGCGGACGCTGATCTACGAACAATACTACAAACCATATCTGGAGGCGTTGTCGCAGTATGCCTAAGATCGCGTTGATTTCTGGTTGCACCGGTCAGGACGGATCGTACCTCGCCGAGCTGCTGTTGGAGAAGGGCTACGAGGTCCACGGCATCGTTCGGCGGTCTTCGACGACCGCTGGATTATGGAGGATTCAACATATCCTCGACCGGATCACGGTCTGGAACGGCGACATCCTTGACTCTGGTAGCATCCATGACATCGTCAGATCATCTCAACCCGATGAAGTCTACCACCTCGCCTGTCAGAGCCACGTCGCCGTCAGTTTCGAAAAACCAGCCTACACGGTCGAGTCGATCTTGACGGGCACGACAAACATGCTGGAAGCCGTGCGGCACAGCGGTTGTTCGATTCGTTTTTACCAATCGAGCAGTTCGGAGATGTTCGGCGACTCTCCACCGCCGCACAACGAGGACACGTCGTTTCAGCCACGCAGCCCCTACGCATGTGCCAAGCTCGCCGCCTATTGGATGGTGAAGATTTACCGCGAGGCGTATGGCATGCACGCCTCGAACGGCATTTTGTTCAATCACGAGTCTCCCCGACGCGGCGAGGGGTTCGCGACCCGCAAGATCACGCGGGCGGCGGCGCGAATCAAGCTGGGACTCCAGGAGAAGTTGCACCTTGGAGACGTCAGCAACTATCGCGATTTCGGCTTCGCCGGAGACTACGTGCAAGCGATGTGGTTAATGCTTCAGCAAGACGAGCCGGACGACTACGTTGTGGCCACCGGTCAATCATATACCATCGAACGCTTTTTGGTGGACGCCTTTGCCAGGCTCGGTCTGGACCACCGCGAGCAGGCCGTCATCGGCGACGATCGATACAAGAGGCCGGCCGACGTTCAGCATCTTCGTGGTGATGCAGCCAAAGCACTCCGAGTGCTCGGCTGGAAACCGACGGTCGATTTCGAAGAACTGGTGAACATGATGGTCGATGGTGATCTGAAGCTGGCGAAGAAGGAAGTCTCGTGATCCTTGAGCCGATTTCAAAACAACTGTTCGACAACAATCGGATCCGACGAATGATTGAAAGCGGCCATTCAGAACCCAGGGATTTTCTGAAATCCCTGGGTTCTCTGCGAGTTTTGTGAGGCGATTCAAGTCCCGCGTTTACGCCGGTCGATATCTATTCGTAGGTCAAGGCGCGGGGTATGCGCGCCGGCTTGACCGTCGTCAGGGCCCCATTTCGAGCTGAGGTTGCCGAGTTTTCGCTCGCGGTCTTGCGAACCGAACCAGTGTGGTTTGGATGAATCTACCAAAGTAAGCCATTCACAAACAACAACTTACAGCACACGCGCCACCAAGTCGGCAGGGTGAATTGCGGTCTTTGAAATCTTGCTGGCCTGCCCAGTCGAAATGCAGCAAAAATCGTGGATTGTCGAGAGGGAGCGAGATGAAATCCATAGCAGCCATCATCGTCGGAATTGTGATGGTCTCGTGTATGGCCGATGTCGAGGCGGCCCCAATTTCAACACAGCCGATCCACACCCAAAAAACTCGGTTTCAAATTCCATATCGATATGACCCCGCCGAGATGCAACACTTGGGGGCAGTCGAAATCCAACTATACGTGTCGGTGAACAGCGGAGTTTATTGGCAGCTTGTCGGTAGCGTCGCCCCGGAGGCAGGGCGATTTAACTTCGTAGCTCCCTCAGAGGGGGAATACTGGTTTTCAGTCCGCACGCTGGATGGACAAGGCCGCATTCATCCGCCTAGCAACCAGATCGAACCCGGATTGAAAGTCATCGTCGACTCGACTCCGCCCACACTCAACATCAATCTGCAACAAGCCGAACCGGGACGGATTCAACTCTCGTGGAACGCCAGTGACCGGTTTCTCGATCCGAGAAAACTGCACCTCGAATTCATCCAACCGGGTTCACAACGGTGGCAGACAGTGGGCATTCAGCCGCATTCCAGCGGGCAAACGTCCTGGTCGGTTTCCCGCGGCGGGATCGTCGCGGTTCGCGGAAGCGTGTCCGATCTCGCGTCGAACATCGCGCATACGGAGAGGAACATTCGAATCATCCCGGCCGCGCAGATCGTCCCGCAGCCTTCTGAGACGTCCGATCATCGCCCGCCGATCGCTTTTCGCCAACACCAACATCCGGACGGATTTTCAGCGGCTGCGAATTTTCAAATCCCGAATTCACCGCTGTTGAGGCCGGAATTAGTATCCTCCATAGGCTC
>CAUZTK010000129.1:0-10656 GCA_963582395.1 Planctomycetota bacterium | reverse complement strand
TTACACTGGCGCAACTCGAACGAATGCGCGACGGCAAGTCGGCGTTCCGGCAAGGTTTTCATCCGCCGTACAGCGAGGTCTTTCTGCGTTACGGGGCTCGCCGCAGCGTGCGGTTTCGGCCGGGACTGGACTGTCCGCCGCAGTTGGCTCGGCTGGCCAGCGAGTCTTTCGACGATGAGGGTGAACTCAAGCCGAAAGCGTTCGCCGGTTTAGACCAGTTTCTGGCGAAGACGTACCACATCGATCACGAACTGCGCTGCTACGACGACGTGCTGGCGCTGGTGGCACAAGTCCGTGACGCGCAGTTCCGCAACGCACAGTTGAAAGCCGCATTTCCACGGGGTGTTCGCAGCGCCCGCTTCAAAGATCTGCTAAAAATTCCGCTGTACGATTATCAACGCGAAGGCGCCCTGTTTGCCGCCCGTGCCGGGCGATGCCTGATCGGCGACGAAATGGGTCTGGGCAAGACGATCCGGGCGCTGGCCGCCTGCGAAATCATGGCCCGCGAATTCGGCATCGAGAGAGTCCTCATCGTCTGCCCGACTTCTCTGAAGCACCAATGGGAACGAGAAATCCAGCGCTTCAGCAACCGTTCGGCACAGGTGATCGACGGCTTGCGGTCGCGGCGGCAGCGGCTGTTCCGGATGGATGTCTTCTACAAAATCACCAACTACGACACCGTTTACCGCGATCTGGATCTGATCGAGGATCTGTCGCCCGATTTGGTGATCCTCGACGAAGCACAACGCATTAAGAACTGGGAAACGCGAACGGCCAAAAGCATCAAGACGATTCGTTCTCCCTACTGCATGGTGTTGACCGGCACGCCACTGGAAAACCGGCTGGAAGAGCTGGTTTCGATCGTGCAGTTCATCGACCGGCACCGTCTGGGACCGACCTACCGGTTTCTGCACGAGCACCAGATGAACGAAGAAGAGACCGGTCGGGTCGTCGGCTACAAAAATCTCAATGCCATCGGCCGAACCCTGGAGCCGATCCTCATCCGCCGCCTGAAGGATCAAGTGCTCGATCAGTTGCTGAAACGGCTGGCGAAGAACTTCTTCGTCCCCATAACGCCCATGCAGCGCAAACATCACGACGAAAACTGTGAGACGGTGGCCCGGCTGGTTCAAAAATGGCGGCGGCTCGGCTTCTTGACGGAAGCGGAACAGCGCTCTCTGATGATCTCGCTACAGAACATGCGGATGTCTTGCGATAGCACCTTTCTACTCGACAAGGAGACCGACCACAGCGTCAAACCAGACGAGCTGCTGACGCTGCTGGGTGAACTGCTCGAATGGCCGGAAACAAAAGCGGTCGTCTTCAGCCAATGGACCCGCATGCACGAGCTGGCGATTCGCCGTTTCGACGGCTGCGAGTGGGACCACGTTTTCTTTCACGGCGGCGTGGCCAGCCGCAAGCGCAAGGACCTGATCGACCACTTCCGCGAGGACACCGCCTGCCGCGTATTTTTGTCCACCGATGCCGGCGGAGTGGGACTGAACCTGCAGCACGCCAACGTGGTCGTCAACATGGATCTGCCCTGGAATCCGGTCGTGCTGGAACAGCGAATCGGCCGGGTCCATCGTCTGGGTCAGACCCGGCCGGTGCAGGTTGTCAATTTTGTTGCGGAGGGCACAATCGAAGAAGGCATGCTCTCGATGCTAGCGTTCAAGAAATCGCTGTTCGCGGGAGTCCTAGATGGCGGAGAAAAAGAGGTCTTCTTGGGCGGTAGCCGGTTGAAGAAGTTCATTGAAACCGTCGAGAAAGTGACGACGAGTATTCCCGCTGCGCCTGCGGAAGCTGTGGAACTGGCAATTCCATCAACAGAGGATGTGTCGGCGGGACCAGTTTCCGACGCACAAGAGCCGCCAGCTACGGTTGCGGCTTCCGACCCGTTGAGCAGTCTGCTGCACAACGGTTTGGCGTTATTGGAACAACTGGCCGCAGCGGCGCGGTCGGACTCTGGCGAATCCGGCCGACGGTCGGACGAACGAAAACGCAATCAGCCGTCGATGCAACTTTTCGACACCGCCCGAGATGAATCGACCGGCCAAACGTACCTGAAGCTGCCGTTGCCCGAGCCCGAACTTATGGAACGCACGTTGCAGGCTGTCGGAACGCTGCTGGAAGGGTTCCGGCGGTGAGGTTCTTTGTTCGTTGCTGAAGCTGCACATGAATGGTCCGTACTCCACAATCGATGAGAACGGCCGTCCGCCGAGTTGCCGCTTGCGGCATAGCGGGCCGCATAGGTCCAACGAAACCAAACCGGCCTGCTTCTAAAGGATTTCAAGGGCCCAGCCCCTTGCCTAGAATTTCATGGTTGATACAGCTTTCATACAAAACCCAGACCGTCATATCGATCTGCCCAAACTGGGCCGGGTGTGCCGGCTTGGTCTGGCGACTCGGGGAAACACCAGCCTCGATCCGCAGGCGGTGCTGGAAGCGATCGATCGCGGCATCAACTATTTGAACTGGTGCGGACACCCCGATGGGCTGCAACAAGCAATCCGGCAGTTGGGCCCAAGGCGGAGCGAAGTCTGCGTGGCGGTGCAGATGAGCGCCCGCTCGGCCGACGAGGCCCACAGAGAACTGGATTGGTTCCTGGATGAACTGAAGACCGACTACATCGACGTCGTCACCTACTACTACGTCGAACATCAGAGCCAATGGCACAGGATCCACACGGGCGGCGGTGCGGCCGAAGTTCTTGAAGCGGCCCGCACGGAAGGCCGCGTTCGGGCCATTGGAATGACCAGCCATCAGCGACCGCTGGCGGCCGAGTCGGCGGCCAGCGGTCGGCTTGATTTGTTAATGATTCGCTACAATGCCGCCCACCGCAAAGCCGAAGAGCAAATTTTTCCCGTGACCCAAGCACGCGGCATTCCGGTGGTCGCGTTTACCTGTCTGCGTTGGGGTGCGTTGCTGAAGAGCACCCCCGACGATCCGGACGACTTTATTGTCCCGCCAGCCACCGAGTGGTATCGATTCGTGCTTTGTCAGCCGGCGGTCTCGGTGGCCCTGATCGCACCCGACGGCACGGACGAACTTTGGCAGAACCTAACGCTGCTCGACGATTGGCACGGTTTCTACGCCGAGGAGTACGCTGCCCTTATGGCTCACGGCGACCGGGTTTATCGGCACGCGGGGAGATTTCCGTGACCGCAGTCTTGGGTTGAGTTGGCAGATGGAGACGGACGTCGCGCAGCCGGCCACGGCATTCTACCAGCAGCCGGAGCGGGCTTTTGAGCGTCGACACTAGCTTGTCAAACGCGCTGCCCGACTCAAACGTTTGTCCGGAGACGGCATAGATGCGGTGATTCGGCTTCAGCCCGGCGCGGTCGGCCGGTGAGCCGGCAATCACTCGCGTCAGCGTGATGCAGCCCGGTTCGGCATCGTCTTCGCGCCACGAAATCCCCAGCCGATGCGGACTACCATTCAGCCCGGCACTCAGTTCTCGCGGCTGCGATTCGCCGTCGCGTTGCACCAGCACCGAGACCTGATCCTTCGCCGCTAGCACGGTTGCCAAAAAATCGCCGATCTCGGCGATACGATGCGAACCGAACTTCAAAATCCGGTCGCCGATCCTCAGTCCAGCCCGTTCGGCCGGTGAGCCCGGAGCGACGCGGGTTAGTTGAATGATTCCTTGTTTGTCAAGATCAGCGTCCCACGAGATACCCAATCGAGAGGGCAACGGCGGCAACGGGACCGCCTGCTCTCGACGGATCGATTGGTCTTCGCCACGAGACGCTAAACGAAACGGTCGGAGTTTCGGAGCATTGGCAGCCGTGTGAACTGTTTGGAACAGCAATCGGACCACGCGCTGCATGCCGCGAAGGTTCAGCTTGCCGACGTCGTCGCTGGGCCGATGATAGTCCTCGTGTTTTTTGGTGTGGAACATCACGAAGGGAATCCGCCGCGTGAAAAAGGGGTAGTGATCGCTGTCGCGGCGATTGTCCCAATTGAATTCGAGATCGAGGTCGGTGTTCCGATTCTGTTCGCTGAGCAGTCGTCGCAGTCCGCCGGCCGTGCGGATGCCGTACACTTCAAGTGTGCTCCCTCGAAGCCTGCCAATCATGTCGAGATTGACCATTAGTTTTACGCGGTCCAGCGACACGGTGGGATGGTCAGCCCAGTGTTTGGAGCCGAGCAAACCCTTCTCTTCCGCATCCCAGAAAGCGAACATCACCGAGCGTTTCGGTCCGGGTGAAAAACTGCAGAACGCTTCGGCGAGTTCCAAAAGTCCCGCCGTTCCGCTGGCGTTGTCGTCGGCACCGTTGTGAACGGATCCGATCGGACCGCGGCTGTTACGTGCGGTTCCATATCCGACGTGGTCGTAATGGGCCCCGACAATGATATATTCCCGCTTCAAGACGGGGTCGCGTCCCGGCAACAAAGCCAACACGTTACGATAATCGTAACCGAAATGCTGATAGAACAATTTTCCGTTGCCGGGATTGACACGGAGTTTTTTCAACTCACCCGTCAGGTAAACGCCGGCCGCCTTGCCTCCGCGACTGCCGGCCTCCCGGCCTTCAAACGTGTCGCTGGCGAGAACGTTGGTGTGCCGACGCAGATCTTCCGACTTGATCGACTCCAGCGCGGCGCTCAACGCACCCGCCTTGGCGGCATGTGCCACGATCGTCGACAGACAGCAGAGGACCGCCCAGCCCACGAGATGAGTGGTTCGACGAACGAGCGACATGAGGATCTCCAGATCGGACCGGTCGGCGGGGACCCCGTGATCGATTCCGTCCGCTCAATCGCATCCGTTCCGGGCACTTTTGCAACCATACCATATTAAATTGCTTCGTGCTCGTCGGATCGAAAAAGTCAGGACGGGCCGACATGCCTCGGCTCTCTTCGATGTGAGTCAGGGATCTTCCGGCTCTCGACGCGACCAGATTTGCGCCAAGATTGTTCCTGTCAGCATACAGCCAAAGGTATACGCCGCCGTTGCCATTGCGGCTTGCTTCAGGTCAGGAAACATTTCGCGAACGAGTACAGTTCCCAGCCCGGCGTTCTGCATGCCAACCTCAAGCGTCAACGCCCGGTGCATTCCTCCCGGAAGTCGCAGCAGCTTGCCGCCGCCAAAACCGGCCGCATAACCCAAAACGTTTACGGTCAACAGCGCTGCGAGTAACGTGAACGTGATCTCTGAAAGGCTGTTTCGGTCGGCGCCAACCACGGCGGTAATGATCCAAAGAATGGTCAGGTTCGCGACCATCGGACAGTAACCCTGCATCATTGCCGCAAACCGTGCGAAACCGCGGCATAGAAGATGTCCGAGCATCACAGGTCCAACCACCAGCGTCAACAAATTTAGGCTGGCCTTGATCGGGTCGAGTTCCACCCGACTTCCGAGCGTCAACCAGAGTACCAGCGGTACAGCCAGCGGTGAAACCAGCGTCGCGGAAGTAGTGAGACTGACCGAATAGCTCACATTTCCCCGAGCCGCCAGCGTCAGCACGTTCGAAGCCATTGCCCCCGGCACGCAACCGACCATCATCACACCAATCATTTCCGAGCTGCTAAGCTGGAACGTGTTGACGATGGCGAATGCCAACAAAGGCATGCTCACGTACTGAATCGCTGTTCCGCCGAACACAGTCGGCCATTTTCTCAACACTTGTGCGATTTCATCACGTGGCAGCAAACAACCGATCGAAAACATGGTCACCCGAAAAATCGGCTTCAAGTATCCTCGGTCCCATGTTTCCACGAAGGGATCGAAACTTGTCCCAAACCATGCCACGACGAATTCCGGAGCCACCGACCAAATCTGTGGCCATAAAAAGGCCACCAGCGACAGCAACATCAGCCATAACAAGAGGAAACGCTGAAGCATCTAAGAATATTCAACCAAATTGCGCAAAGAGACTGAACCGGTCACCGCTCGAAACCGAAACCGTACCCACTCGTTGCGGTTGCTGCAATGTCACCAGCCACCGGGAACCGAAACCGTTGAGGGCCGAAATATCAGTCAAGTTGCTATAATCCTCTGCTCCGAACCGCTTGGTTTCTGATTTTTCGCTTGCGGCACTTGGGTCGGAAGAATTAGACGGACCGGCCGGTCACGCTCCGACATCACCGAGACTGGTCCAGGCTTCAAAAACATGACGTACAACAGTCTGGGCGATTTTATCGCGGAACTCGAAGACGACGGCAATCTGCTGCGGGTGTCGGCCGAGGTCGATCCGTACCTAGAGGTTGCCGCGATTACCGATCGCATCTGCAAATCGCCCGGTGGTGGACCGGCCGTTTTCTTTGAAAACGTCAAAGGCCGATCGATGCCGATCGTCGTCAATTTGCAGGGCAGTCATCGCCGAATGTGCCAAGTGCTGGGAGTCGAGAGTTTCGACGACGTAGCCGCACGCATTACCGGTCTGATTCAGCCCGAAGTCCCGGAAGGCTGGTTGGAGACGCTCAAACTGGTTCCGCAAATCGCCCAGTTGACTCGGTTGCCGCCCAAAATTGTGAAAACGGGTCTTTGCCAACAGGTCGTGAAGATGGGCCGTGATGTCGATCTTCGTGATTTGCCGATCCCGCACTGTTGGCCGAACGCTGCGGGGCCGACGATCACCATGGGACAGGTCTACACCCAAAATCCGCAGACCGGCGTGCGGAACGTCGGGTTGTATCCGCTTCAGGTGCGCAGCGGTGACGCGCTCTCCGTGTTTTGGAACGCACATCAAGGTGGGTTCCGAAACTTCACCCGATATCAGCAAGAACGCCGGCAAATGCCGGTAGCGATTGCACTGGGGGGCGACCCCGTTTACACCTACATGGCCGCGGCGCCTTTTCCGGCCAATACCGATGAATGCTTGCTCGGAGGGTTTTTGCGAGGCAAAAGCATCGAGCTGGTTCGCTGCCGCAGCATCGAACTCGAAGTGCCCGCAGACGCCGAAATTGTTCTCGAAGGGCTGATCGATACGACCGCCCCGCTGGAGTCGGCCGGTCTGATTGCCGAGCCGACCGGGTTTTACGCGTTGCCATGCGAGCAGCCAGTGTTGCAGCTCACCGCGCTGACACATCGGTCCAACCCCGTCTTCCCGGCGATGATTCTCGGTAAACCACCCATGGAGGATTTCTGGCTCGGCAAAGCGACCGAACGGATTTTTCTGCCGTTTGTGAAGCTGTTCGTGCCGGAGATTGTCGATCTGCACCTGCCGCGGGCCGGGGCCTTTCGTAACCTGCTGTTTGTGAGCATACGCAAAGAGTATCCCGGACAGGCCCGCAAAGTCATGAACTCGTTGTGGGGTTTCAGCGAGTTGATGGTGAGCAAGATCATTATTGTCGTCGATGAGGGCGTCAGCGTGTTCGATGAAGAAGACGTGTGGTTCCACGTCGGAGCCAACGTGCATCCCGGCCGCGATGTTGTCTTCTGCGAAGGGCCGACGCACCTGAGTGATCACGCGGCACCAGTCCTCGGCATGGGACACAAGATGGGCATCGACGCCACTGGCAAGCTGCCCGAGGAAGGCCACCCCCGCCAATGGCCCGAACCGCTTGAGATGCCGCACGAGATCCGCGAACGGATTGACCAGCGGTGGAATGAGTACGGTTTCCAAAGCTGACCGATTTTGCGGGCTGTGGGGGTCTGCTAAGCCGCAAGCGGCAACTCGGCTTGCAAAAATCCAAATGAATAAAACGGGAACACCATTCAAGTTTCGGTCCCGATGAGAACTGGACCACAGACTACTGACATCTTCCATCATGAGCATCGACAAATCCGAGCGCCGCATTCGCGAGATGTTCGGGGAGATCTCTCCCCGGTACGATTTTCTCAACCACGTTCTGTCGGCGGGGGTCGATTTCTATTGGCGGTGGAAAACCGTTCGGTTGCTTCCGCTGGCAGAGGGCACGCCGATTCTAGACGTGTGCACCGGGACCGGCGATTTGGCCATGGCCTACTGGAAGCGGGGCCGGGGAGTGGTGCCGGTTGTCGGCAGTGACTTCACGCACGAAATGCTGAAGTTGGCAAACGGGAAATCGGTGAGGCACCTCAGGAGAACGAGCCAGCGATCGTCACTCATGTATCTCGAAGCGGACGCGCAGCGGCTGCCGTTTGCCAACGACCGATTTCAGATCGTCTCGGTCGCCTTCGGGCTGCGGAACGTGACGAATACACAGCTCGGTCTGCGTGAGATGATCCGGGTGTGTCGGCCGGGCGGCCATGTGATCGTGTTGGAGTTTTCGATGCCGACGAATCGGCTGATCAGACTTCCGTACCGGTTTTATTTTCGGCACATCCTGCCGCGGCTCGGACAATTGCTGGCTCGCAATCAACAGTCGGCCTACAATTACCTGCCGGAGTCGGTCTCACAGTTTCCGCAGGGAGAATCACTGGCCGAATTCATGCGCCAGTGTGGATTGCAGCCGGTCCGCTGGCAGCCGCTGACGTTTGGTGTCGCGGCGTTGTATTGCGGGACCAAACCGATTAGCTGATCGGCACGGCTGGCGTGGACATCGAGCCGCATGACGGGCATCGAGCCACAATCCCAATTCAGCACATTGTTTCGTATACTGCTAGAATGCTGTTGGGCGTCGGCGGCTCAGGGCACAGCGGCCCTCTTTGATCCGCGACGCAATTGAGACTCATTTTCGGCACTGCCAAATGGAACAACGTCATGCATTCTCTGGTCGTTGCCGTCACCGGTGCCAGTGGCTCGATTTACGCTGTCCGTTTGCTCGATGTTCTGTTGGCCGTCGGCCGCGACGTCCATCTCACCATCAGCCCTTCCGCTGCCGAGGTCATCCAACTGGAACTGGGAATCGAAATTCATTTGGACAATTTCGACCAAAACCAGTTGCTGTCGGTCGCCCCTGACTCGTCCGGAGAGGGCAAACTGAAATTGACTCGAACTGGAGAGGTAGCGGATCATCTGGGCAGTTCGGTCTACAGCAAATGCGACCTCTCCCGAGGAACGTTGACATACCATCACTATCAGAATTTCTCAGCGGGGATCGCCAGCGGCTCGTTTCCGACCGACGGAATGGTGATTTGCCCCTGCTCGATGGGAACGCTGGCCAGCCTGGCGAACGGGCAATCGTCGAATTTGATTCACCGCGCCGCCGAGGTGCATCTGAAAGAACGGCGGAAGCTGGTTGTCGTCCCTCGGGAGACGCCCTTAGGTAGTATTCAACTGGGCAATATGAAACGGCTCTCCGATGCTGGGGCCGTCGTGCTGCCGGCCATGCCCGGATTTTATCACAACCCGGTCACAATTTACGATCTGATCGACTTCGTGGTCAGTCGGATTTGCGATCAACTCGGCATCGAACAGGCGCTCACCAAGCGGTGGGGGACGTAAATGTCTGCGGTCGTGCCCCATCAATTCCTGTTCCGTTTTTCGATCCCAGTGCATCGAGTGGCCCGGTTGCCTAAAAGGGGACGAATGCTGTTGAATCTTCCCACCGAGTGCCGGTTGCCCGCTTTCGGCGAACTGGACGACGTTCAGCCGTTCGGGGAACTCCGCATCGGCTGGAACGAGAAAGGCGTGGGGGTAAGCGTTGATGTTCGAGGCAAACGCGAGCGGCCTCGCTGCCGAATCGAAGAACCGACCGAATCGGACGGGCTACAACTGTGGGTCGACACGCGGAACACGCAGTCTATTCATCGTGCCAGCCGGTTTTGCCATCACTTTTGCGTGTTGCCGGCGGGTGCAGGGGGAGAGTCACAACAACAGCCGGCGAGCGTTCAACTACCGATTGCCCGCGCCCGCGAGGACGCGCCGCTGGTCAAGTCGGCACCAATCGGCACGTCGGTGCAAATGCGGCCGGACGGCTACCAGTTAGAAGTTTGGCTGCCCGCTGAGAGCCTGAACGGATTCGATCCCGAAGCCAATCCGTCGTTGGGTTTCTATTACCTGCTCCAGGATTCAGAACTGGGAGAACAGTTTCTCACGGTCGGGCGGGAGTTTCCTTTTGCCCACGACCCAAGCCTGTGGTGCACGCTGGAATTGATCCGGGAGTGACGAACTTAAACTGTAACAGCAGAGGCGGGGCCGAAACCTGAATGGTGTTCGCGCATTTTTCGTTTAGAGTTTCGCAGGCCAAGTTGCCGCTTGCGGCTTAGCAGACCGTCACAACCTTCCGTCCCCTAGAAGACGTGCCCTCGATGATTCGAGGTCAATCGCGAAATCAATTTTGGATCATCATCAATGAGCGGTAACTTTCGCGACATTCTCGAAACGTTTGAGAACCCGTGTCCCGAACGGGACTACACCATCGAAGCCGTCTGTCCCGAATTCACGTCGCTGTGCCCCAAAACCGGTCAGCCAGACTTCGGCACGTTGACCATCCGTTACGTCCCCGACCGGCTCTGTTTTGAGCTAAAGTCGCTGAAGTTGTATTTGCAGCAGTACCGCAGTCAGGGGGCGTTCTACGAAGACGTGACCAACTGCATCCTCGATGATTTGGTGGCCCGCACACGTCCCAGGCAGATGAAGATCGTCGCGGCGTTCACCCCCCGGGGCGGCATCCGCACAAGCGTCACTGCCGAGCACATCTCGGACGAATGGCGGTCGAATGCAGTGGGATAACTAACGAGTTGTTTCTTTCGACGCCTTGCCGATACATACTTGCTCATTATTGTAGTCGAGTACATAGATGCCGTTTTCATTTGGGCCGACACCAGTGGCCAGCGGCAACAGC
>CAUZTK010000128.1:0-10786 GCA_963582395.1 Planctomycetota bacterium | reverse complement strand
GACGGCAGTCCGACAAATGCGCCGAGTGGAAGCGGAGTTTTTGCCGACCGATCGTCACGACTCTCGGCAGCGGCTCCTCGTCAGCCGCCGACGCATCCGGCAATCGGGCCGACATGCCGTCGGCGACGTCACCGGTGATACAAGCGACCGGGATAGTGACATGATTCCGCAGTTCGAGCAGATCGTTGTTTTCGGTCAGCACGAGGTCCGGCTTGATGCTCGCCTTTTCGATAAGCGTACCGCCGATCAGCTCCCCTAGAAGAAACGGTCTCAACGTGGGTCCGTATAAGATCTCTTGAGCACGGTTCGGCCGGACCGGAGTCGTACACTGGAACTCAAGCGGCCGGCCGTAATGATTGGTGATCAGCAATCCGCCAACGTAACCACGATCAGGCACTTCAACGGCGGTCAGGAATCCGAGTCGGAGTTGATGTTGTTTCCCGTCCCCAGTCATTGAGCGGCATCTCCCCTTCGGCAATGACGGCTGTCGTCCCAGCGGCGCATCTCGGCAATACCGGTCGTTATCGATTTCATCGACCCGATGAATCAAGTGACTTGAGCGGTAGTCGCGGTGGTGGCGGCTTATGAACTCGATGTGGTTTGCCCGTAACCATCAGACAGGATGCTAGTTACATGTTGTGGTTCGATAGGTCTGCGTTTGCAAACGACATCGGGAGCGGTAAGCTCAGAAGAAGCCATCCGTTACAATCTCCATGAAGGTTCCGACATCGAGATGAGCATACCGACTCTTGAATCTGATCAATTCAACCGAGACGAAATCCGCAAGCGACAGACGGAACGGCTCATTGCGATGCTAACGGAAATCGTGCCCCGCAACGCGTTCTGGAAAGAGAAACTCCGCTCAGCGGGAATCGACGTCCGGGCCATTCAATCGCTCGACGACTTGCAGAATCTGCCGATGACCGAAAAGTCGGAATTGGTCGAAGACCATGCGTCTCATCCACCCTACGGTACAAATTTGACGTATCCGATCGTCGACTATTCGCGGATGCACCAGACCTCCGGCACAACCGGCTCGCCGATGCGCTGGCTCGATACGCCCGCAAGTTGGGATTGGTTCATGGACTGCTGGGCGCAGATCTACCGCATTGTGGGGCTGGTCCGCGAAGATCGCCTCGCATTTCCTTTCTCGTTTGGCCCGTTTATCGGGTTTTGGGCCGCGTTTGAGGGGGCCAACCGGCTCGGCAACCTGTGTCTGGCGGGCGGCGGCATGAGCAGTCTGGCCCGGTTGCGGCTGATCGAGGAGAATCGAGCCAGCATCGTCTGCTGCACGCCGACCTATGCCCTGCGTCTGGCGGAAGTTGCCGATCAGGAAGGAATCGATCTCCGGGCCGGTTCCGTCCGCGCGCTGATTGTCGCCGGCGAACTGGGGGGCAGCATTCCGGCGACAAGACAGCGAATCGAGGCGGCTTGGAGGGCGCGGCTGTTCGATCACTGGGGCATGACCGACGTCGGATCGCTGGCAATCGAATGCGTCGAACACGCCGGCCGAATGCACGTGCTGGAAACAGAGTGCATCATCGAAATCGTCGATCCCGAGACCGGCCGGCCGGTCGATCCGGGCCGGGAAGGCGAACTGGTGCTCACAAACCTGGGCCGCTGGGGGTCGCCGCTCATTCGATATCGGACAGGCGATCTAGTCCGCGCCGCGATCGAACCCTGTGCCTGCGGACGGAAGCTGCTTCAACTCGACGGCGGCATTCTCGGACGAGCCGACGACATGATCACCATTCGCGGAAACAACGTTTACCCCTCCAGCCTGGAGGCAATCCTGAGACAGCACGAGGGCGTTGCCGAATACCGCATCGAGGTTTTCACCATCCGATCGATGCTCCATTTGAAGATTGAGATCGAACCAATTTCCGACTGCAACACGCAGCAGGCTGTCCAGAACCTCGTTGACGCCGTAAGCGGCGACGTCAAGAACCGGCTGAACTTCCAGGCCGAAGTTGTGGCCGTTGCCTCTGGCAGTTTGCCGCGCTTCGAACTGAAGGGCCGGCGGTTCTTTCGGCGGTCGAGGGATTAGTGGACGGAGCTGAGCATCGCGACAGGTTGTTTTACTCCGCCACCGGCATAGAGATTCGGGGTGGGCGAAGCGTGCTGAGCTTGTCGAGTTGGGTCTCTGCGATCTTCAGTCGGCCGGCGGTGGTGCGATGGGTCATGATGACCAGCGGGACGATCGATCTGGCCGTTTTGTCGCCGGCACCGATCCCGTGTTGTGAGGCGGCCGCTTCGTGCTGAATGACCGAGGCAATGCTGATGTCGTTACGGCCCAGAATATCGGCAATGTCAGCCAGCACGTGCGGTCGGTCCTCGACGTTGAAACGCAGATAATAACGATTTGCGATTTCATCGGCCGGCAGAACGGGCAGGGACGGCTGCTCGCGCCAGATGTTCAGCCGCGGGAATGTCAGGGCCGCGCGGCCGACGGCCACGTCGATCAAATCGGCGACGATGGCAGAGGCGGTCGGCATTTGCCCCGCTCCGGAACCGGAATACCAGGTTCGGCCCACCGCGTCGCCGTCGAGGGCAATCATGTTGAAGGCACCGTCCACCTTGGCCAGCGGACGTTCGTGCCGGACAAGGGTCGGCCGAACGTGCATCTCCAACCACCTCTCAATCAGCTTGACCACACCGAGCAACTTCACCGTATAACCGAGTTCGTCGGCATACAACAAATCGGCGAGCTCCAGCGTGTCGATGCCCTGAATCGAAAACGAAGAGAGCGGCACTTTGGTCCCGAATGCAAGATCGACCAGAATGACCAGCTTCTGCGCCGTGTCGGTGCCGTCGACGTCCAGGGAAGGATCGTCCTCGGCGTAGCCGAGTTCCTGGGTCTGTGTGAGCACGTCGTCATAAGACCGCCCCGAGGCCAGCATTTCGGTAAGGATGAAATTGCTGGTGCCGTTTAAGATTGCTTCGATGGCCGTGAGTTGATTGGCGGTCATCGACTGTCCGACGGCGGCCACGATGGGAATTCCGCCGCCCACCGCCGCCTCGAACGAAATCGACCGTCCCAACTCGCGAGCCCGGCTGAAAAGTTCGTGGCCGTGCTCGCACAACAGCGCTTTGTTGGCGGTCACAACGTCTTTGCCCGATTCGAGCAAGGCGAACATCATTTCCCGTGCCGGCTCAATACCGCCGATCAACTGCAAGGCGACGTCGATGCCGTCGTCCTCGACGATACTTTGCACGCGGTCGGTCAGAATGCCTTCGGGGAGCGTAAACTCGCGCGGCTTGGTCAGGTCGCGAACGACGACACGGACGATTTCAATCGGCCGGCCCGCTCGCCGGGCGATCCGGTTCGGTTGTTCGAGCAACAGTTTTGCGACACCGCTGCCGACGGTGCCCAGACCGATGAGAGCGACTTTCAAGGGGGACATGAATCGTGAATCCGAACGTTGTTAATCCCAACGCATGAATCGCGGTTATACTCGGCACGACCACAGATTAAGGGAGGGCGAGGCTCCTGCCGAGCTGCCGGATCGGTGATCTCCACGGCTCAGCAGGAGCTTCGCCCTCCCGAAGAACCGCAATTCGTGACCGCTGGAAGGATTTAAGGATAACGATACCCAGGATGCGAACCGTTGCCAGTCTGAGGACAATCGCATTCTCAGCAACAACATCTGCCTAACACAGATGGCCGCATCCTAATGTTTCCTGCGAGGAGTTGACAACGGCCGCGTTTGCGAAGGGCAGCGGTCGGACTATAATCGAACCGAACGTCGAAAGCCCGTTCTGAAAGGATCTTGCGACTGATGTCTTCACCAGCAACTGGTCCCGTTCGTATCGGAGCGGTCAATTATCTCAACACAAAGCCGTTGATCGAAGGGCTCGCGGAACTGCTGCCTCGGGCTGAACTTGTGCTCGATTACCCGAGCCGGCTTTCCGACGACCTGGCCGAGGGACGGTTGGACGTCGCGCTGATTCCGTCGATCGAATGTCTGCGAAATCCCGACTACGAGATTGTTTCCGACGCTTGTGTCGCCACGCACGGCCCGGTGTTGAGCGTGAAGCTGTACAGCCGGGTTCGGATGGGTGAGATTTCGACGCTCGCCCTGGACGATGGATCCAGAACCAGTGCCGTGCTGGCTCGGATTATGCTGGAGGAACATTTCGGCGTCGTTCCGAAGCTGAAACCACTGCCTTTCGGCTTGTCGACCAATGACACGGACGCAGATGCCGTGCTGCTCATCGGTGACCGGGCCATGCACGTTCCGACAGAACAGTTTGTCGACACCTGGGACCTGGGCGAGCAGTGGCTGGAGTGGACCGGATTACCGTTTGTCTTTGCGCATTGGGCGAGCCGGACGGGAACCGAACTGGACGACGTGCAAGATGCACTCGGCCGCGCCCGCGACCTGGGTGTCAACCGCCTTGAGCATATCGCCCGCCGCGAAGCCCCGCGGTTGGAGATTCCGGTCGAAACGGCGCTGACATACCTGACCCGCAACCTGCATTTTACGCTCGGCTCGGCAGAACACAGCGGTTTACAACTGTTTCAGCAATTGGCCGCTCGGCTCGGTCTCGCTCCTGCTGCGGATGTCCATCGGCTTTGTACCTGAACGATCACGTTAACATTGCGTTTTCCGGGAGATGCTGAACTTTGGCGACCGACGTTTTTGAACCATCTGGGAATTTCTGCGCGACCGCCTCGTCCGAGGTTGCGGCCCTGCTGAAGAAGGCCGTCGCCGGCCAGCGGCTGACAGCAAACGAGGGCTTGAAGCTGCTTCAGTCTCACGATCTGGCGGCACTGGGCGCAGCGGCTGACGCCGTCACACGACGGCTGCATCCCGAGCCGTATCGCACCTACAACATCGACCGCAACATTAACTATACGAACGCCTGCACAGCGGTGTGCGACTTCTGCGCGTTCTATCGTCCGCCAGGACATGACGAGGTCTACGTTCTGGAACGTGATGTCCTGCTGAAGAAGATTGAAGAAACGGTCGCGCTGGGCGGCGATCAGATTCTGATGCAGGGCGGTCTGCACCCGAAACTACCGCTGGAGTGGTACGAAGAGTTGTTGCGGGACATCAAGTCGCGCTTTCCGCAGGTGAACGTACACGGTTTCAGCCCTCCGGAGATTCACCACTTCACAAAAATCAGCAAGCTGCCGCTGCGGACGGTGCTTCAGCGGCTGAAACAGGCCGGTCTGGGAAGTCTGCCGGGCGGTGGAGGCGAAATTCTGGTCGACCGGGTCCGCCAAGCGATCACGCGCGGCAAGGTGCTGACCGACGACTGGCTGAACGTAAATCGTGTGTGGCACGAACTGGGGGGCCGCTCGACAGCCACCATGATGTTCGGACATGTCGAGACCCTGGCCGAACGGATCGAACACCTGCAGCGTCTACGAACGCTTCAAGATGAAACCGGTGGTTTCACAGCTTATATCTGCTGGACGTTTCAGCCGGAGAATACAGACCTGTCGCACATCCCGCCAGCCGGCGCGTTTGAGTACCTCAAAACGCAGGCGGTCAGCCGGTTGTATCTCGACAATTTCGCCAACATTCAGTCGTCGTGGGTGACGCAGGGCGAAAAAATTGGTCAGTTGGCACTGATGTTCGGGGCCAACGACATGGGAAGCCTGATGATCGAAGAGAACGTCGTTGCCGAAGCCGGCACGGTGTATTATCTTTCGTTGGAAACCATTCGCCGCTGCATTTGCGAAGTCGGATACATCCCGCGACAGCGAAACGTGTTTTACGAATACATCGACGACGTCGAGGAAACGGAATCTCCCGAGCAAGTGGGTCGGGGGGAATTGCCGATCTTGAACCCGCGTGGATAACAGTAGTCAACCTCGGCTTAGCTCTCATGGAACCGCCGATGGGTTACACTTGACATCAACGCAGCAAGAAGTCCCCGCAACGCAGTCAGATGTCCCCGCTGGGAGTCGGTCTCGTGGCATCTTGAGCGTCGATTGTGCGGGTCGTGACGGATTTCGGTCTCGGTAGATTGGCGCGACGATGATCCATGTCGAAGAACTGACGAAAAGTTTCACCGATTTGCGACGCGGCAGCGTCAACGCCCTGGAGGGCGTCAGCTTTGAGGTTCGGCCGGGCGAAATCTTCGGGCTGCTAGGTCCCAACGGTGCCGGCAAAACGACCTGTCTGCGGATTTTGAGCACCGTGCTGAAACCTACATCTGGTCACGCCGCCGTTGCCGGTTATGATGTCAGCCAGCATCCGGCAGAAGTCCGCGCACGAATCGGCTTCATGTCGGGCAATACCGGCATTTACGACCGCATGACCGCCCGGGAAATGGTGGAGTATTTCGGCCGGCTGTACGACATCGAGGAGCAGGCCTTACAGAAACGTATTGGCGAGATCTTCACCACGCTGCAGATGCACGAGATCAGCGACTTGTTGGGCTCGAAGATGTCAACCGGAATGAAGCAGAAGGTCTCGATTGCTCGAACCATTGTCCACGATCCTCCGGTGTTGATTTTTGACGAACCAACCACCGGCCTCGATGTGCTGGTCGCCAGAGCGGTGCTCAAAGCCATCGAATCGTTGCGAGACCAGGGAAAGTGTATCGTCTTCTCAACACACATCATGCGCGAAGTGGAAAAGCTGTGTGACCGGGTCGCCATCATTCATAAAGGACGGATTCTGACGTCCGGAACGATGGCCGAGTTGGAACAACAGCACGGCGAATCGGACATGGAAGAACTTTTCTTCGACCTCATTTCCCGGCACGACGAACGGGTGGCTGCGGAACTGGCATGAGCTGGCGGAACATCAAACTCATCTTCCAGCGTGAATTCCGCGATCAAATGCGCGATCGCCGCACGCTGTTCATGATCGCCATCTTGCCGCTGTTGTTGTATCCGGCACTCGGCATTGGCATGGTGCAGATGCTGGTGCTGTTTCAAGAGCAGCCGCGGACGGTAGTGGTCCTCGGCGAAAACGAGTTGCCAAAGCAGCCACCGCTGTTGAAGGCGGCTGCGGAGGGCGACGGTCCACGCCGCTTCGTCGAGAGCTGGTTTCAGATTCGCAGCGACGCCGCCAAGCTCGACGTCTTCAGCGACGCATCGGTTTCGGGCGAAGACGGCGAGGAAGTCGATCCGGGGATCAGACAGTTGATTGACGATGCCCGGCAGATTCGCGACAAGTTCCGGGAACGAGAAGCGCTCCGGTCAGCGCCGCCTGACGCAGAGACGCAGACCGAAAACAGAGATCGCTCCGCAGTACCGGCTGCGACAGCATCGCACGCCGCCGCGCTGGCCAAGGCCAACGAAGAACTGGGCAGTCTGTTCGCGACAAGCCAAATTCAAGTTCTCATCATCGTTCCGGAAGGGTTCGGCCGGCACATCGCAGCGGTGAACCGACAGTTGCGGGAACGGGCCGGCGAAGACAGTTCGGTCACGGATTATGAGCGGCCGATCATCGTCCACAACAAGGCCAACAAAAAGTCGCAAATTGCCTACACACGGGTCTTAGAGTCGGTCACATCGTGGGAAAAGAGCATTCTGCGCGACCGACTTCGAATGGCCCAACTGCCCCAGACACTGCACACGCCCGTCAATGCCGAATCGGTTGACCTCGCCCGGGCCGAAGATATGTCGGATAGCTTTTGGAGCGTACTGTTCCCGGCGTTATTGATCACCATGTCCTTGACCGGCGCGTTTTATCCCGCCATCGACCTCGGCGCTGGCGAGAAGGAACGCGGCACAATGGAAACTCTGCTCATCTGCCCAGCTTCACGGACCGAGATTGTGATGGGCAAGTTCCTGACGGTCCTGCTCTTCAGCATGTCAACCGCCATCCTCAACTTGGCCAGCATGGGGCTCACAGGACGTTATATGCTATCGTTGGGCGGCGGGGGAACTCTGTCGAATCTGGGCAATCTGTCGCCGCCGTCAATCCAGGCGCTGATGTGGGTGCTGGTGCTGCTGATTCCGCTGGCGGCGTTGTTCAGCGCGCTGTGTTTGTCGCTGGCCACCTTTGCCCGCAGCAGCAAGGAGGGCCAGTATTATCTGACACCGCTGTTGATGGTGACGATGGGCCTGACGATCTTCTGCTTGTCTCCGGCGGTGGAAATCGAGCCGTTTTACAGTATTTTGCCGATCGTCGGTCCGGCGCTGTTGTTGAAGGAACTACTCTCCTCGCCCCAGAGCGCCGAACCGCTCGTGTACGCGATTCCCGTACTGGTGACAAGCGTCGGTTACAGTCTGCTGGCGCTGTGGTGGGCCATCGAACAGTTTGCCCGTGAAGAAGTGCTGTTCCGCGAGGCGGAACGTTTCGAGTTGGGACTTTGGATTCGGCATCTGCTTCGCGACAAAGAGCCGACCCCCAGTTTCGCCGAGGGCGGTTTTTGTTTCATACTGATCATGCTGATCCAGTTTGCGGCGCTGAAGCCGTTCCAGGTAGAGATTCTCCAGGCCGAATCGGCGGCTCGAGTGCTACAGTTTCAGGTGATCTTTCTGATCGTCACCATTGCCTGTCCGGCGCTGTTTATGAGCGTGATGTTGACAACCAACGTTTTCGACACACTTCGTCTACGATGGCCGCGCTGGCAGATGTTCGCCGTGGCGGCCGTCTTGCCAATCGTGCTGCATCCGCTTTCCGTCGAATTGCTCGGCAGGCTGGAGTGGTTCTTTCCGCAATTACCGGAGGGCTCCGGCCGGCTGTTTCAATCGATCTCGGACGCCTCTCTGCCGTTGTGGTTTGTGTTGGCGGCGTTTGCCATCACCCCGGCCATCTGCGAAGAGCTCGCCTTCCGCGGATTCATCCTGAGCGGGTTTTGCCGCTCGAAACGGAAATGGCTTCCGATTGTGCTCTCCAGCATCGCGTTCGGCATTGTGCACATGATCCCGCAGCAAGTCTTCAACGCGGCCCTGCTGGGATTGGTGCTCGGTTTGATAGCCGTATGCTCCGGCAGTTTGTTTCCGGCGATTCTGTTTCACTTCGTTTATAACTCGCTGCAAGTGCTGCGTGGCCGTATCGGGTCTGGTTGGGTGCACAACTCGCCAGCCGAGTGGTTCTTCTCTCCAGACGCCGAACTGATCCGTTATCGATGGCCGACGTTGCTGATCGCAGCGATAATTGCCATTGTGTTGTTGCGTTGGCTGGTGAACCAGCGTTTGGGCGTGTCCGGCACGATCATCGCCAAAGTCCAGATTGCGGCGGCCGAACCGGGGCCGCTCCGCGAGACGGCTGCTGTGGAAAACACGTCCGTTCAAATTTGACTGGGGGGCGGACGGCCCGCGGTTTGTTTGTCGCGATGATCTAGATGCGGCCGCTTCAACAACCTCGAAGGACATTCCATGACCGAACCGGGTCGCCGGAGTTTGCGGGCCCGCTGGATCTTTCCTGTCGAGACCGAGCCGATTGAAGACGGCACAATCGAAATCGACGACTCCAGGCTGGTTTCTGTATTGCATTCCACCCGCAACCCAGGTGCCGAAGATCTCGGCAATGTTGCAATCATTCCCGGTTTGGTCAACACGCACACGCACCTGGAATTCAGCGATTTGACTGAGCCACTCGGGCCGGGAGAACCGTTCCCGAACTGGATTCGCTCGCTGGTCGCTTCTCGACGCGGCCGCCGGGAACTGGTTGCCCATGCGGTCACTCGGGGCTTACGGGAGTGCGCCACTTGCGGAACGACGCTCCTCGGTGAAATCGCCGCAGCCGACCCGCCGGAGGCGCATGATCAATTGAGCGGTCCCGAAGTCGTCGTCTTTCGCGAGCTGATCGGTCTTCGACCAGAACAGATCGAAGAGCAATTGACAATTGCTCGGCGTCATCTTTGCCAAACGAAGACGACTCGCGACATGGCCAACATCGTCCGGGGCCTCAGCCCGCATGCCCCGTACAGCGTCCACCCTGATCTATTGCAGGGACTCGTTGATCTGGCTGAATTTCACAACGCTCCGCTGGCCATTCATCTGGCCGAAACGCGGGAAGAACTCGAACTGCTTCAAAGCGGCAGCGGTCCGTTGGTCGACATGCTTCGTGATTTCGGTGTCTGGCAGACGGACGCTTTTCCGGGTGGTCGCCGGCCCCTCGATTATCTGCAGCCGCTCGTGAAGCTGAGTCATGTTTTGATCATTCACGGCAACTATCTATCCGATGAGGAAATTAAATTCATAGCCGAGCACGAGAACCTAACCGTTGTGTACTGTCCGCGGACCCATGCGTATTTCGGACACAGCGAACATCCGTGGCGGACGCTGCTGCAGCGGGGCGCTCGTGTTGCCGTCGGAACTGATAGCCGGGCGTCAAATCCCGATCTCAGTCTTTGGGGGGAGCTCTGTTTTCTGCGGTTACGATTTCCGGACGTCGAACCACGGTTGCTGCTGGAACTGGGCACAATCAACGGTGCCCGCGCGCTGGGAGTGGAGCACCGCACCGGAACCCTTTCCGCCGGTAAATCTGCCGACCTGGCCGTTGTTTCAATCGGCAACGACCGCGTCAGCAGCCCTTACGAGTTGTTGTTCCAATCCGGCAACCAAATTGTCGGCACCATGCGATGCGGAACGTGGAATCACCGCGAGCATTGAAATTCAAAGGTGAGTGACTAACCTTACTCGGCAGACCCGGAGTGAAACGGGTGGTGAGAGGCCAGAGAAGAGAGGATCGAGCGATTCTTTCGTGGGGGATTTCGCAGACCGAGTTGCCGCTTGCAGCATCAGTAGTTCCAAGTTTGGCTGAATTCGTATTGAAGAACGCAAGGTTCCTCGTGTAGACGGTTTGTGTCAAACCAAATCATCTTCGGAGGAAGCCATGCGTTCAAGGATGAACCATACCGTTTCGGT
>CAUZTK010000127.1:0-10799 GCA_963582395.1 Planctomycetota bacterium | reverse complement strand
ACATCGATTTGGACGGAATCGTTCCCGGCAATGTCGCGGGCACGGGCAAACAGTTTGACGTCCAGCATCATCTTGCCACCGGTTATGTGACCAGGAGTTTTCGACTCGTCGGATTCAGTTTGTGTTTCATGTCGGACATCAGGCCGTACGACAATGCCAACAGCTTCAAGGGATGCAGCGTGGGTGTGGTTGTTCCCTGTTCCATTTGGATCTTACAACTACTGCACTCGGTTATGCCGGCATTAAGCTGTTTGTCGCGCATCTGTGAAATCAGTCCCCAGCCGATGCGGATCGACGTACGAAAATTCTGCTGCGCCAGCCCGAACGCCCCCGCCATGCCGGAACAACCCTCTTCAATTGTACGCACCCTGAGTTCGGGAATCAAAGAGAGGATGTTCTTCAACGGCGTGCGGGCACCGAGGGCCTTAAGATGACACGGCGTGTGATAACCAACCTGAAGATCGAGCGGGGTAAAGTCGGTCCGCAGCCGTCCCAAGGAGTGCAGTTCCTCCAAATACGTCCCAGCTTCGACGGTTTGCGAGGCGACCAGCTCGACGTCGGGATGGTCGAGCAACATCGGGTATTCCTGTTTCAGGCAAACGGCGGCGGCCGGTTCGGTGCAGACGATACGGTGTCCTTCACGGGCAAATTCCGCCAGCACGCGGATGTTTTGTTCGGCGACGCCACGGGCGGCGTCCAGATCGCCGGCGGAAATCATGGCCATGCCCGCCGTTGTCTGTTCGGTTGGGATGTAAACCGGCAATCCGTTGTGTTGCATGACGGCGACAAAGGCTCGGGCCAGTTCGGGATCGTGATAGTTGGCGTAATAATCGACGAAATAGACCACGGGCCGCGGCGAAGATCCCCGTTTCGGTTGCTTGACAAGTTTGCTGCCGGCCGAGCGAAGAAAGGTCTGTCGCGCAAAGGGGGGCAGCTTTCGCTGACGGGCGACACCGAACAGCTTTTCCAGCAGCCAGCGAGACCCCGGATTGCTGAGCGCCCAGTTCGAGGCCAGTGACGCCGTACACCCCAAGGCCGCGAAGAGATGGGAGCGAGATAACAACCACTCCGAGCGGTTCAGACCGTTGGCGGCCACGAAGGCCGCTTTCGCTTCGATCATCAGCTGCGGGATGTTGACGTTCGAGGGACATTCCAGTTGGCATTGTTTGCAGTTGAAACAAAGGTCGGCGAGATTTTTCATACCGTCTGCGAGATAGTTGTCCGGCTCAAGGGTGCCGCAGGCGTAGTTCCGCATCACGTTGGCTTTGGCGCGGGGTGAGGCTTCTTCCCGTTGGTCGATGCGAAAGAAGGGGCACATTCGCGTCTCGGACGATTGTGTCTTGCAGGTTCCGCAGCCGTTGCATCCCGCCGAAGTCTGCATCAATTCCTGGGGATTCCAGCGAAGCTGCAGGTCGACAACCTCGGGCGACGGAAGGATCGCCGGGCGCAGATTGCGAACGGTCACGTGAGGGTCGTCGCTGACAATTTTGCCCGGGTTCATCAGGTTGTGTGGATCGAATATGTCCTTGATCTGCTGAAAGACCTTGTACAAGGAGCCGTATTGGGACCGGATGAACGCAGTCCGCGAGAGCCCGTCGCCATGCTCGCCGCTGATCGTTCCACCGACCGAAAAGACGACCTGATACAAATCCCGCGCAATGCTCTCAATTTGTTTCCCGTTCTGCAGCGCCGGAAACGGCAGGAACGGTCGGAGATGGACCTGTCCGGCGGCGGCGTGGGAATACAGCGTCGCGGTGACCTGATGTTTTTGAAACACCTTTTGTGCGCGGACCACGAACTCGTACAACGATTCGGTCGGGACGGCGACGTCTTCGATGAAAGGCAGCGGCCGCGTCGTTCCCTGCAGACGTGTCAGCAGCGGGACGACTTTGTTCGGCAGCGACCACAGGAACTCGACGTCCTCTCCCGTGTACGCTTCCCGGGCGACGACCACCCTCAGATTCACATTGCGGACCGTCGCGATGACTTTCCGAATCCGATCGCGGACCTGGCGCTCGCTAAAGCCGGTTTGCTCGACCAGAAGTGCGGCTTCTGCCGCTGGTGAGATCATCGCTTCAAACCGATGATCGGCCTCTCGAGCGAGTGTCAGCAACCGCCGATCGAGCAAGTCACATGCGCTGGGCTGCTCGTCGGAAATCGCTTGTACGGTCCGGACTGCCGCTTCCAATTGCCCGAACAGCAGCAGCACCACGCCCCGATGCGCCGGTAACCGTGCGGTGTGCAGCGTTGCCGCCGTAAACAGGCCGAGCGTTCCCTCGGAACCGACCAACAGACGCGGCAAATTGAAATGGGTCGGCGAGAGAACGGCTCGCAAATAATAGCCACTGCAATTGCGAATCAGAGGCGGCTGCTTTTCGCGGATCAACCGTTCGTGGTCCGTCAGCAACTTTGTGAGCTTGCTGATTATGGTCCGCTTGACGCTCAGTTCGTCCGGTTCGGTCGTTGTCACGGCGGCATCGAACAACGAGACAGCGCTGGGTCCTGGAACCGGTGCGGTCCTGAAAATGTCGAGTGGCTCGTCGCCAGCTTCGATAACGTGGCCACCCGACAAGACGGTCTCAATGCTTTCGACATGGTCTCGGGCCGCCCCCACGCGGACCGAGTGGGAACCGGCGGCATCGACGGCCAGCATTCCGCCGACAGTCGTGATGGCCGTGTTGGATGGATCGGGGGGGAAATAACGTCCGTGCTCTTTCAGAACAGCGTTGAGTTGGTCGCGGACGATCCCCGGTTGGACTCGAACCGTTTCCGAACCGATCGATTCGATTCGGTGCATGTGCCGGGAGAAATCGACGATCAGACCGCTGCCCAGTGCCGAGCCGGTAATTCCGCTGCCGGCACCGCGGGGCGTCAGCGGGATGTCGGTTTCCGCCGAGTACCGAGCCAGCGTCACCACGTCGTCGCGGTTTCGCGGATAGGCGACCCCGAGCGGATCGACCTGGTACAGGCTGCCATCGCTGGCGTACATCGAGACCGTCAAAGGGTCGCAACGAAGCTCCCCTTTGAGCAACCCAGACAGATCCTCGATAATGCGTCGCCGTTGCTCGTCCACGGATTCGTCTTACACGTCAGAGTGATTCCCGCGAAGGGCCGAAAATTTCAACCGGGCAATAATTGCCGTGCGCCAAGCTCGCCATCAGTGGGGCGGTCACCGCTCGACGTCGTTGGCCCCTCCCGATGGCAGCGATCTTTCGAGCCGTTTTGCTTCTTGGCGGTAACGTTCAGCCGTTTCCAGATCGAACCACGGGTGTTTGTCGATCGCACTTGTGTGTCGATGCCTGCTACCGCACCGGTAACAGACCAGCACGTCGTCCATCAGCGTGTACAGCAACAGATCGGCCAGCGCGCAGAGCATGAGGATCGCGATCGCCAGCACCGGGCGCCAGTAGGCCCAGGCAATTGTACTGAGCAGAGCGCCCAGACCGACAATGACCACCCCCACCGCTTGTGGGAAATCCTTCTGTCGCCACAGGTCGTCGCACCCGCAAACCAGACATTGAACCGGTTTACCGCCATCGAGATTCGCCCACTCAATCTCGCGCGTCCAGCCACAGGCAACACATTGCAGCGAATGGCCCGGCTCACAGGCGTCGCTCCAAGCGTGCTGCTGACAGACGGGACATCGAAAGATGATCTGCATTGCGAATTCCACAGAAACGAGTTCACCGGTCAGGATACACGATTCGGCACACGGCATCCATGACCGAGCCCGGGACGTTGACCGGCGTCAGCGCCAGCATGCTGGTCTCACGAGTTGTCGGCTCACGGCTGCTCAAAGAGGCGTCGCGAGTTCCCTGTACAGCAGCGATCCGGTCATTTCGCCGAGGAATGTCAGAATCACGCCGACAAACAACACACCCGTGGCGGCCTGCGTGTTGCGGTATTTGAGGATCCTCCAGACCATCAGAAAAACGAGCAGCGGCCCGGCAATGCCGGCGCTCCAGCGCAATGCCAGCCAAAGCCAATATGTGTTTCCGGAAATCTGATCTCGGGCGAGGGCCAATCCGACCGTCGATAAGATGAGTCGAATCAGACCGGCGGCCCCCAAATATCCGGTCAGGCGTTTGAGCGGTTCAATCGACATCGTTGGTGCCGTCAAATGCCAGTGTCCCAACAGCATGGCGGCGGTCGTGCTGCCCAGCAAAGATGCGGACGAAACCTCCGACATCAGACGCAGCGGTTCCGCCGACCCCCACACGGGTCCGAGAGGCGGCTGCCAGAACAACAGCAACACGGTCGACGCGGCGGCGATCAGAAATCCGAAAATGGATCCTGCCCGGCGGCGTTCCAGCGTCCAAAAGACCGAACCGAGAAATGCGGCCGCCGTCAGCGACAGGCAAATCGCCAGAGCAACATTCGCTGTCAACAGCGGAGCTGCGCCCTGCGCTCCCCCGCTCAACGAGCCAAGTGTAAGAGCGGCCAAAACGCTCAAACCAAGGACGACCAGCATCTGAATGCGGAAGAAACCGGACGCCACCCGGCTGCGCGGCATCAAACACCACATCAGACTCATACCGCAGATCAGCCGTAACGAAAATTGGGCGATCATGTTGATCTGCTGCGAAGCATCCGGAAGTTACTTGCCGTTGATCAGCGCCATCACTTCTGCGCGGCTGGACTGATTCGTCTTAAACAATCCGCGAACGGCACTGGTGATGGTCAGGCTGCCCGGCTTACGGACTCCGCGAATCGTCATGCAGGTGTGGGTCGCCTCCAGCACGACAACCACCCCTTTAGCATCCAGCTTCGCAAAAACCAGGTCGGCAATCTGATGCGTCATTCGTTCTTGGACCTGCGGTCGCCGCGAAATCTCATCGACGATCCGTGCCAGCTTGCTGAGCCCCACGACCTTCTCGCTCGGCAAATATCCGACGTGGGCCACGCCCATAAACGGCAGTAGATGGTGCTCGCAGGTGCTGTTGAAGGAGATGTCGCGGACCAGCACGAGTTCGTCGTATTCCTCCTCGAAGCACTTTTCCAGATGCCGGGCCGGATCGCTGTGCAGACCGGAAAATAGCTCCGCATACATCCGCGCCACCCGCGACGGCGTGTCACAGAGAGTCGACCGATCCGGATCCTCGCCGATGGCCATCAGAATCTCGCGAACGGCTCGTTCGATACGGGGCAGATCGACCGGCCGAGCGGCTGATGACTTGCAAGCAGGCCCCTCACCGTCGGCGCTAATGTCCCTCAGGCGTTCGGCGGAATCAGGAACCTGCCGGGTAGAAATGGTGTGCGACATAGATCGAAGAATTTCTCGTGAGTCTTCCAGGCCAATTGCCGGTCGGCAACGGTCATCGATCGGTCAAAGATCAAACATGACCGCGTCGATATTCATCACACTCAATCCTGAACTCGGTTCGGACCAACGCTCGATTCTAGGAGGGGCACTGCAGAGCGTCAACCAGATGGAAGTTCGTGCCGGCGCCCGGTCACGTAAGCTGCGAGTCGTTTTCTTCGCATTGCTCGAGCCTGTCGATGAACTCGTCACTCATACCGGCAGCCCTACGCGGCTGGCGATAAAACGATTTTCCGCGGGCCTTCGAGGGACGCAACGGCCAATGCAAATGCGATGTGTATGCCGTCCAGTCAGACTGCTGGGGTGATTTCAGTTTACGCAGCCAGCGGAGTCCGAAGGCAACGTGTTCGATTTCGTCGCGGTGGATGGTTCGCATCAGCGCAGCGCTCCGCTCATCGCCCGCCCGTCGGAAATGCTCTGTAAATTCAAGGGTGTAATCGAGATTGCATCCTTCGAACGTCAGTGGCAGACCGGCCAGGTAATCGAGCGGGCTCCGAAATGCCTGCGATTTCTTCCAGATGTAGCAGTTGACCGGCAAGTTCCCGAAGCCAAGTCCCAGCGCTAGGGCGCGTTCCACATGCATGCGGGTGTGGCGTTGTTCATCGTGCATGATCCCGATCATTCCCCGGCGAAACTCGCTGGGTGCGTCGGGGAACGCGCACAACATAAAGGCCATCACCTCCAGGGCCTGCAGCTCGTGATTGGCCATGATGTGATGCGCGACGGCTCGTTTGGCGGGATCTTGAAACGCCAGCGGGCTGGGCATGGTGGGAGCCGTCCGGCGGGGCGCAAACCGTAGGTTTTTCGGCCGCGCTGGGACTTCAACACGGATCGGCTCGCCGGGTAATTCGTCGGTCATCTTGCAGTTAAGAGGAACGAGTTTCCCAGGCAACGAGTCGGACAAGAGAACCCGTTCAGAAAATTGACGAATTTCCATAACGTTGTTCGTTCGAGATCGCGGTCTTCAAACGGATGGATGACGAATGTCACAGATAAAAGAGCGTGGTTTCATCCACGGAAAATAGGGATTAGAAGACAAGATGACACTGCCCCACACCGATGCCGCTTCTGATCGGTGACATTTGTGTGATCCGTGGTTCTTCAGGTTTCGGGTCATCTGTTTACACTGGCGGGCACGTGGCGGTTTGTTTGTTGCCAAGACGCCAGTGACGTTCCTGTTGTTCGGGCGGACAACGTTTCTTACAGTGTAACCTCGGCGCTGATTCGACCGAGGGAAGTTTCAGCGCGACATATCGGGTACTCAGTATTCAGTTTTATCCACGATCTGGCAACACATTTATAAGCTTGGATTCGTAAGGCGCTCAATGTCCGATTCTGTGGTCTTGCAATCGATCCGTGATCTGCTGAACGGGAGGGACATTTCGTTCCGCGAGGTGCATCACGAACCGACGTTGACGTCGGAAAATGCGGCGCGTGCCCGCGGCGAAGAACTACGAATCGGTGGTAAGGCGCTGTTGATCAAAGGAGGCGACGAATACCGGCTGTTCGTGCTGCCGGCCGATCGCAAAATCGATTCGGCTGCCATTCGTCGCGAACTGAACCTCCGCAAACTGCGGTTTGCCAATCGCGATGAATTGATGGAATTGACGGGGCTGGTGCCGGGATCGGTCCCTCCGTTCGGCCGGCCGATTTTTCCGTTTGAGCTATTTGTCGATTCGGGCATCCGCGAGAATGAAAGAATCGCCTTTAACGCCGGATCGCTGACCGATTCGATCGTCATGCCGGTCCGAGATTATCTTTGCGTGTCCTGTCCGTCGAAGATCTTCGCGTTCAGCAGTGTCGGCCGATCTGAGTAACCAACAGCAAAGCGTGATGTGCGTGGTGGTTGGGACGACGGGCTTCGCAGAAGTCAATCACCTCTTGCCGAAATTGGCCTTACCGAATACTCTTTCAGCAGAGTCAGAACCACCCCAGTTGACCAGCCGCCGCTGTCTTCCCATCTTCCGTTTGATCAAAGACTACGGACCACATCGCCTTCGTCGTCGGAAAATCCGGGTTTCGGTTGCTGCAAAAGAGATGCACCAAAGTGTGGTCGTCCTGTTTGCATGCCGTGGACGGAATCGCTGTGCCTCGGCCGTCGTTCTCTCTCCTGTCTCGCCTTCTCCTCTTCAATCTCTTGGTAACGTAACGAAAAATTTTCTCTGGTGGAACCCCTGATTGATTCCGGCTCCGCCGGGTTAGAGCCTTAGGTCGTCATATCTGCACGCCGTGCGCATGTTGGAAATCCGAAATACGAAGCACGAAATTCGAAACAACTCCGAATTTCCAATGACAGAAACCGCCGGTTGCACATTTTGAACATTCGGATTTTGAATTTGTTTCGGATTTCGGATTTCGTGCTTCGTATTTGATTCCGGCTCCGCTAGGTTAGGAAAGTATTCTCATGAAGCAGTTGTTGTGCGCAATTTCCGTTTGCATAGCCGTCCTGTCGGCAGCAATGCCGGCTGAAGCGATGCCGAAAGATCGCAAGGTGACACGGTCGGTCCGTAGGGCGCTCAGCTATCTGGCCGAGCAACAGCGGCGACAGGGCTACTGGGAAGCGAACGGAGGGCAATACCGTGTGGCGATGACGGCGCTGGCCGCCAACGCGATGCTCTGCGAAGGGTCCACGACCACTCGTGGACGATATGCCAAGAACATTCGGTCGGCGGTCGATTACCTGATCGAAACAGCACGGCCTTCCGGGCTGATCGGTTACGAAAACGACTATCATTATACCTACGGCCACGGGTTCTCGATGCTGTTTTTGTCACAGGTCTACGGCGAAGAGGAAGATGCCGAGCGCCGAGCCGATCTCAGACGCGTGTTGACCAAGGCGGTGATTTTCAGTGCGCGGGCCCAAACAACCAGGGGCGGGTGGGGCTACGTGTCGGCCAAGGACGGGGACGATTTCGATGAAGGTTCGACTTGTATCACGCAGGTGCAGGGGCTGCGCGCCTGCCGAAACGCTGGCATCCCGGTGCCCAAACAGCTCATCGACCGCGCCGTCAAGTACATCCAGGACTGCACGAGTGCGGAAGGGGGCGTGCAATACAGCATTCGCGGAGGCGGGGCGCGGCCGGCCATCACCGCGGCTGCCATTGCCTGTCTGTTCAACTCCGGTCAGTACGAGTCGGACTACGCTCGAAAGCTGCTCGCCTTTTGCGAAAAGAACGTCTGGCCGGGACGCTCGAACCGGCATTACTTCGGGCATTGGCACTACACACACTTTTACTATTCGCAGGTGATGTTCCGGCTTGGCGGAGACAAGTGGAGACAATATATCGAACAGATCGGCAATGAGATCATTCGCAAGCAGTCGTCATCCGGTGCCTGGCGGGAAGGGCACGTCGGACCCGTCTACGTCACTGCAATCAACGCAACCATATTGCAGTTGGACAACGGTTACCTGCCGATCTACCAGCGCTGAGATCCCCTGCCTGCTTCAGGACGGCAGCGGTGTGCTGTTCGAAACCGGGCTCTCCGTCGCCTCGAGGCCGTTTTTTACCAAGAGGCTCTGTTTTTGCGAAAAAATTGGTCGAACCGTTACATTCGGCATTCGGGTCAATTCACCAAAACAGCCACGCCCGCTGCTGAAAAGTGGCCTTGCCGCCACAGAGTGAGTGCCTACTGGAACGATCGCTCCTAAGTTCCATTTCAGGCCGTTCGACGACGGACCAAATCGGGTCCAGCGTCTCAAACCGGCGGCGATTGCAAGAAACCGCTTGACACACGCGAGAAATCGGCGATAACCTAGGTGCATTCTGGACTAAGCCTGATAAATGTTTTGCCGCGGTAATGACGTTTTTTCATCAACACTGGTTCCGCCGAAGTATTCTGTCGGCTCCTATGAGGGCAGTTCTCATGGGTCCGAGGCGAAAATTGCAGGCCGTTTCACTGGTTTTGACGCGCATCCGAGCAACATCTATTGCGATATCGCGACATCATTTCTCTTAATTCTGGGCGATCGTTCGGGTCGCCATTCTTTTGGGCCACCCTCGCGTCAAAGCAAAAAGTGCATCAAAAAAGTTGGTAATGTGTCGGCGTTGATGGTACTTTGGTGAAGAAGGTTCCATCTACGTGGCCGGTGTCGGTAGGCCGACTACGGCTTGACGATCCTCTTTCGTGGCGGAAAGTTCAGTGAAGGATCTCCCGGTGCGACAACCCACTCGAATATCTGACAGAACCACAAGTAGGTTTCTGCGCGGTCGCTGGTTGCTTTTCTGGCTTTTTGTCGGAGGAGTGTTGCCTGGGATCGCTGCTGTGCCGACCCTTACACTTGCGCAGAATCCTGCTGTTGCCGATGACGCGACGACGGAACAGCCCTCCGCCACGGCACAACCTCCCACTTCCGCCAAAGCGGACGGTTCACCAGAGGGATCGCCGGCGGCGACGATCGAAGGGGAGCAAAAATTCGACAAAGCTCAGGACGACAAATTGAAACAAGAACTGCTTAGTTCTAAAAATGCTAGGAAAATCTTGCGCGAAGGTCAGCTCAACAATGAGACGCGGGACGTAATTTCGCAATGGGCCCGCTGGCGGGTTTATCGGCTGACTGTTCAGGAAAATTTTCCTGAACTCCACGCCGGAGCGAAGAATTTGATCAGCGAAATCCGCGATGCCGCCAGGTTCAATTCCAATCCTAATCAGTCCCGAACGTTTCGCGAGTTTGTCCTGCAAGAGGTGACGTCACGGGTCGCAGAACTGCTCGACCTCAAATTCCACCGGGAGGTGCGGCTGAATGTGGCCGTGGTGTTGCTCCAGCTCAACATTGTGGAAGCAGAGAAGGAAGAGCCGGCGGTCGCCTACATTCCGGCTATGGTTCCGATGTTGCAAGCGCTCGGCAATAAAGATGAACATCTCAGCGTCAAGATCACTCTCGTCAACGGATTGAAACGAATTCTGCTCGAAAGCCAACCGTCCCGGGATCAGAAGAACTCCATTGCCGTGGCACTGTTGTCGGAGCTGGAGAGTAACAAAAGCAAGTCGACGTATTACTGGTATCCTATGCGACTGGTCGAAGCGTTGGGGTGCATTGATGAGCCCTCAATCGCGAAAATCAACAACAACAACAATCCGATCGAACAGAAACCGTTTCACGTTCAGGCATTGGCGGTCGCCATGCGCGACAGCAGCTTGGATTGGCTGGTCCGGGCCGAAGCGGCCAAATCGTTGGGCCGGGTGCCTTTGCAGGGAAACGTGAACGTCGCCCTGGTTTGTCACGAAATTGTGCGTCTCGGCAGCGACATGGGCAAGGCGTATAACCAGGCCCCCAAGAAGTTTTTCTGGCAGGAATGTTTGTGGAAGACCTACCTGAGCTTCCAGGCGGAAGATGAAATCGAGGGCAGACGTATCAGCGGCGTTCGACCGTCGCCGTTGGTCACCAAACGCAGCAGCAATCAAAAAGTGGTCACCGATGCCTACGCCCAGATTTTGCCGCTGGCCAAGCATATCCTCAAACAGCCGGTGGAGGTGAATG
>CAUZTK010000126.1:0-10815 GCA_963582395.1 Planctomycetota bacterium | reverse complement strand
GCGCCTGTCCGTAGAATCCAGAGCATGCCTTCCAGGCATGCTCTGGCCGCAACTCGTGGACGCCCGCCACGCTTCGATTTTGGTGGATCACGCAGCAAGTCTTTAATCAGAACCCATTGGGAATCAACGAGAAACGGTTTCGGGGCCGTCCTGGACCCTGTCGTATTCGGCCGCCGACGTGGCGGCCACATTGACAGGAAAATAACCATGTGAGTGTCTCCTTTCACTCACTCTGGTACGCAAATTGACCGCCATTCATTTAGTAATTTATGGTTTTGAAACTACCTCTAGTGGAATCCGGCGGGATCGCGTTCGCCATCTTCTGGATCGATTGCATGGTTGCCCTTGTGGGATGTTGGGTGTATGGGCTCAGTCGTCAAGATTTGATGCTGCTCGACTGCGGTGGTCATCCAACTCGATGGATCTTTCTTGGCAATGCGGCAATCTTCTTCATGGCCAGCCTTAGAACGTGTTTTAAAAATCGAAATTGTCGGGCTGTAAGGGCAATTCGGAGTTGTCTTGATGCTGGTTTTTCTGAAAAACTGAGCACTCGCCCCTCACCGAATTGGGCTTGAAGTCGAGGCGACGGTAATTTCAAAACACGTTCTTACTGGATCGATCTTCAACTTCAACGAGATTATTGGGCAATGGGGAATATTGTTCGCCCTTTCGTTCGCAGCGTACTGGGTGTTGATAGGAACAGGTCGCCTCGGAATCTACGAACACGGCGTCTGGGCTTATTGGGGATTAATGCAGTGGAAACGTGTCAAAAAATACTCCTGGACGGACGATGGCACTCTCATTGTAAAAATGTCCGGCCCCCTTTCGATTCCGTGGCGCGGTGCCATACCCGTACCAATAGAACGCGTCGATGAATTCAAACATCTGTTTGCACAACGTGTCTCCACGACGGGTGGCGGGGCGTGAGCGAAGCGTCGCCCCGACTGTGTGGGTGGCTATGGGCCAACGTCTATTCGAGGCTCGGCACACCGATCCGTCGCAGTAGCTGCCCCAGTCATCGAATGTCAAGCACTCCGTGCCTGACATTCGATACGGATATGGAACTACTGACGCTGATGCCATGCCGCAGTATCGTCGCGCCTGAGTATCGGGTAGGTCTGTGGAGGCGAAGTCTCTGCCGATTTGATCAAATCCATGAAACTCCCGGTCGGGGAACCTCGACGTAATCGTCTTCGCTCCATTAGACCTCGAAATGAAGGTAAGCATTCAATGTACAACAATTTGTTAACAGAGCAAATCCAGTGCCACTCTCTGAGCCGCCCTGACTGCATCACACAAGTTTTGTCCAGGCTTCTGCTTGAGAATTTCAATTCGGCACAGGGACACACTCCGCTTGGTGCCCCAGCGTCACAACCGTTCAATCGAGCCGTTTCAGGCACCGGATTCCGCACCGTCTTTTTCTAAAGTGATGTTTTCTGCGGGATTTGAGAGTTCTGAAAAGTTTGTGGTATGCTTGACGTATCCGTGACCATCTCGAAATGCGCCAAAAAAAGGCGTGAAATCTATCTGCTGGCCTGGCAACAGGGAGTTCCACATGTTGAGGTCTCTTTTCGTTCGACGCAGCGGTTTTGCACTGATGCTCTTGAGCGTCGTTTTGTGGGGCCGTTCGGCCGAGGCCGCCCATTTGGGAATGGGGTTGCGCGTCGGCGAAGTGACGCAGGGTTCGGCCATCGTCTGGACCCGGATCACCAAGACGGCCGAACGAAACTGGAGCGGCTACCGCGACTCGACCAAGCGCGAGCCGAAAGTCGATGAGTACATTCCGTCGAAAATCCGCGTCGCCGACCGAGAGGGAGAGATCGGTGGTGCGGCGGGTCAGATTCGGATCTTTTACTCGACGAACAAAAATCTGTCAGCTGCCTCGGTGACCGACTGGGTGACCGTCAAGGCCGAGAACGACTTCACGCATCAGTTTCGGCTCAACGATCTGAAACCGGAGACCAAATACTACCTGAAAGTTGAAGCCCGCGATTCGGCCGCAGCACCCGTTTCCGCGACCCATAGCGGTTCGTTCGGCACGGCGGCAACGAAGAATCAATGGCAGGACGTTTCGTTCGGCGTCATCACCGGCCAGTCGTATTGGGACCTCGACCATCGCGAGGGTTTTCACATTTATCCGGCTATGCAGAAGCTGGACCTGGCTTTTCTCGTGCCCACCGGCGACACAGTGTACCTCGACAGCGAATCGCCGCGAGCCCGCACCATGCCGTTGGCCCGCCATCACTGGCATCGGATGTACTCGCTGCCCCGACACATCACCTTCCACCGCGATGTTCCCGGTTACTGGGAGGTGGACGATCACGATTCGTGGGTGGACGACGGCTGGCCGACCATGAGTGCCCCCTGGATGAATCCGCTGACGTTCCCGCAGGGGTTTGGAATTTATCGGGAACAGGTTCCGATGGGCAAGCTGACCTACCGCACCGTCCGCTGGGGCAAAGGGCTGCAGGTGTGGATGGTGGAGGGCCGGCTGTACCGTTCACCGAACGACCAAAAAGACGGCCCCGGCAAGTTGATCTGGGGACAAGAGCAGCGGGAATGGCTGAAACGGACGATTCTGGCCAGCGACGCCAATTTCCGGGTGCTCATCAGCCCGACCCCGATTGTCGGTCCGGACCGTCCCCAAGGTAAAAACGACAATCATTCTAACAAAGCCTTCCAGCATGCCGGCAATCATTTTCGCGACTGGACGAAGGAGCAGGAAATCGAGAATTTCTACGTTTGCAACGGCGACCGGCACTGGCAGTACATGTCGATCGACCCGAAGACGGGGCTCCGAGAATTTTCGTGTGGCCCGGCCAGCGACTCGCACGCCAGCGGCAACCCGCCGCAGGATAAGACCATTCAGCCGTTTCTGCGCGTCGAAGGCGGTTTTCTGACGGTCTCGGTAATCAGGGAGCGTGGCGTGCCGACGATTGCATTTCGGCATCGCGACGTGCACGGGAAGGTGGTGCACGAGTTCAAGACATCGAGCAAACGGTGAAGCGATTTCGCGGCCGGACTTGTCTGCCGGGATCATGCCGGCGTGCCATTGTGGTGCGCCGAGCTATCATGGTTCTACCGAAAACTTATGCACGGTCGTTTGCTTATAGACTTCTCCCTCGCCGTAGATCGTGTTCGGAAACTCAGGCCGATTCGGCGAATCGGGAAAGTGTTGGCACTCCAGACAGAGGGCAGCGTGCTGCCGGAACCCGCCGTTGGCAGCCGATCCGCCCAGAAAGTTGCCCGTGTAAAGCTGCACGCCGAGCTCGGTACTGTGGATCTCCATGACTCGGCCCGTTTCGGGGTCCCGAACACGGGCCACCAAACGCAGCGTCTCACTCTCCCAGCTGTTGATGACGTAACAGTGATCGTAACCGCCGTTCTCGGCGTCCCCTTTGACCTCAGCTAAACGTGAGCCGATCGTCATGGGCGTGGTGAAGTCCATGGGCGTCTCTTCAACGGCCCTTAACTCTCCCGTGGGAATCAGTGTCTCATCGACCGGTAGGTAGCGGTCGCAGTTGAGCATCAGTTCGTGGCCGAGAATGTCGCTAGTTTCGTTGTCGCTGCCCACTCCAGTCAGGTTCCAGTAACAGTGGTTAGTCAAGTTGATGGGTGTGGCCTTGTCGCTCAAAGCGGTGTAGTCGATCCGCAGCTCATTCTGGTTGTTCAGCGTGTAATTGACGGTGGTGGTCAGATTGCCGGGATAGCCTTCTTCGCCGTCGACGCTGTAGTAGGTCAACTTGACGGAGACCGAGTTCTGGTCGCCGTCGTCGTACGGCTCACCGTGCCACAGGACATCGTTGAAACCGATATTGCCGCCGTGTAGATGATTGGGTGAATTGTTGGCTGCCAACGTGTACTCGTCGTCGCCAATGCGGAACTTGGCTTTGGCGATCCGATTGGCGTAACGGCCGCAGATCGCCCCGAAATAGGGGTCGCTGTTTTTCCGGTCCGTATAGCCCTCGATCGTCTCGAAGCCGAGCGTGACATTGTCCAGATGCCCCTCGCGGTCGGGGACTTCGACCGAGGTGACGATGGCCCCGTAAGTGATCACCGAAACCAGCATCCCCTTGTCGTTCGAGAGAAGGTAACGCGTCACACCGGCGCCGTCGGGGGTCTCGCCGAAAGGTTCCTGCTGCACGTCGAGACGGCTTGCGTTGCTTTGGCTGTCGTCCGTGCCGGCGCAGGTCGGCACCTCCGCCGGCCCAGTTTCCGCGTCCGGGTCGCCTGAACATCCCACGGCTACTGCGGCAATCATCAGACTCGCCAGCACGCGTGTCATAAAAATCAATCGGCTCATCGTCTGCCTCACTCAGACCGGGATCATGTTGGAAAACATCCCGCCGCGGTCGGTCCGACGGGCATTGCCCGTCGACTGTTGACTGTCGCCGTCATCTTCGGGAACACAACGGGCACGGTCAAGTCATACCGATTCGTGGTTGGGCTGGATGTGCGGCAAGTTTTTCTGATAGAGCAAAAGAGTTTCAGGGTGGCCCGGCCATCTCGTGGCCAGGTCGCGCAGCGACAAGATTCTCGCGCCCTTCGCTTTCCAACCAGAAAAGGGACGTCATTTCTTGTTGTCCCGGATTATTCATGAGGCGAGCCTCAACTCGCGCAAGCAAAGTGGTGAAAGGCGTTGCAACTATCTTGCCCAAAACGCCGCGCATACAAGCACGAAGCGCAAGCGAGTGAGTCTATGCCGTGCACACTCGCTTGCGCTTCGTGCTTGTATTAGTCGAGCGAACACCTCATGAATAATCCAGGTTGTCCGTCGAGGGACAGGTTTCTTGTGCCTGACGGCACCCGACCGCAATCTGGTCGGGCCACCCAGATTCAGAATGCCAGAAATTTTGGCCACACACTGCGCCGGATGAAATGTTCGCCGTCTTGGCTTTCGCTATCGTTTGTCGTCATGCATGACTCACCAGCCCCCAAGCTTACGATTTCGGGATCGAACCGAGTGCATTTGTTCCCAGAATCTGTCAAAATGGACGGCGTGCTAAGGGTCACATGGAGAGCCGGGACGACCACCGGCTCAGCGAACACAGAATTCCAGAAGGGAAGATGTTATGAAAGCGAGATTCGTTACATTTGTTGCGACGGTTCTTTTCTGCTGCGTTGCAACTTCAGCAGCCGAGCACACGAAGGATTCCCTCAAAACGGTCAAAGAAAGGCTCAAGAAAAAAACAGCGGTGCTGATTGACGTCCGGGAAATGCCGGAGTGGAAGGCAGTGCATCTCGAGCTTGCCCGCTTGGTACCCTTGAGTGCCATTCGGAATCCGGAAAAACGGAAGAAGGCGGCCAAAAAACTGCCCAAAGACAAAATTATCTATTGTCACTGCCGTTCCGGAGGCCGCGTGTTGATTGCCGCCGACATCTTAAAGAAGGATGGCTTTGACATCCGTCCGTTGAAGCAGGGATTTGCCGACCTAGTCAAGGCGGGTTTTCGGAAAGCGAAACGGAAATAAATCCCAGCAGTCCGTGCGGAGACGAATCACTGTGGCCAATGTTTACGACTTCGGAGCCGTCGGCGATGGGACCATCGACGACAGCGACGCCTTGCAGCACACACTTGAGGCCGGCGACGGCATTCTGCGGCTGAACAAGGGGACCTACTGCATCACGCGGCCGATCCTCATCGATACGACGAAAACTGGTTACGGGGCCGTCATCGGCGAAGCGGGCACTTCGCGGATCGTCATGGCCGGACCGGGACCGGCAATCCGCATTGTCGGCGACCATCGGGGCACGGCGCGGCCACACACCTATCAGCCACACACGTGGGAGAAGGAGCGATTCCCCAACATTTCCGGCATCGAAATCGTCGGCGAACATCCGGAAGCGGTCGGCATCGAACTCCGCAAATCCACCAAGACCACCATCTCGCGGGTGCTGGTTCGCAAATGTCGGCACGGCATCCGACTGATGGAACGCAACCGCGACTTCGTGCTCTCTGATTCTCATCTGTTCGACAACTCCGAGTATGGACTGTTCTTCGACCGCTGCAACCTGCACCAAATCATCGTGCACGGCAACCACATTAGCTGGAACAAAAAGGCCGGCATCAAGTCTCTCGACGGCGACGTGCACAACTTGCAAATCACCGGCAACGACATCGAGTACAACAACAATCCCGGCGTCGATCAATCACCCCACGGCGAGCCGACCGGAGCGGAAATTTGGTTCGAAGCGCCCCACGGAGTTATCAGCGAGGTGACGATTGCGTCCAACACCATTCAAGCCACCGTGCAGCCGGGCGGGGCAAACCTGCGGATCTTCGGGTCGGGAGAAGCATCGCCCCGTGGGGCGCGGCTGATTTCGATCACGGGTAACGTGCTCGGCAGTCAGATGCGGGGCATCGAACTGCGGCACGCACACCGCGTAGCCGTCAGTGGAAACACGATCTACGGTTCTGACGAGTTGTCGTTTCTGGCCGTCGATTGCTCGGGCATCGCCGTTGGCGCGAATTCCATTGCCTGGCGAAACCTAGAGACCGACCCGCCCCGTGACGGCTTCCGCTTCGACGAGTGCGACAACTGCTCACTGAATGGGCTGGTGACGCACAAGCTCGGTTACGGGACGGCCGAAAAAGGGGCCGGCATTACCATGATCCGCTGCACCGATATGGCCATTAGCAATTGCCAGTTGAACGACGTGCGGGTCCGGGGCATCGAGCTGCAAGACTGCCTGCGATGCCGGATTTCGGACAACAGCATCGTCGACCGACGCCAAAACCCAACAATGCTGCAGGCGGTCCGCATTACCGGCAACAGCCGCGACAATCTTGTGCAGAACAATCTTGTCGGCGGCGCGCGGAAGAAGTCGATCGACGTACCGCAGGAAACGGCTACAATGCAGGGCAACGTGGAGTTGACGTGATTGGCTGCTACCGGCTGTACCACGCACAGAGGTTGTCGACTTCTCCCATGCGGGCCAGCGTACGGACCCGTGTGCGAAAGTTTCGTCGGCCGAACGCCGGCGAAAATCCGTGATGGTGGTCGGCGATGGCGAGAGCACGGGCCACATCGTCGTCTTCCAGTGCGCTTCGCTCCGCCCCAGCGGCCAGCCATCGGGCCAGCCACAAAGTCGCCGGAAATATGAGGGCCAGGCTTTGGAACCCTTCCACGAGTGGGGTCCCATAATAAGCACGGCCGCAGAAGTGAATTCCCCGAATCTTAACTCGAAAATACCGTGTGAACAGTTCCTCTGCATGGTCCGGCAGCCCGCCGAACGGTTGTTCGAGCACCGAAAACGAAACGTCTCGAAAGCACTCTTGCAGCGGGGGGACCCGGCCTTTTCCCACCGCAACACGGATGGCTGCCCTCAGTAGTTTCCAACGGTTTCGCCAGCCGGAGACCAACTCGACGGCCGTGTCTTTGCGGGCGTATTGCGCCGCCAGCAGCCGAAACTGCATCTGCGCCAACTTGCTCGGTTCAACAACCTGCGGCTCGTGGGGCGTTTCAGCGTGGGCCGCTTCACAGAGAATCTCCAATAATTCGCCGAGGCGGGCGCCGCGGACCGAGTTGAACCGGGCCTTGTCCACCAATTCTATCCAGTGCAGGGCGCGCAAAAGTCGAACCGTGATCGGCGCGTCGTTGGGGGTCAGTATTGTCTCGAGTGCGTCGATGAATCGGCCAAAATCGGCCCAGTCGACTCGTTGACCGGGTGAGATCTCCGGCGGTTGATTGTTCTCGGATCGCTCCGGCACCACTCGCTGCGCGAGCTTCTTGATCTCCTTCCGCTGGTCGGCAATTGGTTTCCCACGGTTGGCCACGACCGAGGGGCAACTGAACCGCAAACTCACCGCAACTTTCTTGCCGGACGGGTGAAATGTGTAGGGGTAGATTTGGCAGGCCAGCGGTTTGGCCTGTTCGCCGAATTTCGCGTGGATTCGGCACAGGCCATTTTCATCGAGAAACACGCAGTCTCCGTTGGCCTGGTGTGCTAGACGATAGTGACGATTCCAAGGCGGCCCCCCGTCGGCAACCACGGTCGGTTGACCCGGCCCGATCGTCTGATCGTTCGACCAGCGCTGCTCCAGAATCCGCTGCCGTTCCTCATCGCTAATCTGGATCACGTGTTGCCGGCAGCAGCCACTGCAGCTATGGCAGTTCCAGTTCTGGATCGTCGGCAATTCGAGTCGATAACCGGCCATCGTACCAGCAATGCGGCAAACCGAGTGATGTCTGTCCCGCCAAGACAAAAAGGCGCAACAAAAACCAGTGGAGAAGATGATGTCGACATCGTAATCGACCGACCTGGAAATTGTGAAGAGAGGAAGAGAAGGAGTGGGGGAGAAAGGGAGACACTCTCTCTCTTTGTCTCTCCCTTTGGCCCGAACAGTTCTAGACGTCGTTGGCGGTTGACCTGACTGTTTTGGACAAAATTTGATTGCCGACTTTACAGGTCTTCGAGCTTCGTCACACCGTCAGCGGCCAGAGCGGTTGAGTTGACCTTGATGAGTCCGTTTTTGGAGCTGTAAATCCAGCCGGTCGCGTCGTCTGCTGCAGGCAGTGTGTCGGTGTTAATCATCTTGACGTCGTTCTGGCCGCTAAACGGATTGGGTGGGAACTGTCCGATGAAGTACGGTCCGAACGGCTTGGTCCCAATGGGACCGGTAGTTCCATCAGCGTCGCTGGAAAGCAGCAGGTAATCGAGGAACTTCGTCTCGTCGGTGGTTCCTTGGGCCGGATAGGTGCTGTTGTGCTGGAATCTGTACAGCTCGATCTGATTGCGCAGCGTCTGCAGATCCTGAACCAGCGCCGATTCTTTGGCGTCTTGGCCGGCCGAGGTGAATTGTGGCAGCACGGTCGCCGCCAAAATCCCCAGAATCACCACCACGATCAGAACTTCAACCAGCGTGAAACCGCTACGTCGTTGTTCGCTCTTTTGATTGTGCATTGTGTTAACTCTCCACGGATTTTTACTGCTGCCGAATTCTCCTCAGACGGCATCAGTTGCTGCACAACACTTTCAGAAATCGACTTTGTTGTGTGTTGCGGGATTAGAGGAACGCCGTGTCTCCTATTTCCGGCATCACCACCGAATTTGTTCTGTTTGTTGACGTTGCCAATACCTGGCGGTTCGCTGGGTTTGGCGCGCTGGCATCGAACCGACGCACAAATACCGCTCATCACCGGCGGTGGCAATCGCGTCACTGAAAAGGTAGGACGCACAGGCCGTCTGTCAAATCGCCAGCCGATACTTCGTCGCTGGCGACCGGTCCGGCTACAACGGTTTGATCGCTGGTAACGGCCGACAGACAGCCGGCTCAGGTGCCGATGTAGCGGGAGTAGATTCCCCGGGCGATGCCGACGTCCTCGGTTCCTTTGATAATGGCCCGACCGTCGGGGAAGACCGTGATTTCATAGTCGGGCTCGGTCAGATCCAGACGCAGCAGGTACCGGTTGTGGACGACCTTGCCGGATGTCTTCAGCTTTTCGGCCAGTTCGTTGAATTCAAGCCGGGCCTTTTGCTGCGGCAAAACTTGCACGGCGTTGCGGCCGCAGAGAATCGTCGACTGCGCGCCCTGCCGGCCCGAAAGCCAATCCCGTTCGCCTTGCTTGCAGGCCGGACAATTGCTGTTCTCGCGAAGGTCTTTGACGTTCATGCTCCGAAAACTACCGTCCCAGACGTCCAGGACCGTCAGCGTGGGCGAGACCAGCTCGCGCTGACCCGAGAGAATCTTGATAGCATCGACCGCTTCGAGCGAGGCGATTACGTTCACTGCCGAACCGAGCACACCGGCCGTGTCGCACGTCTCGGTGCTGCCTGGATCGGGAATCGACTCAATCAAACATCGTAGGCAGGCGGTCTGTCCAGGAAAGATGGCCATCGTTTGTCCATGGCTGCCGATGACACCGGCATAAATCCACGGGATCGTTGTTTCCAGCGACGCATCGTTGATCAGAAAGCGGATCTCGAAGTTGTCTGTGCCGTCCAGAATTAGATCGACCCCCTCTAACAACTGCAGGATGTTAGTGTGATCGATGTCGGCGACGACCGGATCGATGGTGATGTCGCTGTTAATTCTGCGGAGCTTGGTTGCGGCGGCAATGGCTTTGGGAAGGTGGTCGGCGATGTCCTGCTCGTCAAACAGCACTTGCCGCTGCAGGTTGCTCAGCTCGACAAAATCGCGGTCGACGATTCGCAGAAATCCAACACCCGCCCGGACCAGTGTTTCGGCCAGCACCGTTCCCAATGCGCCGCAGCCGCACAGCAGGACCCTGCTGCTCAGCAAACGCATCTGCCGCTCTTCTCCGAGACCGGCAAAGAGAAGCTGTTTGCTGTAACGTTCCAGTTTCGGCTGCATCGTGGGCCGCCTTAACGAATTCCGCAAAATACCGATCTATGACACCAGCTCAAACACCGCAATCTGTTAAGAACGTGTTTTGAAATTACCGTCGCCTCAACTTCAAACCCAATTCGGTGAGGGGCGAGTACTCAGTTTTTCGAAAAAACCAGCATCAAGACAACTCCGAATTGCCCTTGCAGCCCGACAATTTCGATTTTTAAAACACGTTCTAAGACCAATTGAACCATTGCATTGGCGATCCACGGATCGTTGATACTGGGTGGACGCACCGGGCGAAGCGGCTGCAACGACCAGTGATCGGTCGGAGAGGACGACGTCGTGCCGCCGCGCGACTGCGCAAAGATCGGTTCGATATCTCGTCGAAAATCGAATTGCTCGCCAGTCGTCTCGACAGCTCGGCCAGATTGAGCAGCAAACTGGATTGCTGACAGAACTAAGAAGCCGAGACAGTTCGTGCGAGTCATCGCAATTTAGCTAACATTTCCGGGCCTCGTCGG
>CAUZTK010000125.1:0-10816 GCA_963582395.1 Planctomycetota bacterium | reverse complement strand
CCGCGATGGCTCGCGCTCCGATCCCCTGTCCTCGACCTTCGACCAGAATTCGGCCGGCCCGCTGCCGCCAGCGACCGCCGAATAGGGGCGTCCACTTCTGGGTGTCGAGCGCACCGATGGTCAGCCAGCGAGACATGGGAACCGGGTTCGGCTTTTCCAAGAGCGGCTTCAGAGCGTTGATGCGGACAGCAAACCCCAGATTCTCGGTCACCAGAGATTTTAGCGTCAGAATGCCGTGGACGCGGCCCTGCATGTCGAGCATCGGTCCGCCGCTGTTGCCCGATTCGATGGGAATGGCAAGTTGAAACATCGGCTTGCCGTCAATCGTTCGTCGGCCGCTGACCACGCCGCCGACCACGCTATGTTTGAGCCCCCGCGGATTGCCGAGGGCGACAATCTGCTCGCCCTGTTTCAGCGAATCAGAATCACCCAACTCGAGTGGCGGCAAGTTTTTCGCGTTGATGCGGATCAATGCCAAATCCATCAGCCGCTCGGTGGCGTGGACCGACGTGACCTCATAAGTTTTGCCGTCCGCTGTCTGAACGGCGATCGGTCGGGCTTCACCGATCACATGCAGGTTGGTGGCGATCAGCCCGTCGGCTGCCACCACGAAACCGGTCCCCAGCCCAGCCTGTTTGCCGTTGCGGTCTCGAAACGTGACGACCACAATCGACTTCTGTGCCCGGGCAGCGATGTCTTCGACCGCCAGTGGTTTCTTTGGGCCCGGCGGCTGGGTCGGGTTCTGGGCGGCCACCGGCTTCTGGTCAATTGATTTCGGGCGATCGTCGGCAGCTGTGGCACCCGGTCCCCACAGAACCACCGAAAGACACGCCACCGCAAAACGCGCCCTGTGGTATCGCAATATCTGCCATCGCAACATCACAGTTGTTGATTGAGCCATCAAGCTTCTCCTGTTTGCCGCGAGACAACCAGCCTGCTATCGAACTTACGAACCCATGATAATAGCACATTGGTTCCGCTGTTTGCGAGCAGCACATTTAAGTGGCAACTTGTGTCAGCGTTTCCACCGTTCGACACTTGGACCGATCCAGCGGGACTGCTACGATGAAGCACCCCGTTGCAAGCCGCTTGCGGCTTAGCGAACCGCACAGGCCCGAAAATTTTATAAGAGTCACAAGGAGTTTTCAGCAATGCGGAAACATTGGGCACTGCTGTTTGCGCTGTTGGCGGCCATCGGTTGCGGTGATGATGATTCCGGTCGTCCGAGCGGAAACGGAGCAAGCGACGAAGAGAAGAAGTACCGCATCGCCGTCATTCCTAAAGGGACCTCGCACGATTTTTGGAAATCGGTTCATTACGGAGCGGCGCAAGCGGCCGATGAACTGGGCAACGTCGAGATCATCTGGCAGGGAACGCAGGGCGAAGAGGACAAGGAGGGGCAAATTCGCATCGTCGACACGTTCATCGGCAACAAAGTCGACGGCATTTGTCTGGCGCCCATTGACCGTGACGCCTTTGTGCCCGTCGTTCGCCGGGCCAAGCAGCGGGGCATTCCCACCGTTGTTTACGATAGCGGCCTGAGCGATCATTCCGACGTCGTCAGTTATGTCGCCACCAACAACAAGCAGGGCGGGCTGATGGCCGGCGAGTATCTGGCGAAGGTGATGGGGGGCCGAGGCGGCGTGATTTTGTTGCGATATCAGGCCGGCAGCGAAAGCACAGAACAGCGCGAGGCCGGCTTTCTGGAAGCCGTTTCCACAAACGAGGCTATCAGCATGCTTTCGGAAAGTCAAAGGGTCGATTCAGACTCCACAACGGCTATGAAGATCTCCGAATCGCTGCTGCGCGGCAACAAAGACGTCAAGGGGATCTTCACCGTCTGCGAGCCGAACAACAAAGGGATGCTGCAAGCGCTCGAAAACGAACGGATGGCCGGTCAGGTGCGCTTTGTGGCGTTCGATTCGGATCCGCGGATCGTCAAGGGTCTGCAAGAAGGTAAGATCGACGGTGTGATTCTGCAAAACCCGGTCCGGATGGGATATTTGGCCGTCAAGACGCTGGTCGAGTATCTCGAAGGTAAACCGATTGAGCAGCGCGTCGAAACCGGTGAAACACTGGCGACTCCCCAGAACATGCACGACCCCGAAATTCACGAGTTACTCCACCCGAAACAGTTTGAGGGTTAAGGATCTGCGCAGGAATAAATTGATCGGTCTCAGTGTCCAAATCCGAAGCTCGAAATCCGAAACAAATTCAAAACACCAATGTTAAAAACCCTCAGAAGACTGAGGTATTGACATTCCACCCCGTCGCTGATGGTGGGCGTTTGAATCGAAACGGCGGCCCATGACGACCGCTCCGCTTTTGCGAATGCGCGAGATCTGTAAGCGCTTCGGCGCCACCCGGGCCCTGGATGGCGTCTCGTTCGAGCTGCACGCGGGTGAGGTGATGGCCCTCATCGGCGAGAACGGCGCCGGGAAGAGCACGTTGATGAAGATTCTCAGCGGCGCTCTTGATCCCGATACCGGTACGATGCAGATCGCCGGGCGACCTTACGCTCCCGGCAACCCGCACGAAGCCCGGAACACCGGCGTGGCGATGATCTACCAAGAGTTGAACCTCGCGCCGGACCTCAGTGTCGAAGATAATATCATGCTCGGTCAAGAGGCCGGCCGGTTCGGGCTGTTGCGCCGATCCGAACAACGTCCGCGGGTCCGCAAAGCGCTGCAATTGCTCGGCCATTCCGAACTGAGTCCTGAAACACCGGTGCATCGTCTGTCGGTCGGGGCGCAGCAACTGGTCGAAATTGCCCGGGCGCTGGTCATGGACGTCTGCCTGATTGTCTTCGACGAACCGACCAGTTCGCTGGCCCGCCACGACGTCGAGCGGCTGTTTGAAGTGATCCGCAAACTCAGACAGTCGGGAATCGGCGTGATCTACATCAGCCATTTTCTCGAAGAGGTCCGCGAAATCTGCGATCGGTTGACTGTGCTACGGGACGGCCGTTCGGTCGGAAGCAGCCGGCTCGAAGATGTTTGCGAATCGGACATCGTCGCCATGATGGTCGGCCGCAACGTCGAGGAGCTGTTTCCCACCGTGCCGCACACGCTGGGAGACGTGCTGCTGGTGCTGAACGGTCTGAGCGGAGAGAAGCTTCCCCGCGACGTCACCCTCGACGTTCGCCGGGGCGAGATTCTGGGCATTGCGGGGCTTGTCGGAGCCGGGCGAACCGAACTGCTGCGCTGCATCTTCGGTCTCGACAGCGTGGTGACGGGGAGGGTGCAGGTTGGCGGGTTTGTGGCCCGTTGCAGTCCCAGCGCTGCGATTGCCACCGGAATGGGATTTGTCTCCGAAGACCGCAAAGGCGAGGGGCTAGCTCAGATCCGCTCGATCGCCGACAACGTCAGCTACAGTCGACTTCGGCCGTACAGCCGGTTCGGAATCTTGAATCTGCGCCGTCGCGACGAATCGGTGAGGGTCTGGATGGACCGGCTGCAGATCAAATCACGTTCACCCCGGCAGCCGGCGATGGAACTCTCGGGCGGCAATCAGCAGAAGGTCGCCCTGGCCCGCGTCTTGCACCAAGATGCCGACTTGTTGTTGCTCGACGAACCGACGCGGGGAATCGACGTCGGCACAAAAGCAGAGATTTACCGATTGATGGGTCAGGCGGCGGCCCAGGGAAAGGCGGTGATTTTCGTTAGCTCTTATTTCACCGAATTGCTGTCGGTCTGTGACCGCGTGGCCGTCATGGCCCGCGGTCGGTTGCGAGAAATCCGCCCGGCTGATGAATGGAACGAACAGACGATTTTACATCGCGCGATCAGCCTAGACGAAGCAAAACCATGAACGAAACAACAGAATTCAGCCAAACAATGCCGGCGCACGGTGGTCGCGGCGCCGCCTCTGTGCTGCGCTCCGCGCTGGGGCCGTCGCTGGGATTGTTGCTGGTGTTAGCCCTGTTCTCGATTGCCGACGCCGTTCGCGCACGGATCAAACACAAAGAAGCGACGTTTGCTTCGGTGGCAACCGGTCAGAAGATTCTCCGCGACGCCTCCCAAGTCGGCGTGGCCGCGCTCGGCATGACGATGATTATCATCGCCGGCGGGATCGATCTCTCCGCCGGCGCGGCGATGGCGCTGGCTGCGACCGTGACCGCCTGGTTTTTTCGCGACGATTATTCCACGGCGACGGCTGTCATCGCCGGTCTTCTGACAGGTTGTGCAACGGGGTTCGTGAACGGCAGTCTCATCAGTCTGCTGCGCGTCGTTCCGTTTATCATCACGCTGGGAACAATGACCATCTTCCTCGGTCTGGGGATGATCCTTTCGGGCGACACACCGATCCGCGCTTTCGGCAAGCCGCCCGATTGGCTCCTCAACCTGCAAACGCCGTATCCTGTCCCCGAGTGGCTGGCGGTCTCTAGCGGCGTTTGGCTGGTGGCCGTTCTGGCGCTGCTGGTGGCAGGGCTTTTGAAGTACACGGTGTTCGGCCGGCATGTGTTTGCGCTGGGGTCGAACGAATCGACGGCCCGGTTGTGCGGCATCAACGTGCCCCTGCTGAGGATTGCCGTTTACACCGTCGCCGGTCTGTTTGTCGGCGTGGCCGGTTTGTTCCAGTTTGCCATCCTTTCCGGTGAAGGCGATCCCAAAGCGGGGCTGGGAAAGGAACTCGAGATCATTGCCGCTGTGGTCATTGGCGGCGGCAGCCTGAACGGAGGACGAGGCTCGGTGTTGGGAACGATCTCGGGAGCGTGTATTATGGCGACCATTCTGCATGGATGTGTGACCTTGGACATCAGGACCTCCTATCAGAAGGTCATCGTGGGAATCATCATTGTCGTGGCGGTTACGATCGACCAAATTCGCCAGCGACGTCTATCTCGGTGAAACGCCGCTTGCGGCTAAGCCGCAAGCGATCCTAGACAGAATCTTCAAACATCATGCTTTCAGTCACCCATGCCGACGTGCTCGACGCTCTGCCGCGGGTCCACGAAGTCCTCCGACCCACCCCTCTGTACGAGTGGCCGGGGCTTAGCGAGTTGGTCAATTGTCAGTTTTATCTTAAACACGAGAACTATCAACCGTTCGGGGCGTTCAAAGTTCGCGGGGGGGTCAATCTGGTCGGCACGTTGAGCGAACAAGAGCAACGGGCCGGCGTGCTGGGTTGCTCGACCGGCAATCACGGACAGTCGCTGGCATTTGCCGCTCGACGTTTCGGTGTGCGCTGCACGATTGTCGTCCCTCTCGGCAACAACCCCGACAAAAACCGGTCGATTCGGCAACTGGGGGCTGAGCTGGTCGAACATGGCCGCGATTTCGACGAAGCGCGTGACTATCTTGAACAAAAGCTGGCCCCAAAGGGCGGCCGATACGTCCACTCGGCGAACGAGCCAAAACTGATCGCCGGCGTCGGCACCATGGCCTGTGAGATCTTCGACGTACTGCCCGATCCCGACGTCATTCTGGTGCCGATTGGTTTGGGCAGCGGTGTTTGCGGAACGGGGATCGTCACCAAAGCTGTCCGCCCGGAAACGACCGTCATCGGCGTGCAGGCCGAAGGGGCCGATGCCGTCATCCGCTCCTGGAAATCGGGCCGGCTGGAGACGACCGAACAGGCCGACACCTGGGCCGAAGGGCTGGCGACCCGCGTTCCGTCCGAAATGACGCTGCGGATGATGCGCGAGGTGATGGATGAGGCGATCACGGTCAGCGACGACGAATTAAGGCGGGGTTGCTGTTCGATCCTCAAGTCGACGCACAACCTGGCCGAAGGCGCGGGCGCCGCCACCTTGGCGGCCGCGTTCCAACATCGCGATCGTTTTGCCGGAAAGACAGTGGTGGGGATCCTCTCTGGCGGGAACCTCGATCTTGCGGAATTGCCCCGTATAATGGCCGCTGGTGAACTTGCATAGGCGAGCGGGAGACGTCAGTCTCCTAGTGCGCGCAATCGAAGTGGACGAACCTACTTGATTTGTTTCCAACAGTCGGCTTACGCCGGCCGCTCGCCGGTGAAACTCATCGACATTTGAGAATCTCTCATGCCATTTCCGTTGCGCTACAATCCGGCCTCTGCGCACCGACTGCTCAACCCCGGGCAACTCGAGGCGATCGAGCCGCAAATTCTGGCCGCACGTAAGGATGTGCTGGAAGACGTCGAGCTGCTGAAATCGGGCAAGCCGATTCCCGATCAAAAAAAACCGCTCGATGCTGGGTTCATCGAACTGCCGGACGAACTGCTGGCCTGCTACCAGCAGAACACAGTCGGCAGCCTGTTGAAAGAGATCGAATCGGCGGCGCGGTCGCTGTCCGATGAGATCGATCGGCTGATCGTGCTCGGAATCGGGGGCTCGTACATGGGGACCCGTGCCCTGTTCGAGGCGCTCTGCCATCCGCTTCACAACGAACTCGACCGTAGCAACCGAAATGGCATTCCGCGGATCTATTTCGAAGGGAACAACCTCGACAACGACGCGCTGCGCGGTTTGCTCGAACTATTAGAGACGCAGTGCACCCATCCCGACGACATTCGTCAGCGCTGGGGAATCGTCGTCATCAGCAAGTCGGGCGGGACGCTGGAAACTGCGGTTGCCTTCCGGTTGTTCCGGGCGGCCTTAGAGGCGTTTTACGGAACTGATTCCGACACACAGCGACGAATCGTGATCCCGATCACCGGACAGACCGGCAAGTTGCGGGCATTTTTCGATCACAAGCAGTATCCACATATTTTCCCCATTCCGGACGGCGTCGGCGGGCGGTTCTCGGTGTTGACGGCGGTGGGGTTGCTGCCGGCGGCGGTGTTGGGCATCAACGTCTTCAGTCTGCTTCAGGGAGCGGCCGACATGACCGAACGCTTCCGGACCAAACCGTTCGGTGACAATCCCGTCCTGGATTACGTCGCCACTGGCCATCTGTTGCTGCAGCAGGGCATGACCATCCGCGTGCTTTCGACATGGGGCAGACGGCTCGAAGCGCTCGGTTTCTGGTACGACCAGTTGCTCTCGGAAAGTCTGGGCAAGCAGGAGCGCGGCGCCACGCCGATCACGGCCGTCAACACCCGTGACCTGCACAGCCGGGGTCAACAGCATCAGGAAGGAACGCGCGACAAGCTGATCACCAACCTAATTGTCGAAGCCCCCTCGACTGAACCGTTGGAGATTCCCATCGTGCCGGTTGACGAAAATCAGGACGAATTGAACAAGCACGCCAGCCGGCGAATTCCCGAACTGTTGATCGCGGCCCTTGAAGGAACCAACCAGGCCTATGCCGACGAGAGGCGACCGACAGCCGACCTCGTACTGCCTCGGCTCGACGCCTACAACATGGGCCAGTTGATGCAGATGCTGATGTTGGCGACCGCGCTCGAAGGCCGGTTGATCGGCATCAACCCGTATGGTCAACCCGGCGTCGAGGCGTACAAACGGAACATGAATGAAATACTGGACCGGTCAAAATAAATCGTGTTTTCGCTGCTTGCGGCTCAGCAACCAATTTCGCTACTCCGCCAGCGGACCAGTTTGATGAAAGGAAACAAATCGGATGGCCACAAAAGTCACTTTTCTCGGCCACGGCACCTTTGAAATCGAAACCGCGGGAAAGACGGTCTTGATCGATCCCTTTTTGACGGACAACCCGACGGCCTCGACAACAGCGGACGCCGTTTCGCCCGACTTCATCATCGTCACGCATGGTCACGGAGATCACATCGGCGATACGGTCGCCATTGCCAAACGGACCGGTGCCTTGGTGATTTCCAATCACGAGATCATCGAATGGCTGGGCGGGCAAGGCATCGAACACCGGCATCCGCAACACATTGGCGGAGCCCACCAGTTTGAGTTCGGGACGGTGAAGCTCACAATTGCCCATCATGGCTCGATGTTGCCCGACGGCGCCAACGGCGGCAATCCCTGTGGCGTGCTGCTGAAAACGGCCGACGGAAACATCTACCACGCCGCCGACACCGGCCTGTTTTACGACATGAAACTCATCGGCGAAGAAGGAATCGATTTGGCGATTCTGCCGATCGGTGACAACTTCACCATGGGACCGGACGATGCGTTGCGGGCCGTCAAGCTCATCGAACCGAAGCGCGTCATCCCCGATCACTACAACACCTGGCCGTTGATCGAACAGGACCCCGACGCGTGGGCACAGCGGGTCAAAGTCGAGACGTCGGCCGAACCGATCGTGCTCAAACCGGGCGAATCGTGCCAGTTGGGGTGACATCAACGGCGCTGATAGTTTAGCCGTCGGGAATTTGGATCTGGATGTCATTCCCTTCGATGCGGACCTGGTAGCTATCGGTCGCCAGTTTCGGGTCGGGGTTGTCAAGCCATGTTCCGTCTCTGATCGAAAACCGCCAGGCGTGCCAGGGACAGGTGACGGCCTCGTCTTCGAGGTAACCGGTCGCCAGCGATGCCCCCATGTGCGGACAGGTATCGTTGATGGCCCAGTATTGACCTGCCGTATTGAACAGGGCCACCATCCGGCCGTTCACCGGGATCGCTCGTCCCTCGCCATCCGGAATGTCGCCCAGCTTGGCAACACTGATGAATTCTGCCATGCACTTTGGTCCCGTTCGTTTCGGTTGTTCAACCCCGCAGGCGGAAATTTTTGTGCTCGGCTGTCGCTCGCGGTTTCGAGCGCGTCGAGGTATTCTATACTCGAAATGGTCACAGATTGAGGGAGGGCGAGGCTCCTGCCGAGCCGCAAGATCGGTGAGATCCACGGCTCAGCGGGATCTTCGCCCTCCCGAAGAACCGCAATCCATGACCGTTGGAAGTATAGTGATTTAACGGTCATTTGTCCGCATCGGCTGAACCTAGACCTCTGGCGGACCTTGGGAAAACCCTTGTTGAAGGACTTTGCACACCATGAAGAACAATCCCGTCAAGGCTGCCTTGAAATCCGGTCAACCGCAGGTTGGTACCTGGTTGTCGTTTGCGTCTGTCCATGCGACCCGTTTGATGGCCCGTGCCGGGTTTCCGTGGTTGACGGTCGACATGGAACATTCACCGATCAGTTGGAGCGAGGCGGGGCTGCTCTTCGGCACAATCGCCGACGCCGGCTGCGTCCCGCTGGCCCGAACTCCGTGCGGCGAGCACACGTTGATCAAACGCATTTTAGATGCCGGTGCTATGGGCATTGTGGTCCCGATGGTCGATACGGTGAAGCAGGCCAAGACGGCGATCGCAGCGGCCAAGTATCCGCCGGTCGGCAACCGCTCGCTCGGCGGCGGACTGCATTCACTCAACTTCGACGCCACCGCCGGCGAATACTTTGCCAATGCCAACGACGAAATCCTGGTCATTCTGCAGACCGAATCGCCCCAAGGAGTCGAGAACGCCGAGGAGATTTACAGCTTGCCCGGTTGCGATGCGATTTTTGTCGGACCCAACGACCTGCGGGCGCAGATGCGCGGCCCGGATGGCGTCGACCCGAGTCCCGAAGAGCATGAGGCCATGATGCAACGGGTGTTGGCCGCGGGGAAGAAGGTCGGTACGCCGGTCGGTTTGCATGTACAAACAGTCGAAGACGTCGAGCGCCGCATTGCCGAGGGCTGGCAGTTCATCGCCATCGGCAGCGAGCTGCGGATGATGATCGGCGAAGCACAGCGGATCGTTTCGGCCCTCAGCCAGACGGGTGAGACTGCCGACCTGGCGCGGTACTAAAAGAGGGGAAGCCATCAATCGCGTTGCCGTCCTGTTCGAGTATCCCACGCTTAACGGTGGCGAACGGTCGATGCTGGCTGTGTTCGATTGGTTGGTCGACGGTGGGTTCGAGTTTGTGGCCCTGGCACCAGCGAGGGGACGATTGGCCGATGCTCTGAGCCGGCGCCGCATCCGCCACGTTCCGCTACAACTGCACGATGAGAAGGGAACACATCTGCCGCGCGAGGTCTGTTGCCGGAACCTGCTGGCGGCCGTGCAAACGGCAGCGCCGAATTTGCTGCACGCTAACAGCCTGTCGATGGGCCGTTTGACCGGCGCGATTGCGGGTCAACTGTCTTGGCCGACAATCGTCCATATACGGGACATTTTGAATCTGAGCCGCTCTGCCGTTGCCGATTTGAATTGCAACCGTCTGCTGATTGCGGTCTCACAGGCGACGCGGAACTTTCACGTCCAGCAGGGGCTCGAATCCGACCGGGTTCGGGTGTTGTACAACGGTATCGACTGCCGGCAGTTTCAGCCGCGCGAATCAGCCGTTCGGTTGAAGCAGGAACTAGGACTTCCGGAACACACATTTCTGGTGGTCACGATTGGCCAAATCGGGCTCCGCAAGGGACAGGACGTGCTGGCGGAAGCGGCCGGAATCTCCGCCGAGCGTCTGCGCTACGTGCATTACCTGCTGATTGGTGAGCGGAATTCAGCGAAGATGGAAAGCATCGAGTTCGAGCAAAATGTGATCCATCGTTTCCAACAGACAGGATTGGGTGATCGAGTTCATTGGCTCGGTTACCGTGACGACGTGGCCCGAATCATGAACGAGGCGGACCTGCTGGTGCATCCGGCCCATCAGGAGCCGCTCGGCCGGGTGCTGCTGGAAGCGGCGGCTTCGGGGCTGCCGATCATCGCGACAGCGGTCGGGGGTACGCCGGAGATTTTGACGGACGGAAAATCGGCCCGATTGATTCCGCCCGGCGACCCTCACCTGCTGGCTGTGGCGATGATCGAGCTTGTGGCAGACGATCAATCGCGGAGACAGTTTGCGGCAGTGGCTCGGCGGCGTGTGGAGAGACAATTTGACATCCGCGACACAGCCCGTCGGCTGGCAGCCGTCTGGCAGGAATCGATCCGTGCTGGTTTCTGAAACACCTCTGCGTAGTCCGATTCTGACAGCCTCTAATAATT
>CAUZTK010000124.1:0-10817 GCA_963582395.1 Planctomycetota bacterium | reverse complement strand
AACCGCTCGCGGTTGGGTTTGATACATTTCATCGCAACCCGAAGCGTAAGCGAAGACACACGTTAAGTCCCTCGCTTACGCTTCGGGTTACTATCAGTTGTGACCGCGCGTGGTATCAATCCATTCGTGGCGGCAACTTATCGGAGGATCTGAATTCCGGCAAGGGGAACCGGTGCCGATGCACCCGCTCGGAATGGACCAAGCTAAGTCCTTGCTCACTGGAAGGTGATCATCCTAGAATAAAAGGCAGACCGATTTGAAGCGTTTTCGACAGTACGCACAACCTTATTGGTTGTGCGTGAGGGCGAGGGCGATCAATTGATCGCAGTTGCCGAAGTCTCATTTTCGCTTTGGCACGAGCAGTCCACTCGTGGGGACCCCTTCCTATGTTAGACGTCGACCAGCGATCAACTCGTCGATAAGCGAGATGATGAGTCACTCGAGCGCGAATCGGATCCGAAGAAGAAACAGGCCATTGACTGTATTAGATTTTGAAGACGCTGTTGGGCAGTCTGCCTTGGAAAGTCTGTTGAGTTGATCTGGGAGAGACGAGTGGAACTTCCGCGGAACCCGACAAGGCCCGTGCGGATCGGTTCGGTGACAATCGGCGACGGAAACCCAATCGCCGTGCAGAGTATGACCGCCACAAAAACCGCCGAGATCGACGCAACGGTGGATCAGATTCGCGATCTCGTCGAAGCGGGCGCCGATCTGGTGCGGATCGCGGTCGACAGCCGCCGCGAGGCCGAGGCGCTAATCGAAATCGCCCGGCAAACGCAGGTCAACCTGTCAGTCGATCTCCAGGAGAATTATCGGCTGGCCGAAGTCGTCGCTCCGCATGTTGCCAAGTTGCGCTATAATCCCGGGCACTTGTATCACCACGAACGCGAAATGCCTTGGCAGCAGAAGGTCCGCTACATCGCCGCCGTTGCCAGCGATCACGACTGCGCGATTCGAGTCGGCGTCAACTGCGGTTCCGTCGATCCGGCTAAGCTGGACAAATACGATTCGCAAGACTCGATTTCACCGATGCTCGACAGCGCCTTGGAACATTGCGGGGTTCTCGATTCGATTGGGTTGACGCGGTACTGCGTTTCGCTCAAGGACTCTGATCCTGCGAAGGTGATTGAGGCGAACCGGCGGTTTGCCGAGCAGCGGCCCGATATTCCGCTGCATTTGGGAGTGACCGAAGCCGGCATGCCACCCGAAGGGGTCGTCAAAACGCGGATCGCGCTGGAACAGCTCATCAGCCGGGGAATCGGCGATACGATCCGCGTTTCGCTCACGGTTTCAAACGACCGCAAAGGCGAGGAGATCGCCGCCGGGCGGAAAATTCTTGCCGACATCGCCGCCGGGCGGGTGCGGTCGGTCGTCGATTACGGGCTGAGAACGCTGAACATCATCAGTTGCCCGAGTTGTTCGCGGGTCGAAAACGAGGCGTTTGTCGAGTTGGCACAGCAGGTCCGGGAAATGACCGAGTACGCCAAGAACCACGCCATCACAATCGCCGTGATGGGCTGCCGGGTCAACGGTCCGGGAGAAACCGACGGCGCCGACCTTGGGCTGTGGTGTGCGCCGAACTTTGTCAACCTGAAGCGAGGCCCGAAGACACTCGGCCGCTACAGCTACAATGACATCCTGCCTCGGCTGAAAGAAGAACTCGACTCGCTGATTGCCGAACAATCCGTGACAGGGGCCTCTCGCCCGTGAAACACCGGCCAGAGGCCGGCGCCGCTTTACAGCGGGGTACGCTCAAAAGGGTCCCTTGGGAACTGATCCGAATGAAGGAAACTCCTCTTGAATTCCTCACAGCGCAAGTTGAGCTCAGCGAACAACTGCTGGCCGGAAGGGAAACCATGTTCGACCCTCAGGACCTTCCCGGCCGATATGGCCGCGTGATTCGGGCTATCGACCCATCTGCTGGAGGTCCTACGTTGCGAGTCGGTGCTGGCAGGTGGCTGGGCGGTCTGGCGTCACGGTTATTTCGGGAGAATAACTCAGGACGTAGACCTGGTCCTGCCCACATATCGGATCGATGAGTTTCTCCAGGTTGCTTCTGCATCCGGTTTCGACGTATTACCTCAACCGAAAGGACGCTGACCGACAGTTTTGCACAAAGATACAGAAGTCACCGTAGATATCCTGCCGGAGGGTGCGCGGCCTGGGACAGCGTCGAATCCGGCACCTACAACAATTCCCCACCCTTCGCTTATCGGTGCTATTACCGGCTCGTTGAGATATATCTCATTGCCGGCCCTCGTTGAATTAAAACTTGCCGCGGGCCGTGCGCGCGACGAAGCGGACGTGATCGAACTGGTTCGTGCGAACTCGGAGCAGATCAAAACGGTTCGCGATCATTTGTCGAGCGTTCACGCCGATTACGTCGCCGAGTTCGATCGACTCGTGCAACGAGCCCGCGAGCAGGAAGATGCCTGACTGTGGATCGAGATCCGCGATTTCCCAGGGAGGGATCGGCCGAATCAAAACGGCAGCGGCTGGCCAAGCCCCTCTTCGCGGGCGCGCTCGAGGATCTTCGCTGCCAGGGCCACGTCCTCAAGGGCCAGACCGACCGACTTGAACAGCGTGACGTCTTCGGGAGTCGCCCGGCCGGTTTGTTTGCCGGCGACGACGTCGGCCAGGTCGTGCATCAGCCGCCAGTCGGTGACGCCGTCCTCCAGCGACTCGACGAAATCACCCGCTTCAATCTGACAGGCTTCAATGCTGTCGCAGACGATGTGGTCGGCCCGGGCGACAGTGTTGACGTCGATTTCGGCCTTCGACAGCCAGTTCGAGCCGATCACGTTCAGGTGCGTCCCCTCCGCGAGCACTTTGCCGTCGAAGAGCGGTCTTTTGCTGGTGGTGGCCGTGATGACGAGGTCCTTTTCCGCAGCCGCTTCGTCCGGTGCGTGGACCGGCACGACTTCGGTGGCGCAGTATTCAGTCATCTCGTGGGAGAAGTTTCGTCGCCGTGTTTCGTCACGGCCATAAACCTCGACCCGTTCGATCCGGCGGACCGTGCAGACCGCTTTCAGTTGTGTGCGGGCCTGCAGTCCGGTTCCGAACAAGCCCACGACCTTGGTATCGGTCCGGGCCATATATTTGGTGGCCACGCCGCTGGCCGCCCCGGTCCTGAGTTGGCCCAGATAGTTCGCCTCAATCAACGCTGCCATCGCACCGGTTTCGATGTCGTAAACGGCGACGTGAAACTGCGCGCCGTGTGCAGTTGTCGTGTAGTTCTTCCAACCGACCAACCCGAGAGACTCGGCCGAGGCGGACATCGAATGCAGGACAATCCCCGGGGCCGATGCGCGCCGCCGCGGCAGATTGGCTGTCTTGGCGTTGGACATTTGCCGGAATGCCTCCTCAACCACGTCGATAGCCGTTTCCATGTCCGTCAGTTCGCGAACATCGTCTTCGGTGAGAAACAAAGCAGGCATATCTCATCCAACCTGAGAGATCGAGGCTGCTGCGGACGCCATTTAGCCCTCGGTGAAAACACCGGGGGCCCCGCGTGTGTTCACGCGGGGCTAAGTTTTCACGGGAGGTCAAATAGACACGGTCTCGTCGGGATCGTTCTCCCCTCCCAGTTCATCGTTGATCAGATCGATCATCTGCCGAAGACGGCCGATGCTCTTGCGATCGAAGAAAAATGCCAGCCGCGGTAAATCGTGTAGATGTTCGTCGTCGGCTTCGAGTTGATGCACCGTTGTTTTTTCGATCCGTCCCGATTCGACAATTTCGCCGAACTCCTCGTTCAATCGCTCCACAAACTCGTCGTTCGGTTCGCGGTGCAGCCGCAGCACAAGTTTGCCGCGAACATACCGGATGCTGTTGTAGACACTGTAGAAGCCCATAATCTCGTCGACGGCCTCGTCGACGTCGTCGGTCACTTTCAGCAGCGAGAGGTCCTCTGGGCAGATGAGCCCTCTGTTCAGCAACTGGTCTCGAATGAACTCGGTCCACGCCGACCAGTAACCACCTCCCGGCTCGTCGATGCAGACGATCGGCATCAGGTCGCGTTTACCGGTCTGGACCAGTGTCAGGGTTTCGAAGCACTCGTCCTGCGTGCCGAAACCGCCCGGAAACAGGGCGACGGCATGCACTTCTTTCACGAACAGCAGCTTGCGGGTGAAGAAGTACTTCAGATGCACGAGCTTTTCGTCGTCGGAGATGACGTAGTTTGCCTCCTGCTCGAACGGTAGCATGATGTTCACACCCATCGACATTTCTCTGCCAGCTCCGACGTGCGCCCCCTCCATGATTCCCCTGCCGGCGCCCGTCAGCACCATCCATTGTTCATCAGCCATCCGCTGTCCAAAGACCCGCGACTGCTCGTAAGCCGGATGATCGGCGGGAATACGGGCCGAACCGAACACGGTCACCTTGCGTTGCCTGCGGTACGGCGTGAAGACCTTGAACGCGTAACGTAGTTCCTTGAGCGCCCGACTGAGAATCTTCAGATCTCCGCGAGTGGCATGATCGCGGGCTAGTTTGTCGGCTGTCTCCTTGATCTCGTCGATCAGCTCGGAATGCTCCGTGAGCACCGATGTGTGCTCGGTTGGCATCACGTCCGATTCAGAGACGTCGGGCAGAGCGTGTTTGTGCTTGCGGGCCATTTGGGCGACTCACCTTCATCCCTGCTGTGCGATCGATTCCCAGAATTCCGTTCGGGACACCACGGCCTCTGCTGGGCGGCCCAAGGGCGGCATGACCCGTTCAGCTCGATAGCGCCTCGAGTGCTTCCTCGCGAGTCTCATAGATCGCCCACAGCGTATCGAGCGCCGTGACCCTCAGCAGTTCTGCTGCCATCTTGCTGGCGCCGCAGAGCACCAGTTCTCCGCCGCGGCTCTTGACGAACTTGTGGCACCGTAACAACAGCGCCAGGAACACCGAGCCGAAATAACCGATATCGCTCAAGTCGAAGACGACCATCGGCACATCTTGGTCCTTGAGAGGTTCCATGACAATTTCGGCTGATTGTTCGATCAGGTCCCAGCGCATCGATTCGACGTTGGTCGCCGGGACGACAACAACCGTATTGTCATGCCAGTGAAGCTGAAAGTCCTGCCGGTCATCGGTCATGTCAATTTTCCATTTTAGGAAACTTCTCGTCACGATCGAAAAGACGATACGGTTGTGGATTTGATGAAAAAACGGTCGACGGCAATACCCGCAGGTGCTGACGTTCCCAATCGTCCCGCCAGAGACTGATCTTAGCATCATACGCGAACTCGTCGAGTAGACCCGGCGGTCTTTTTCCGGGGAACGTCAATTGTTCTAGACTGTGCAGAATCGAACGTCGGACTTCGGTGTGCTGTTCGTCTTCCCCGCGGAGAATCAGCAGTTCTATGAACCGCGAATGACCGCTTGCGCCCATGCCCTTGATGGCGTCGTCTCTGATGCCGGAGTCGGGATTCCAGCTCATCCGCATCAGCTCTTGCATGGCCTGCAGGTCGTCCAGGTGGCTCATGGACAAGATCGCGGCCAAGCGGATTTCGGGGTCCGCGTCGGTCAGCAGCGAGCGCAGTCCGCGGAGTCGTTTCTCGGTCCGCGGTTTATGGTTCGTCCCGACCGACGCCGTCGAGGACGATGCGGCTGCCGCAACGCCCTGCCGCTTCAATGGCCTCCAATCGGACCCGCTTATCAGGATCGTGAAAAAGTCCGAGCCGTATCAGCCATAAGGCATACTGCAGACGGCCATGACGGGAAAGATACTGGCAGCCCAGCAGGTGGATTTCGGCGCGGAAATCGTTCAAGGCCCGCAAAGAGATCTGGGCGTTTTCGTCGGCCGCATCAGGCATGACGGCGGCCATCGCGTCTCGCCACAACAACTTGTCCTGCCGATTGTGCAGATGGGCTGCCAAGCGCTGGACGACCAACCGACTCGGCGACCCGTTCTGACTCAATTGCCGCAGTCTTCGCCCGCCCCGACGACGAATCTCGACATCCGTCTGTTACAGATCGTGCAATGCCTCATAGGCGGGACTGACTTCTGGAAGCACCTCTTGAAACAACATCGCTGCACCGCGCTCGCCGTTCTTCAACAAGTACCCTTCGATGACGGAAACCTCTGCCGGTTCCAATTGCTTCAGCCGTTGGAGCGCCGCCGCGTAGAGCGATTGGGAGGGGCTGTCTGCTGAATCGGTCACGATTCTCAGGTCGGCCTCGATTGCCTCGGAACGCCGGCGGCCAATGTGCGCGGGCTTGGCGAGGACCTCGTCACGGAGCTGGTCCAGATAATTGAGCGGGGCAGCCAATTCCCGGGCGAGTTGGGCGACGCTTGCCGCACGTTGTTGCTTCTGCGACGCATCGAATACGACGAACACGCCGGTCACCTTGTTTCGCTTTCTGAGCTGGCCGAAGCATTTCTGTCGCGCCGGACGAGAACTCTCCCGCAGGCTGTAAAGCAGCAAGGGTACCGCCAGCCGGTCCGGCCAGGGCTCAACACCTGCGACCACAGATAACTGGACTTGCAAATTTGGATCGGTCAGTAGATTGCGGAGCCGCAGGGCCGATTTGACGCTCGGCTGGCGGGCGAGTTGTTCGGCGACCGACTGCCGAACCGTCGTCGATGCATCGTTCGCCAGGAATGTGATCTCGTCGATTCCCCACGTGGCAAGACCGCGGACGGCCGTTGTCCGAACTATTTCTTCGGGTCGGCTCGCCTGTTTTTGAAGTGCGCATCGGGCCGCTTCCGTACCCAACATACCAAGGCTGACCAGCGCGTCGTTGCGGACCGCGGTTTTCCGATCCTGTAATTGGCTGCTCAGAATTGAAAGCGCATCAGCTTCCGGACTCGTTTCCGGGTCGTAGTCACAGACAATCGCCAGCCAGCGGCCGAAGGTCCGCCGCACAAGCGGATCAGGATCAGTTTTGCAATTCAATACAGTCTCGGGCCAGTGTGACGCCGCGAATGCTCGCGCAGGATATAGTCCCGGAGTGCCAGCCTGAGACTGTTCGGGCAACGACTTCCGCAACAGTGCGTAGATCAGACAGGCGTCGATGGCGGACCGCCTGATCACGGCCTGAACCCGTTCCCCGTCGTTCGAAACTCGCAGGGCATTCGTCAAACGGGGAATCAGGGCAGGTTCCACGTGACGGGCCACGCCGCGAAACAGTGCCCCGCGAACCGGATCGACCAGGTCGGACCGTTCGAGTACTCGACCAGCGGGAGCGAGGTTTTCCACGGGGTCTCGAGCGTCAGCGGCCAGTACCAGGCACCACGTTTCTGCGACGGCAGCCTGCATCGATGGGGAGACCTGTTTCGGTTGCAACCTGCTCTTTGCAGACTGGGACTTGTCTATTTTACCGGTCAGTCGATTCAGCAGTGCCTCGAACCGAGATGATTCCGTGTGCCAATCCTCTTTTTGCCCGGCGTCACTTTTTTGCCCGACGTCACCGGGACCGTTCTGAAGGCTCTTCAGCAGCCGTTCTAAGATCTCCTCGGACGAAAGTTTCAGACAAATCTTCTTCATATGGAACCGGCAGGTTGTCGGAATTTTGAGCCTGCTCTGCCGACAGGCGGGCGTTTTGGGAGCAGCGACCGGCTGCCGGGTTTGGGGATCGTAGTAAGGGGGCTTGGAAACGAGCCGTTCTAGAACGGTCACGAATTCTGATGCAGCGACGGGGTCGCGCTGGGCAAGGAGAATCACCGCGTTCCAACCGAACAATGTGTATTCGTTCGCGAGTTTCGCGAGATATCGGTTGCCGAGCGCAGCTGGTTTGCCGGAGCCAATGCTCCTGCGGTGAGTATTCGGGACATCGACGGCGTTGAGGATTTCTGCGACGCTCAGCGGCCAAAAGCCGTTCCAGGCTATCTTCGGACCATCTCCAATGGGCTTCGACGGATCGGAGACGGGCAGGTCACTGTTTTTCTGGGCCGGGGAGACGCCGGCTGCGGAACCCTCCTCGGCAGACTCTTTCTGTACCCCACCTGCAGAGTCATCGGTTGGCATTGTTTGCTGTTCTGGGATGCCCCTCGTCAGCGTATCGAGCCGGTCGATCACCTCGGCGACCAACGGTCCCCCATCGCAATTCACCTTCAGCCAGTGCATGTGACTCCGCGATTGCGTCCGCATCGAGCAGCGACCATTTTCGATTCTGCCGCCACGAATTGTGTCCCAGTTGCGATCGCAATGCGGCGAGTATCTCGGCGGAGAGCGCATCGTCAAAGGCCATGGATTCGATCTGCCAGAGACGGAAACCGCAGCACAAGATTGACGACGCCGCGATCAATGCAACTGAAAAGATATGGCGAAGCATGCAGGACCGATGCCGAATTGGCCGTTGTCTGGAACAAAAACTCGGAGATGCAAAGTTCCGTAAAGCAGGAACGAAATCAAAGGTCAAGGAGGGAAAGAGTACTGTGTAGCCGCTGGAGAGCGGCCGGCGCGGCTCGTCCCGGTCGGAACCACGCCCAATCGTCGTATCTCAGCATGAATGGAGCCCAGGCTGAAGTCCACTGACTGGCTTTGGAGGGGCGAATTGCTTGACCGGCAGACTTCTCGTCCGGTCGGCAGGTTGAGAGGGAGCCGAGAAATAGCAACAAATCTACTTTCCGAGAAGTGTAACTACGCTCACGCCAAACCGCCGGATTTGTTTGTAACTCCAACAATCGTAATATATTACATAGTTACCCACCAAATTTTTCGCAAAATGGTCACGAAATTCGTCAAGGACCTCCAGAACAGTTCAGATCAGAAGAGAGAAGGGAGGGAGGGCACCAACAAACAAGGCTGGGAAATTGGGTGGATTCAATCTAACATGGCAGGCATGAGCACGAAAACGAATGCGTTCGTGCCTGTTTTATCTCTCGTTGAGAACAGATCCCCGTGCCGCAACTCGGAAAAGTCTATCTGGTTGGCGCCGGTCCGGGCGATCCGGGGCTGTTGACGCTCCGAGCCCTGCAGTGCCTGGAGCAGGCCGACCTGATTTTGTACGACGGACTGGTCAATCCGCTTGTACTCAGGCAGATCTCGGCACAGGCCGAACGGACCTGCCGTTCGCATGGTCCAGACGGCCGAGTGCTTCGGCAGGATGAAATCAATTGTCGGCTGATCGAAGCGTCCCAAAACGGCAAGACGGTCGTCCGCCTGAAGGGGGGCGATCCCTTCATCTTCGGGCGTGGCAGCGAAGAAGCGGCGGCTTTGGCAGATGCGGGAATCCCCTTCGAAGTCGTTCCGGGCATCACGGCGGCGACCGCGGCCAGTGAATATGCGGGAATCTCACTGACGCATCGGGAGTTGGCATCGGCAGTGGCCTTCGTCACCGGTCACGAGGACCCGGTGAAGGACGAGACCAGCATCGACTATGCCAATTTGGCGGCGTTTTCCGGGACCCTCGTCTTCTACATGGGACTGCATCGATTAGAGACGATCGTTGATTCGCTGCTTCGGGAAGGAAAAGATCCCAACACGCCCGCATGTGTGATCGGCCGCGCGACGACACCCCTACAGCAAACGGTCTGCTCGCCCTTAATGACTCTGCCGGCTGCGGTCCGCGGAGCGGACCTCCGGCCGCCGTCGTTGATTGTCATCGGCCAGTGTGTCCGCATGCGCGAGAAAATTTCCTGGTTCGAGAAACGGCCCTTGTTCGGTAAACAAATCGGCATCACCCGCCCCGTGGCACAAGCAGGGCCTGCCATCACAAAAGCTCTGGAATTAGGCGCTCAGCCAGTTCTGCTACCGACGATCGAAATACTGCCGCCGGCTGATTGGTCGGCAATCGATGCAACACTCAGCCGATTGAGCGAGTTCGACTGGCTAATCTTCACCAGTGCCAACGGCGTGTGGGGGCTGCTGAATCGGTTGTGGGAGACCGGCGGCGACCTGCGGAGCTTATCGTCTGTGCGGTTGGCCGTTATCGGTCCGGGGACGGCTACCGCTTTGGCGAGTTACCACCTCAAGCCCGACGTCGTCCCCGATTCGTATCGGGCCGAAGCGCTGGCCGAAGCGCTGAAACCGCTGGTCTCCGACAAGCGGGTCCTCTGGGCACGGGCCAGCCGGGGACGCGACATCCTACCGCGAGAGTTAGAAAATGCCGGCGCCAGCGTCGAGCAATTGGCCGTCTATCGCAACGAAGACGTCGAATCGCTACCGGCCGGCGAATCGGAACGGATCGAGCGGGGAGAACTCAATTGGATCGGGCTCAGCAGCCCCTCAATTGCTCGGAGTCTCAACAAGCTGCTGACTCCTCGGGCACGCATCCAAATTGGAAAGACAGCGCAACTGGCCAGTATCAGCCCGGTGACATCCGCGGCAGCGGCCGAGGTCGGACTGCCCATTGCCGTCGAAGCCCAACAGTACACCTGGGATGGGATCTTCGAGGCCGTCATCGCCGCTGAAACGTCCGGATTCTGAACGGGGAATTCACAATTCTCGGCGCGGCACCAATCACAACCAATCTGGGCGGGCAATCTTCATCCGATCGAGACGGCTTCATCGAATCGAGTTAGAGTCTCACCTTGTCACATCTGCGCGCATGTTGCGGAGAGCCCAGAGCGGAGAGTCGAGAGCCAGAAAGATCAATATCGATAGATTCTGGCTCTCCGCTCTTGACTCTCGACTCTTGGCTGTGCCGATAGGCCGCGTTAGGTTGAAGCCGACGCGGTTTCTTGTTGTTTAATTCCCTTACTCTTCTTCGCCGGCGATTCGGGCGCGCTGAGAGTACATCTGTTTCAGCCGCGAAATCGGATACATGCGGACCAGCTTGTTCTTGTAAGTCAGACGTCCTTCGTCATCCTTACTGAGGTGCTCGGCCACTTCGTCGATCGCTTGGCCGGCGTACAGGCCGGCAAAGGTCACTGGGTCGACGCCCCG
>CAUZTK010000123.1:0-10817 GCA_963582395.1 Planctomycetota bacterium | reverse complement strand
AGACATTCGCCGCGTGAATTCTGGAGACTCATACTGGTTTAACGCCACATTGTTCGCTGCGTCAAGCGGAGCGCGGCCTGGAAGCGGTTTCAAAACACCAAACTGGGGCTTTTCAGGCCACAGCGGACCGACCGTGTTGTGCGACCGAGCTCGACCCGATCGGTGAAATTCGATCCACCTCGCTGAGGCAGCGGTGGTTAGGCGACTTCGGCCGGTGCCAACTCCCCGGTGTTGTGCTGTGCCTGCTTGGCCGATTTCGCGGTTTGCTGAAGTTCCCGCTGGTATTCGAGGACCAACTGCCGCTGGAATTGGCGACGGTGGTGTGTCATCAGCGAGATCAGTGACTTGAGCGCCAGAAACGATGCGCCGGCGTACAGAATCAACTGCCAGACATCCATCTTGACCTCTTCCGTGGTTCCGTGAATCGCATCGGACCGGTTTCGTTGTCACCAACGATGTCTGTCTCCGTCAGTCGCCGTTGTTGATCCTCAAGATGAAAAAACTTGTGTGACACACAAATCGTGGGGCACAGGCTACCGATCCAAACTTACGTTCTCACGCGCTCGATGTAACTGCCGTTGGGAACGTCAACTTTGATCTTATCCCCCTGGTTGATAAAAGCGGGCACGTGGACCGTGGCTCCAGTCTCCAGGGTGGCCGGTTTGGTGACGTTGGTCGCCGTATCGCCCCGGGCAGCCGGTTCGGTGAAGGTCACCTCCAGCACCACATGCTGCGGTGGCTCGACGTCGATCACCTGACCGTTCCAGTACAGCATGCTGCAGACGGCCCCTTCGAGCAGGAACTTGGCCCGCTCCTGGAACGACTCCAACGGAAGTGTGTGCTGCTCGTAGGTTTTATTGTCCATAAAGACGTAACCATTGGCGTCGTGGTAAAGGTATTGTCCTTCGCCGCGATGAACGTCGGCCGCTTCCAAACTGTCGCCGCTACGATATGTGATATCCAGAATCTTGCCGTTCAAGAGGTTCCGTAACTTGGTCCGGTACATGGCCTGCCCCTTGCCCGGTTTGCGAAACTCGCATTCCAGCATGTCGTGGGGTGAGCCCTCCACGATAACTTTGATCCCTTTGCGGAAATCACCGGAATTGATCTGGGACATCGATTGTTGTCTCTTGAAAAACTCGCTGTCAGCGATCAGCATTCAGCATTCAGCCGGATGGCAATCAGCGAAACCCCGGCAATTCCGATGGCTAAAGATAGCAAAACTTAGTGAACAGGGAAATGCCGGGAAATCAAGAGACAAGACGGCGTCAGGCAAAGCAGGGCAGCCGTGATGAATTGCTATCCCACGACCATGCCGCTCTCGGTATTCAGGACTCAGTCCTCGGTCCTCAGTCCTCGGTCTTCAGAACTCACAACTGGCATCGGTCGCTGTCCGAAGCTGTCCGCGACCCGGACGAATTGGTCGATCGGCTGAAACTTCCAGATCGTTACCGCCAACCAGCACGACGAGCGGCCCAGCGGTTTCCGCTGCTGGTGCCACGAAGTTTTCTTGCCCGCATGCAACCGGGCAATCCGCACGACCCACTGCTGCGACAGGTGCTGCCGCTCGATGCCGAACTCAAAGAGGTCCCCGGTTTCGTCTCCGATGTGCTGGAAGAAGGCGCGGCCCGCGCGGCACCTGGATTGTTGCAGAAATACGCCGGGCGGGCCTTGTTGATCGCCACGGGTAATTGTGCCGTCCATTGCCGGTACTGTTTTCGCCGAGACTATGCCTACGCTGAGGAGCCGCGGCAAGCGGATGAATGGGAGCCCGCTTTCAAGACGATTGCCGCCGATGTGACCCTACACGAAATCATTCTCAGCGGCGGCGACCCGCTGATGCTGACCGACGGGCGACTGAGGTTATTGATCGGCCGATTGGCGGAGATTCCGCACCTGAAACGACTGCGGATTCACACGCGACTCCCCATTGTTCTGCCCGACCGGGTCTCGACGGAACTTCTCGAATTACTGCCATCGAGCCGGTTAACCCCGATTGTCGTCGTACACGCCAATCACCCGCGCGAGCTTCGGGCTGACTGTGACGAATCGCTGCGGCGACTCGTCAAGTCGGGGATGACTGTGCTGAATCAGTCGGTGTTGCTGCGTGGAATCAACGACCATGCCGACACTTTGGCAGAACTCTGTGAGCGGCTGGTTGATCTGGGGGTGATTCCGTATTACCTGCATCAGTTGGACCGTGTCGCCGGCACCTCCCACTTCGAGGTCACTGAGGAACGGGGCCGCGCCATTGTTCGTGAACTTCGCAGGCGGCTGCCCGGTTACGCCGTTCCACAGTTCGTCCGCGAAACACCCGGCGCAGCGCATAAAATCGCGTTGCTGTAGACGCTGAGGCTACAACTTGACCATGGCTTTGATCACGCCCGTTTGTGGATCGAGCCAACCGTCAAAGCGACCGATCATCTCCTCCAGCGACGCGCGATGCGTGATCCAGGGCGTGGTCTCGATGCGGCCGGCCTCCATCAGTTCAATGATCCGGCGGAAATCATGCGACGTGGCGTTTCGGGTGGCCAGCAGCGTCAGCTCGCGGCGGTGGAATTCGGGATCGGCAAAGGTGATCTCGGCTTGCACCAGCCCCACCAGCGTCAGCCGTCCTCCCGAAGCGGTGTAATTGAAGGCCGAAATCATCGACTGTGGATTTCCCGTCGCGTCGAACACGGCCGTCGGTAATTCTCCGGCGAAAACCGATTCAATCTGCTTGACGGGCTGCTCGCCAAGAAGGATCGTCCGTTCGACGGCGAACTGTCGGGAACAGAACTCCAGCCGGTTCGGACTAATATCCATGACGGCCAGCTTGGCGCCGGCGATTCCGGCAAACTGCACGACCGAAAGTCCGATCGGGCCCGCTCCGACGACCAGCACGTTTTCGTCGGCTTGGACTTGCGCCCTGCCAACGGCATGTGCCCCGATGCCGAGCGTCTCGACCAGCGCCAACTGTTCCAGGGTCAGACTCGCCGATTGATGAAGCTTTCGGATCGGGACCTTAATGCTCTCCCGCATTCCGCCGTCCTGATGGACACCGAGCACTTTTAGAGTGGTGCAGCAGTTCGGTTTTCCGCGGCGGCAGGCAATACAGGTCCCACAGTTGAGATACGGTTCGACCGCACAGCGGTCCCCGGCCGAAATGTCGTGATTGTTCTCGCCGACCCGAATCACTTCGACGCCCAGTTCGTGGCCGAGAATTCGCGGATAGCTGAAGAACGGTTGATCTCCCCGGTAGGCGTGAAGGTCGGTCCCACAGATGCCGACGCGGCAGACGCGGACCAGCGCCTCGTCCGGTCCGATTTGCGCAGGCGTGCTGCTGTCCGTCAATTGGAATCGTCCCGGCTCCTCAAGCACGACGGTCTTCATAGTCCAAACTGTAGACTCCAACCGAATGATGTCAACGTGAAGATTCGAAAGTGCCGAGTCGCCTATTCGGCGAAAGAAACCTTCGCGCAAATTGCAAGAGAAAATCAGACAGATTGCCAGAGAAAATCAGACAGATTTTTTTTGGCCCGTTCCGGATAGAATTTTTCACATCTTTCGCGTAGGGTCATGAGGCCGGTATAATCGAGTCATCGCACGGGTTGCCCGCTGCGTTTTTTGATACGGGATGTGGATCATGAAAGTCAGCTACGCCAGACCGAGCGTGTCGACCCTGGTGTTTCACCTTTACACGCGAACCGTGCATCCGGAGCTGTTTCGGATCTACGCGGAAACAGACATTTGCAAGCAGGTCTACCACGCGCAAGTCCGAATTTGCAATGCCGGTCATACCGTCAGCTTTCGCTCTTCGGGGCAAACGATTACCGAAGTGGCGGCAACCAGCCAGCAGCCGCTGCCGAAACGCAGTCGGTTTTTCGAGAAGCGGCTTTGGGGGACCCGCGATGAGTCGTTTCGCTTCGACTGCGGACTGCGATACCACGTCAGCTATCAGCTTGAGCAACTCGACCCGGAAGTGTTCCTGAACTTTCACGAAGAACTGTTGATTGACTGCACCCGCGCCGATGTGGCCCATCGCTTTCCGCCGGTCAATCGGCTGGCGCCGGGACCGTTGAGTCTGATCCGGACCGACGTCGGTTCGAGAAGCCTGCTGATTCACGCCTTCCACACATTCCCCGAAAGCAACGTAGTCGTGAAAACCCAATCGCTCTTTGAACTTTGATGAACGTGGCAACAGGGACGGTCGTGCGCTTATAATGAAGACGTCTGTCAGATATCGGGAAAGGGAATCGGCAATACGCCATCACGTCGAAAAGGGGACTCGGATGATGATCGCTTTGACACTTTCCCGGCTTGTTCCGTTCGCCATCGTTTCGATGGCACTGTTGACGACACCCCTGCCCATCTCGGCGAGAGAGCAGATTCCGGTCACGACGTTGACCGACCGGCATTCCGACACCGGAGGCGTCGCTGCACAGACGGTTGCTCACCCCTACCGATACGGTGCTCGCAGAGGACGGTTTTATCGCCCACGAAGATCGGGATTCTCGTTCTCGTTTGGGATTGGTTCTCGCTATCGTTCTTTCTACGGGCCGCGATCATACGGATTTTCGTATTACGGGCGACGTGGCTTCCCACGGTATTACGGATCTGGCTATGGCAGCCCGCGGTACTACGGCTCCTTCTCTTACCGTCCCCGATATTTTGGGTACAGCTACTACCAGCCTCGCTATTTCGGATACAGTTCCGCAGTTCCGCACTATTACGGCTACAGCGACTACAGTGACGCGTACCCCCCGTACGTTCCGTCGTACCATCACCTCAGCAGAACCTGGTACTACGGTTCGTACGGGTACGGTTCGGCATACTGCGACTGAACCGCACACCCCGATGACTGATGATTGGTCCAGAGTCGAGGGCCTAAAGCCAGATGATTTTTCGTTCTCGACTCTCGTCTATCTGAGATGGCAGCCGCAACCGGCCGGACCCAAAACGGCGCGAAACGAGGACGAAATCGGCCGCTCATTTTATATCGTCGTTCAGCCGCAGAAACTCCTCGGCCCAGTGGTACTCATCCAGCAGGCCGGTCGTGTCACGGTCAAGCAGTTTGTAGGCGGCGTAGATGGCTTCAATTGTTGCTAGTCCCGCGGCCGGGTTGTCGAACGTCTTGGAGACGCGGGGGTAGGCGGTTTTCCAGGGCGGCAGACTGCGGACGGGAACAGCCGAAAAGTCAGGCTGCATTGCCTCGGTCCATCGCCACGTTCCGTCGAGAACCAGTAACCCTCGGTCCGCATCAGCGCAGGTCAGCTCAGGCCCGTCAAAACCGAGTCGAACGTAATTGTCGAGCGGTTCTGGCCCGCGACGAGGATACTTCCAGAACACGAATCCCTCCCACAGACGGAGCGGCCCGGCGGTACACTTTTTCCGCCGCTCTTTCGGGTGGACGACGACGATAGTCGGTGGAAACTGGGTCATGTTGACAAGGGCACCTCTGAGAGACGAGAGTCCAGAGCCAGACAGGTCTGGTTGATGATTTTTCCTCTGGACTCTGGACAAATCTCGACTCTGGGCCCATCAACTTTCTTGGATCTTCTGGATCTGGTCCTCGACCTCGGCGATTTCCGCTTCGAGACGGGGAACCTCGGGCGGGTCGTCGAGCTGTTTCTTCGCACCGGACAACTGTTGCTTGAGCGCATTCAGCTTTTTGCGGGCGACGTCGAGCTGTTTTTTTTGCTTCTTGTTCAACTTGGCAGACATTCCCACAGGGTTCCGCTGGAGAAATGAACAAAGAAGAGAAACCAGAGCTAAGAGTCAAGAGTCAAGAGTCAAGAGTCAAGAGTGGGAAATCGTCTGGCTCTTGACTCTGGACTCTGAACCCTCGACAAATGAGGTCGACGCGATGGGGACATCGCTGATGTGGTTCGTGGCAACGAGCGTCTGGACGAATTGTGCGTTCAGCGAAAACCCGAATTGAACGCGAGGGCCTTTCCAGCGTGGATGACCCGACTGATGACTTCTGAGTGTTGGCAAAACGTCGGCGATTCCACACTGCTGCGATGAACGATTTTCGTAGGATTCTCGAAGAGGTCATCCACGACGGTACGTGCCTGTCGTTGGTGTTGAGCAAACGTCGGCCCGGCTCTTCCGATACGGTCGAGAAGTTGGGCGTTCGACCGGTTTTGGTCCGGGGCCGCTTCGGTTATCAACTCGCATCGCGTGTTCACGGGCAAGAGAGGCACGAGAACCTGTCGCCGCGGCAAGCCAGTGCCCGCATCCTGCAGCTATTCCCCTTGGTGTTTGAGCACTGCCACCTGCACACGCACCAGTATGACTACTCGGCCCGCATGAAACCGAACGGTCAAATCGACGTTCGCAGTTCGCGGCCGACGAAAACGGCATCGCCAACGGTGCACAACCGGTCGAAGAACTATCTGATATCAGCAGGCGTGCCCTGTCCGTTTCTGATCGAAATCGGAGTGATGACCGCAGCGGGCCAAGTGCGGTCGGCAAAGTTTCAGAAATTCCGACAGATCAATCGCTTCCTAGAACTGGTCGATGACGTCGTCCCCAATCTCCCCCAACAGGGCACCATTCATGTCGTTGATTTCGGCAGCGGCAAGAGCTATCTCACCTTTGCGCTGCACCATTTGCTGTGTGCCATTCACAATCGGACTGTGCAGATTGTCGGCCTGGACCGCAACGCGCAAGTCGTTCAGAAATGTTCGCAGATTGCGAAGAAGCTCGAATGCGGCGGTCTCGAATTCCGCGTTGGCGACATCGCCGATTACCGAAATGACTCGAAAGTCGATTTGGCGGTATCGCTGCATGCCTGCGACACTGCCACCGACGACGCGCTGGCCAAAGCCGTCGAGTGGCAGGTCAGCGTGATTTTGGCCGTCCCCTGTTGTCAGCAAGAGCTGTCTGAGAAAATCGAGAATAGCCGCATGCAGGGACTGCTGCGGCACGGCATTCTCAAAGAGCGGCTCGCCGCCCTGTCTACCGACGCTCTCCGCGCATTGGCGCTGGAAATTGTTGGTTATCACACGCAGGTGGTCGAATTTATCGACATGGAACATACGGCCAAAAATGTACTGATTCGTGCCATACGGCGGCGGTCTGACCAGCAGCGTGCTCACGAGAAAATCGAGTCGTATCGAAACCTTAAAGAGCTGCTCAGTCTGAAACGGATCTATCTCGAAGAGGCCTTTGGGAACGACTTCATCAACCTTGTTTCGGGAATCAAGCCGACCTCCCGCTGAGCCGCCACAGGCGGTTTATTTCGCAAACCGCTCTGTATGGTTTTGGGAACTTCGACTACAAAGCTAGTCGAAGTTTCTAAGGCAACGGCTTGGCCCTGAAATCTGAAACTCGAAATCCGAAACAAATACAAATCTCGAATGTCCAAAATTTCAGCATACAGCAGCAGATGACTAATGTTGCGTCAATTTGAGATTGACGGGTTTGGGAGGATGAGGCTCCTGCCGAGCCGCAGCAGGTTTCACGGCAAAAAGCCGGCTCAGCGGGAACTTCGCCCTCCCGATCAAACCCGTCATTTGAGATTTGACAAAACACTGGAAAGTTTTGAACATTCGCCTTTCGAGAATTCAAATTTGTTTCGAGTTTCGTGCTTCGGATTTGGAAGCGCGAACAAAATTCACGTTTCGCATCCGATAACGGTCTACGGCAACGGCTGGTTCCCGCTTAACCGTAGTCCCCCGGAATACCGTCGGCACCAGCACAAACCTACAGATGCGTCATCAGCGTCAGACACGTCCGAACCATTCACTGTCTGCAATCGATGAATTCAGGACACAAGCGTAATTCACAGCGATCCGGCCCGGGTTGGCCGGCTGGGCAAACTCAGAGCGTCTCGTGGGCCATGAGCACGGCGGTCGTGGTGTTTGCTGCAGTGGTGGCGGTCGGCGTGCCTTGGTGGTGGAACCAGAACGCTCGCCGGACGGATTTCGAGAAGGACACTTCAAGCACGCAGGCTTTGTTTGTCGAGGGACCAAAGTCAAGAGTTGAGAGCCAGACAGGCCTGGTTGATGATTATTCCTCTGGCTCTCGACTCTTGACTCTGGACTCCGGACTCTCGACTCTTGACGAAGAAGACTCCGCAGCCGCGGAATCAATAATAGATTTCACGCCCACAAGCTGGGAGAACCCGTTCACGGCGGCCCATTGGCGTTCGCAGGGATGGAGGTTCGACGGCAAGTCGATGTGGTCGTCCGCTCGAGAAACAGCCAGCGCGACCTTCCGCCGAAACTATAAAAAGCTCACGCTCCAGTGCCGCATTGAACCGCTCGACAAGGCGGGCAGTTTCCAGATTGTCCTCGTCGGGCCGAAACCTGACACCCTGCTGAAAGTCGTGTTCAGTCCCGAGGCAGTCGTGGTGACCTCCGAAATCGATGGCCGGAAGCGAGAAATTCGGCGACGCAAAATCGAACTCGCCATGGCACCCGGCAAACCGGGACGATTGCGTCTGACCGCCACCGGCAATCGGGTCATTGTCGTCTGGAACCGACGAATCGTACTTAGTTGCAATCAGCCGGCACAACAATCGGGCCGGCAACTGGAGTTGCGTCTGGTGTCGCGCGGCGAGGGCTGGCGAATTTCTCAACTGCGTCTGGAAGGCGAGTGAAGAGACGAGTCGGGAGACGAGAGTCCAGAGCCAGACAGGCCTGGTTGATGAGTTTTCCTCTGACCCTCGACTCTGGTTCCCACCACAGTTCATGCTCCAAATTCAATACCCGACCGCAGCACCATCCTTGCGTGGTTCGCTTCCGCCGTGCAGGGTGCTGTGCTTCCAGTCGAGCCAGATTCCCTGGTATCCGCCCAGCGCCCCGACCGAGTGGACGATACGGTGTCCGCGTCGCTGCAGAGCGCGGATCGCCTCTCGCGGAATACTCGATTCCACCATGACGGCGCCGCCCCGGCGGTCCATGGGCTGTCCGGTCGGCGTCTGCGATCCGGTGTGACGGATGCGGGCCGCGTCTCCCGCTTCCTGCACGTTCATGCCGAAGTCGATCATGTTGACCAACACCTGCACGTGACCCTGCGGCTGCATGTCGCCGCCCATCACGCCGAAGCAGAACCATGGTTTGCCATCCTTGGTCACCATGGCCGGAATGATAGTGTGGAAAGGTCGTTTGTGCGGTTCGAGCCGGTTCAGGTGTTTGTCGTCAAGGGCGAACAAGGCCCCGCGGTTCTGCAACACAAAGCCCACATCGCCCGGCGTGACCTGCGACCCAAAACCGTAAAACACGCTTTGAATGAACGAGCAGCAGTTGCGATCCTTGTCGACGACAGAGAGATAAACCGTGTCGCCGTGTGCCAGCTTCGGGTCGCCGGGTGGAACGTTGACAGCGGCCCGGCGGGGATCGATTCGCCGCCGTTGCTGGGCGGCATACTCTTTCGAGATCAGCTCGGCGACCGGCAGGCGGTTGAAATCGGGGTCGGCGTAATAGGTGGCCCGGTCGGCGAAGGCCAGCTTTTTGGCTTCCACGAGCAGGTGCAGGTATTGGGCGCTGCTTCGTCCCATTTTCTGAATGTCGTACCCTTCCAAGACGTTCAGCATCTGCAGTGCGGCGATGCCCTGTCCGTTGGGCGGCAGTTCCCAGACGTCGTATCCACGGTAGTTGGTCGAAACCGGCTCGACCCAATCGGACTTGTGATCTTCGAAGTCCTTGAGGCTGAAGAAACCGCCGTTCTCCCGGCTGAACTCAACGATCGATTTCGCAATTCGACCCTTGTAAAAGGCATCGCGTCCCCCCTGGGCGATGTCGCGGTAGCTGGCGGCCAGATTCGGATTTTTGAAGATCTCTCCCACATCCGGTGCGCGTTCGCCGGGCAGAAACGTCCGGGCTGAATCGGGCCATTTTTTCAGATTTTCGACCGACCTGGCCCATGAGTTGGCGATGACCTCGCTAACCGGGAATCCCTCTTCGGCATAGGCAATCGGGGCCTCAAGGATCTTCGACATCGGCAGTTTGCCGAACCGCCCGTGCAGCGTCTGCCAGCCGTCGACGCAACCGGGAACCGACCACGACAACGGACCTTCCACCGGAATCTGTGACAGCCCCTGGCTGCGGAAAACCTCGCGATTGAGCGCATAGGGACTGCGTCCGCTGCCGTTCAATCCGTACAGCTTTTGGGTCTTCGAGTCCCAGTAGATGACGAACAGATCGCCGCCGATTCCGCAGCTCATCGGCTCGACGAGGCCCAGCATGGCGTTGGTGGCGATGGCGGCATCGACCGCGTTGCCGCCCGCTTTGAGAACGTCGAGACCGGCCTGCGCCGCCAACGGCTGACTGGTCGCCACGATGCCGTTCTGGGCAATCACGACTGAACGGCTCTGGTGCAGATTCTTGGCCGGACGATCGTACTCGCCGCCGTAAACGTGGCTCTCGGCATCCCACGGTTGTAATTCGTCTGTCATCCGGTTTCCTCCGGCTATTAAGGCGGCCAGAACGATCAGAGTTTGCGTGATGGCAGGTCGTCTCATCGGAATCGTTACTCGCCTGAAAGTTGTCTGATTCGCGCCGATGGGGCGGCTCAATGCAGTTTCAGTAGTTCCAAGTTTGGCTGAATTCATATTGAAGAACGCCAGGTTCCTCGTGTAGACGGTTTGCGTCAAACTAAATCATCTTCAGAGGAAGCCATGCGTTCAAGGATGAACCATACCGTTTCGGTGCGTGCGGTGCACGCGCATGCGGCCTCGTTGGTCGAGGAACATCTCAAAATTCAGGATCACGGTCAGAAATGTTTGGCGTCGGTGCTGATCAATATTCTATTCTTTGCCGCCGGGCGGATGCAGTCGATTTTCGATGCCTGCAGCCGACTGCGCAATGCCCATCCGATCAGGCGGTGCG
>CAUZTK010000122.1:0-10865 GCA_963582395.1 Planctomycetota bacterium | reverse complement strand
GCCTCTGGACGGAAATAGACTCGATACTGCCGCCAGCGGTATTCGCCGAACAGCAGATGTAAGGTTCAACTCACGTCCGGCAGGCGGTTTGAACAGATTCAATGGCCTGCGCCGTCTCAACACGACCGAAGCAACATCATGTCTCGCGAAGCGATCTTTGAGGCCAGTCTCGATTATTTTCTCAGCCCGATCGGCGAGTTCCTCAACGACGACAGCGTGACCGAAATCATGGTCAACGGTTACGATGAGATCTTCGTAGAGAGGCGAGGAAAGCTGTATGCAACCGACGCCCAATTTCCCAGCGAAGACGCGCTGCTCTCGGCGGTGCACAACGTCGCCCAGTATGTGGGACGCGAAATCGACCGCGACCGGCCGATTCTCGATGCCCGGCTGCCAGACGGCTCGCGGGTCCATGCGGTCATTCCGCCCAGCGCCCGCCGGGGTACGTACCTCACGGTTCGCAAGTTCAAACGCGACATCCTCAGTCTCGAAGACTTTGTTCGTCTGGGCAGTCTGTCCGGCGAGGCCAAGGAGTTTCTGGAGATCTGCGTCCGGCTGCGGAAGAACATCATCGTTTCCGGCGGCACAGGAACCGGAAAAACCACGCTGCTGAACGCCATTTCAACCGCCATTTCCGAAGAGGAACGCATTGTCGTCATCGAGGATAGCTCGGAACTGAAGCTGGCCCAAAGGCACTGCCTGTATCTGGAGGCCCAGCAGGCCGATTCCTACGGCCGCGGTCTGCTGACAATTCGCGACCTGTTCAAGGCGTCGCTGAGAATGCGGCCCGACCGAATCATTGTCGGCGAGGTCCGTTCGGGAGAAGCCCTCGACATGGTCCAGTCGATGATCAGCGGCCATTCGGGCAGTCTAACAACCGTACACGCCACCACACCCCGCGATGCCCTGGTACGTCTGGAGACGCTCTCGCTGATGTCGGAAGTCGATCTGCCGATCTACGTCGCCCGGGCCCAAATTGCCTCGGCCATTCATCTCATGGTGCAACTGACGCGGTTCATCGAAGATGGATCACGAAAAGTGACGCGGATTACCGAAGCGTGTGGTCTGGACGAAGAAAACCGTTACGTCTTCCGCGACCTGTTCGTTTCGAGACTGAAGGGCCGCACCGCCGCTGGCCAACTGCTGGCCGAACTGCAGCCGGTCGGCGCCAGTCCGACGTTCTGCCGCGAACCATACGAGCACGGCCTGGATTCCAGCATCCGGCTGACGGGTGAACTGTGGCAACGCGAACCGCTGCGCTGAACAGTGGGCCGGTCATCTCAGGCAGCGACGAATTGCCTTTCGCCGTTCTGGTCTGGATGAAAATTTGTTGGCCAGAACGGCGGGAGATCGGTATGATGGAGATTACCGAGACGTAGACTATGAAAGCACATCGACAGCCACCATTTCGATTCAACCAAACCCATCGATGCCGAGCGGGTGTCTCGACGCTGGACTCGATTCTCGTGTTGGGAATAATTCTGCCGCTGGCGGCATTTGTTGTTCCGACGGGCAAACACATCATCGAACTCGTCTATGAAATGATCACAGTGTTGATCGCCTGGCCTTTCATGTGAACAGCCGGCGGCAGGATCGGAAGGACTTGCGCAGGACGGCCTCCAGCGCAGATCGGTAGGTTGCGAATTTTGACAGGGAACCATCGAGAGATGCACAAAGATCCTTCTTTCCGAGCGCTGCTTAGGCGGGTACACAATGACCAGCGCGGGTCGGTCAGTCTCGAAACGATTCTGATCATCGGCGCCATCGTTTTGCCCATCCTGATCTTTCTGATCAAGTTTGGCTGGCCGAAAATTAGGGACTATTTCAACCGGGGTCTGGAGACCCTCGAAGAAGAAAGTGACAGAGCCATCAATTAGCGGGTGGGCCGGTACCGGTCGATGATCGCGACAATCAAGATCGTTCTGCTGCTGCTCTTGGTACTTATGGCCACGATTACAGACGTGCGGCGGCACAAAATTTACAACTGGACCATGTATCCGGGAATCGTTCTCGGATTTATCCTCAACGCCCTCGAACAGGTTTCCCAGGGAGAGACAATTGGGGCCGGCCTTGTGGTCAGCCTGGAAGGCTTTCTCGCCTGCGGGCTGATGATGCTGGTTTGTTTCGTCTTTTTCGACGTGGGAGGCGGAGACGTCAAACTGATTGCCATGTTTGGGGCGTTTCTGGGGCTGCCCGATGGCATTGAAGCCCTGTTGTGGACCTTTGTGCTGAGCAGCATTGTGGGTGCGGCGATTCTCATCTGGCAAATTGGCTTTTTACGAATTGTTTCGCGAACCGTTCAACATTTGTTTCTTGTGTTGCGGGCCAGGAGTTGGATTCCGTTGACCGAAGATGAGCGCCAGCCGCTGCGGCGGTGGCTATTTTTAGCACCGTCGGCATTCGCGGCGATTTGCATCGTTGCCAGCGACATCTTCGGATGATGCCAACCGCTTCTCGGGAGTGCCGGCCATGCATCGAGCGATCCTCATTCAGTGTCTGCCCGCCTTCATCGCGCTGACCGCCTGCTTTTTGGCACTCAGTGGGCTGGTGAAGTTCAGCGGGGCACGTCTGAATCTGCGTCGTCTGCGGGAGTTGCCTGAGTGCCAGGACGGCGGCGTGCAGAGCTTGAGCTTCGTGATGACACTGCCGCTGTTCATTATGATTGTGATGTTGATCGTGCAGATCAGCCAGTTGATGATCGGCATGATCGCGGTGAATTACGCGGCGTTTGCCGCGGCACGGGCGGCGCTGGTCTGGATTCCGGCGGAAGTCGGCGGACTCGCGGAAAATAAGATGCCGGGGCTGACAGCCGATCGACCGCTCCGGCTCGTTGGGGCCGACAGTTATTCCATCAATGAAAAGCAGTCTCAAATTCTGTCGGCTGCCGCACTGGCCTGCGCGCCGATTTCTTCCTCACGCGATCTGCACTCCGAGTTGACGCCGCAAGCTCTGATCGCTGCCGAAGTCACCCAAGCCCTTTACCTCTCGATGGTGCCGGACTCCTCACGTAACAGCCGCATTCCCCGCCGGTTGGAGAACAAGCTCGCCTACAGCTACGCCAATACCTGGGTGGAGATCAGGTTTCGGGACAAAGACACCGTTGCTGGTCCAACATACAATCCGTGGGTGCCGGTCCGCGTAGATGGCCAATTATGGAGGCGAGAGTGGGACCCGAACGAGGTAGGTTGGCAGGACCCGATCACCGTGACGGTTTATCACAACTTTGCGCTGCTGCCCGGCCCCGGCCGATTTCTGGCTAAGCACATCGTCGGCAGCAACGGTGCTGAAGACCGGGTCAGCCGCCGGATTCAACGATCCACCGCTCCTTCAGGCGACGCGGTTTATACGACGCTGATCAGCGCTTCGGCGACCCTCACCAACGAAGGCCTGAAATCGATTTTGCCGTATGAAGAACAGACCTACTAAACGATTCACCGATCTTGTCGAAAGAGAATTCGGTGAAAGAGAACTCGGCGCGCGGGTGGCGCCAGTCCCCCGTTTTGCGCAACAGCGGGCTCACGCCGGCCGCTCGCCGTTTGCGGAGTTGGTGACGCGCATTTCGCGGCTGCACTGCGATCAGCGGGGCACCATCAGCATTTTGTCGGTCTTTTGCCTGCTGATGTTCACCATGCTGCTGGTGATGATCATCAACGTGGCCCGACACGTCGACGACAAGTTGCAGATGCAAAATGCGGCCGACGCGGCCGGTTACAGCGGCGGCGTGGTGCTGGCCCGCGGCATGAACGCCGTGGCCTTCACCAACCATCTGCTGTGCGACGTCTTTGCGATGACCGCGTTTCTACGGGAAGGGAGTCAGCGAAACGCTGAAAAGATGACCCCCGAAATCCTCGATGCCTGGGCAGAGATCGGCCCAGTCTTTTCGCAGGCGGAGTTCGAGAAGTTTCAGCAGCTCGGCGAGGCGATCACCGACAAAGTCCCCAAGGAACGCGAGCTGGTCCAGGCATTCGGAGAGATGACGGCAGCCTCGGCCGAACTGACACGGCCGGTCTTTGAATATATGCTGGCCGAGGAGGTCATTCCCCGTTTTCAGCAGACGGTGATCCGCACCATTCCGGAGTTGGCGCAGCAAGCGGCCAACGAAATTTCCGTCCGGCATGGAATGGGCCGCAGGGATATCGAGACGTCCCTCGACTCGGGAACGCAATCGACTTCCGGGTCTTCGCAAATCGGTCCGTCAGCCGATCGCGGTTTGCAGCGGGGAGTATTGTGGCGGGCCAACGCGCTTCCGGTCGGCTATCCGGACGAAAACGATCCGCTGAGGCGGACACTGCCCATTGTCGATCCGACTCCTCCCGCAGCCCCCTCGGAGAATTCTCAGCAGGACTCCTGGCAACCGTTGACCGACTTCGAAATGGTGCCGAACCCCGAACACTACCTGAGCACCGCCCTCGAACAACGGCGGCGGCTGTCCGAGTTTTTCCTCGACCGTTGGAACGCCGACCGGCTGGTGGTGTTCAACCGTGATGCCAAAATGTTGGCCTTTTATCCGCTCTGGCGGATCGCCACCTGCGGGCAACTCGAAAAACTGTTGACGGTCGATTACCCGCTGACGAACTTGCCCATGCAGATCCGCACCACCGAAGTTGGTGCCGACGTCGAGCAGACGCTGAAGTCCTATGAAAAAACGCTTGGATTGAGACGCCTTGTTCGCCCGGAATTGGAGCAACTTTTGCAGGCCATGCAGCACATCGACCTGCAGCAACATATCGAGGACAACGACCAGTTTCTGGCGGTCGTTTATCGCCGGCCGCTTCGGGAGATGGCGCCGGGGTTGTTCGCGAATCCGCTGGCCCGCCGGTCTGATACGCTGACGTTCGCACAAGTCCGACTGTTTTTACCGCGGCCGCGACAGCGCCCGTATTCTCCGGGAGAAGGGGACGGAAATGCGCCGCGTGATCCTTGCGATGAGCGTTGGAGGCTGGAGAACTGGCCGACGCATTGGGATTTATTGAATCAAAACTGGATGGTGAAGCTGGTACCGGCCCGCATGCCCAACCTGCCGGTGATCCTGCAGAGCAACCCCGCGGGAAGTGCAGCATCGCAGAACCTGCCGGCCGAGTTCCGACTGCCGGACCTCGGCGCGGCCGACATTCGAGACCTGAGCAAAGTGAACATGCATTAAAGGATTGCGGATTGCGAGGGAGAGCATCCGCAGCCCGCGACGGTAACGGGACGCTCGTGAACGTTCGACGTCAATTGAAAGCAGAACAGAGCTGCCGGGCCGGTTTGGCGCCGCTGGAGTTGGTGCTCAGCTTGCCGATCTTGCTAATGGTGATGGCGCTGATAGTGATTATGGGACATGCCGGCGTCTGGAAAGTGCGGACGCACACCAATGCTCGGCAGGCTGCCTGGCGATCGCTGTATCCTCGAAGCGGTGCGCAGGACCCGTATCCAGCCGGCTGGCCAGAGCAGACGGCCGAAATGGGAACCGGCGACTCCGAGCCGCCGTTGTTCGAGTGGGATCCGTTTGACCAATGGCCGGTTGTCCGCGGTCCGCGCTTCGTCGAGCCGTTCGGGCACAAATCGATCCCCGTTCGCCGCGATCAGTTCGACATGCGTCTCGGACTGCTGGAAGGGTCTGCCGGATACGAGGGGCGCTGGCCGTTCCTGCAAGTCATGCCGCCGGGGCGGTTCGACCTGAAGCGGCAGCATCCAGTTCTCGACGACTGCTGGCAGTTCACACAGCAAGGACTCGGATCGAATCAAAACCGAAAACTGCAATTTCTCTATCCGGTCGATTTGCGGCCGTTTCTTGCCAGTAAAATTCAACGATACGAACAGGCCGCGATTGCCATCGTTGCTAACCCCTACCGGAGCTGGCTGCGACCACTTGACCGTGACCCCGAGGTGGGAAACCGCGATTACCACCGGCGGCGCTTTCCGCTGCACCCCGACCTGGTACGCAAGCTGCGGGACCCGAAAGTCGTCTGCTCGTTCGATCCCGAGGTGCTCCGCCGACAGGTGGCGGAGCCGCTTATCGAAGAGATCAAAGGTAGCCAGCAGCGTCCCCGCGCTCCCTATGACCAGAAGTGGGGCCGCCCCGGTGTGATGACCGGCGACCACCTCGAGGTTTACGGAGATCGGCTTGAGACGCTTCAACAACAATTGCAGTCCGACCCGAATCCGTCCCCCGATCTCATCGCCCAGATTCAAATTTTGGAAACGTACATTGATCAGTTGGAAAAATTTCGCGACGAAGTGCTGGTCCCTTAAATTGATCAGTCCGCTTACGGGACGCGGCCGGATTGGCCTCACTCTGCGGGCACAACTGCGGGACTGCTGAAGGTCGCAGCAAACACAGCCTTCGCCCCAACCGATCATCAACCACATCGTACAGCCGCTCAATCCCTCTCGAGATTCTCGCGAAGACAATGGTAGCGAAGATTCCTTCCACGTTTGATTTGGTCCCGGTTTCCCGCCAAACAGACGAAGAAACTCCAGGGGCAGCGGAGCAACGGGCCAAGGCTCGGAAACTGACCGGGTTTGCGAACGTGGCCCGACAGCTCAGCAGCCGAACAACCGATTTTCTGGCGATAGCGATCGTGTTGATCGGCGGATTCACGATCGGCGGCCAGGTCAGCCGCTGGTGGTCCGCCGACGCTGATAATCTGGCTGCGGACCTTTCGGCAAAGACAAACCTCAACTGGGGTTCAGGCCAGGCGCCAGTTTGGCTGGAGTTCGGCGAGGTGCCCTACTCAGTGCGGCGTCAGGTGATTGTTGGCGAGCGAGAAGAGGTCTTCGCGAAATTGGTCGAGAGGTGCGGGCTGGCCGCACAGGAGACCGCCGCTCCCGCGCGGGAGTTTCCGAGCACCGAAAAACAACTGCTCAAACAACTCGCCCGCCTGAAACCGATTTGGGAAGAGGTGGGGCAATGGGCGGTGTTTCGCATCGAAACTCCGTTGACTCTGGTGATCGGAACGCGAGACTTCGCGTCTCAGACTGGGACCGCGCGGGCGAGAATGGCGGCTGAGAAGTCGAATTCCCCTGCGGCGTCCCGGCGCCGTGTGGTATGCTGGGGATTTGCCTATCCGTCGGGGAAGACGAGTTGGACGGCATTCTCATTCCGGCCGATCGGCGAGAGATTGACCGGTCTGCCGCAGATCACGCTCCCCGCTGGCAGCCGGAAGGTTCTCGGACTGCGCGACGCCTTGGGCGGGGAACTGATCGCCTTTGAAGGAACGGCACCGGCCGAGTACTGGATCGGCTCGTTCAACCACTGGTTTGACCGGCACGACTGGCGACCAGCCCAAGCATGGGAGCACGCGGAGAGCAGATGGAGCGCGTCGTTTATTCCAGCAGAACCGGCCGGCGCGGCGGGGGGACGGATCGAAGTCTCCTTCTGCCGCCATGGTGACACGGGGCTGAGCGGTCTGCTCAGCCTGGCACCAGCGATTGCAAATTCACCAGAGAAAAGAGGTGGTCGATGAAGGGGATGCCGGGAATGATGATTGCGGCGGGATTGGGTGTCGTCGGCGCTTTGTGTAATTGGTTTTACGTCCAAAATCAGGCGCGGAATTACGAGACCGTCTCGTTTGTCGCCATCGCCCCAGACGCCGGCATCAATTCCGGCGATCGGTTTCGAGAGGAACACTTCGTGAAGGTCGACGTCCCGCGGAAATTCGTGGGCATGCTGGAGAGCGTAGCGGTGCAGTGGAAAGTTCTTAAGACCGTCGTCGGCGTCCGCGCGACCAGGCAGCACCGAGACGGCGAACTCTTGTTGCAGTCGTCGCTGGAAACCCCCGCGCAGCGCGATCTCAGCGAAAAACTGAGCGACGACGAAGTCTTGTTTCAAGTGGTCGTCGATTCCAGCACATTTATTTCCGAACACTATAATCCCGACGACGAGGTGCAGTTTTTCGTTCCCCAGTATCTGGAGGCGGTTGCCGCGCCGAATGGCCCGTCGCAGCCATCTCCTGTGGTCGGTTCGACCCGCACCGTGGGACCGTTCCGCATTCTGGCTCTGGGGACGCGCAAGGGAACGCGGGAGGTGGCCACGGCCTACGACCGCCGTCCCGTCCGGGAAAACGTGATCACCATCGCTTTGAAGTTTCCCTTCGACCAACAGGCCGAAGCGTTGTTTCGGCTGATCGGCGCCGGCGGCAGCCGCGGTCTGCGGATCATCAAGCACAAGGGCGGCAACAAGGCCGACTGAAACATGAAAATCTGGTTTAACAAGGTCCACGATAGCCGGCGTACGCTGATCGAAACGGACGAGCCGGTCATCCAAATCGGCCGCGATTCGTCGAACACCGTGGTGCTCAGAAGCCCGCTCGTCTCGAAACGGCAGGCGGTCGTTCGGGCCGACAACGGCCGTCTGTACATCCAGAACGTCGGCATCAACAGTTGCATGGTCGGCGAGGTGGAGGTCATCGGCGGCGAGGCGATCGGGTTTTCGGCCGGAGAAACGGTCAGGATTTGGCCCTTTACACTGACGTTCGAATCGATGGAGGCCGCAGCCATCGGCCGCATCGAGATGGAGACCCACCTGCGGTCCATCATGGCCGATTTAGAACTTCGCGTGCATCGCAAGCTGCTGAAACGCTTCGACCTGTACGAACTGGAAAACAATCGCATCGGCGATACCGATAGCGTGCTAATGCTGGAAAATAATATCGAGGACGTCTGCCGCGAGATTCAGTTGTTCGATCCGGAGAACGACCAACTGTTGGAAGAGGTCATCGGTCTAACGCTCCGCGATTTGATCATTAACCAGTTGATCCTTGAGACCGATCGGATCGAACTCGACAGCCTGGCCAGGCTGACTTATCGCGAGTACGACGTTCCGGCCACGCTTGTTCCAGAACGCGAGGCCGAGTTGGAAAACCTGGTTCGGTTCAGCCACGAGCAGCTGGGACTGGACGAACAGAGTGACCTCAGCGCCAAAATCAGCCGGACCGAAAGTAAGTTCAACGAGGTGTTTCCGCTGGTCCGTCCGCATTTGCACCAAGAACTGAAGCGGTACCTGGTGCTGAGGACGCTCAAAAAAGATCTCAAGGACACGGTATTCGGGTTCGGCCCTCTGCAAGACCTGCTGCGGGCGCCGACCATCACCGAAATCATGGTCGTCAAGAGCGACCAGATTTACGTGGAGCGCGACGGGACGGTCGAACTGTCGGGCCGGCGTTTCATCTCGGACAAGGTGACCGAATCGATCATCGAGCGGATTGTCGCCGAGGTCGGCCGGCGAATCGACAAAAGCCAGCCGCTGGTCGACGCCCGGCTGCCGGACGGTTCTCGCGTCAACGCCATCATTCCCCCGTTGGCGGTCCGCGGTCCCTGTCTGACGATCCGCAAATTCCCGGCTTACCGGTTTACCATGGACCACCTGATCGAGCTGGGCAGTATTACTTCCTCGGTGGCCATGTTTCTGCGGGCCTGTGTCATCGACCGTAGAAACATTCTCGTCAGCGGCGGGACCGGCACCGGAAAAACGACCATGCTCAATGTCCTTTCGTCGTTCATTCCGCACAAAGACCGCATCATCACCATCGAAGACACAACCGAACTGCAACTGCACCAGGATCACGTCGTCACCCTGGAGAGCAAACCCGCCAACGTCGAAGGCGCCGGCGAATACTCGATCCGCGATCTCGTCAAAAACGCCCTGCGAATGCGGCCGGACCGCATCGTCGTCGGGGAATGCCGCGGCGCCGAAGCGCTCGATATGCTGCAGGCCATGAACACCGGGCACGACGGCTCGATGACCACCATCCACGCCAACAGCACCGACGACGTGCTCAGGCGGCTGGAGGTGCTGGTGCTGATGGCGGTCGAGTTGCCGGTCGTCTCCATTCAACGTCAAATCGCCTCGGCCATCGACGTGGTCGTGCAAATCGACCGACTGTCGGGCGGCCGGCGGGCCGTCACTCAAATTTCGGAAGTCGCCGGATACGATCCGCAACGAGACGGCCTGGTGGTGACCGACATTTACAACTTCCGCGATCAAAACACTCTGCAACCGACCGGTTACATGCCGACGTTCATCGACTCGCTGATCGACAAGGATTTGCTCAAACTGGAATTTCTATACGGCGACCTGGACAGGAAGTGAATCCCGTGAAGCTACGAACAACGCCGACGAGCGGGGGTCGTCAGCCCCCTGTTGGAATGCCTCTTTCACGATCACACTTTTTGAAAAGACCAGCCGGCTGATGCCGGCCGCTCGCCAAGTGCATTGAAAAACTCGACTTCTGAATCATGCTGCTGATCCTCGGCACAATCTCAATCGGTCTGGCCGTCGCTGTTTTGGCGTATGCCGGCGGCGAAAATTACACACAGGGGCTCGATTTCGTCGAAGCCGATTTCCGCGATAAGCTCCGCCGGCTGCGGGTCGCCGCACCGCGTCTGCGGACCTACCTGATCGCGTGGTTGTCGCTGGTGCTGGCCGTGCTGGCATCGATGTCGGTTGTCCTCAACCTGCCGCTGATCGGCTTGACCGTGGCCTTGCTTCTGGTCTGTCTGCCGTGGTACGTGCTCAGGCGGATGGCTGAAGCCCGGCGGATTAAGATTGAAGATCAACTGGCTGACGCCATGGTTTCGCTCTCCAGCGCGGTCAAGGCGGGGTTGTCGCTGCCGCAGGCGTTGGAGATCCTCTCGCAACAGACACCGGCCCCCATCTGCCAGGAGTTCCAACAGATTGTCGGAGAGTACCAGCTTGGAAAGCCGTTGGAGCGGTGTCTGGTGGAAGCGAAGCAACGGCTCCGCAGCGAGAACTTCGCGCTGTTCGCCGCTTCCATGGAAGCCAGCCGGGAGAGCGGCGGACGGCTGAACGAAACCGTCGACCGCATCGCCCATTCGGTTCGTGAGCTGCAAAGGTTGGAGCGGAAGATCCTCTCGGAAACGGC
>CAUZTK010000121.1:0-10909 GCA_963582395.1 Planctomycetota bacterium | reverse complement strand
GTCGGTGGTGACCCAGCCTGTTCGTCAGGCAGGTGCCGCGCCGGCACGAGCCGGTCAACCCCCACTCCGCAAACGCGGCGTCCCTTCCCAGCAGAGACGTCGAACAACGCAGCAGCCTCCGCCCGCCGATGAAGACGAATTCTAGAAGTTACCCAACTGATGAAGATCGACCGCATCGAATTGTTCCACGTCGCTATGCCGCTGATCTATCCGTGGCGGACCGCCTACGGTGAGGACGTCGCCATTCACTCGGTGCTCTGCCGAATGACGAGCGGTTCGGTCGATGGTTGGGGAGAGAGCGCCCCATTTGCCGCCCCTTGTTACAGCCCCGAATGCGCCGCAGGCATCTTCGCAGTCAACCGCGAATGGTTGGCTCCCGCGATTCTGGGTCACGACGTCTCATCGGGACAGCAGCTACAGCAACTGCTCTCGATCTTCAAAGGAAACCCGTTCGCCAAGGCGGTCCTCGACACCGCCTGGTGGGGTCTGAACAGCAACCTATCGGGCACACCGCTGCACCGCGCGCTGGGCGCCAGCCGGGACGAAGTTGTGGTGGGGGCCGATTTTGGAGTTATGGACACGATCGACGAGTTGTTGCCGGCGATCGGCAAAGCGGTGGACGACGGCTTTCCGCGGATCAAGCTGAAGTTTCGACCCTGCTGGGACATCCCCATCCTCGAGGCCGCCCGCCGCCAGCATCCCGATTTCACGTTCCACATCGATTGCAACAGTGGATACCGAATCGGCGATCTGCAGATGTTCCGCGATATCGATCGGTTTCATTTGGCGATGATCGAGCAGCCACTCAGTCACGACGACCTGATCGATCATGCCCGTTTGCAGGCGAGCATCGAAACGCCTGTCTGCCTCGACGAGAGCATCACACACGTTCGGCAGGCCGAACAGGCCCTTGCGCTGGGGAGTTGCCGATTCGTCAACATTAAACCCGGACGTGTGGGCGGACTGACCAACGCCCTCGCCATTCACGACGTCTGCCGCGACGCGGGAATTCCCTGCTGGGTCGGTGGCATGCTCGAAAGCGCGACCGGTGCATCAATGTGCATTGCGCTGGCAATGCTCGACAACTTCACCTATCCGGCCGACATTTTTCCCAGCTCGCGGTTTTACCGCCAAGACCTGTCAGTCCCGAAGATCGAACTTCACAAGTCGTCATCCGGGGTGCCGAGCGTTCGCGCGCTGCAAAAATTGCCCGAACCAGATCCAGCCCGTCTCAAGACACTAACGGTTCAAAGCGCCGTCATCGAGTAACGGTTCCAGAGACGCGATTTGACAGGCCTCACCAGCAAGCAGCGCCGGAACGGCGACTCGGGACTCGCGCTGCCTCTTGCGGCATAGCGGGCCCCACAAGACCGCGAAACCAAAACTGCCCGCATCCCGAGGATTTCAAGGGGCCAAGCCCCTTGGCTAGTCCTTGGAATCGGTCTTGTCCCCTTCCGGTTGATCCGGAGGTGCAGGTTCGTCGTCTGCGCCACCAGATGTATTGGATTCTGCCGGAGTTTCTGTGGACTCATCGCCTCCTTCTGGTGTGCCCGGAGTCTGGTCCGCCCCTTCCCGAGAGTCTGGCTGCTGCGGATCCTGAGTTGAGTCCATCGTGTCTTGCTCCGCCTGTCCGAGGTGGGCGCCGTCGCCATTCGCGGTCCCGTTACCGCTGGATGACGCCGAATCTTCACCGGCACAGCCGATCACGAATGTCGTCAGACATAGTCCCGTCAACAATGCGAAAAACCGTTTCATTCTGGTCTCCTCCAATCTGAATCACGGAATCGAATGCGGCCGCCTATGTTTGTTGCCACATCGAGCAACACCAGCGGTAAGTCTCAATCACACCATCTCACGTTAAACTGTGAGATGCGCGGACATGCGACTTTATTCCCGCCAACTTCCCGGATTTGGCGGGATGGCCATCACAGGCGCTGGAGACGGAAAATGGACATGTCTGACTGGATGGAAACCAGGATGCACTGAGTGGCACGGGTCACATACTCATGAAGGCGATGACTCGTGCATATCGTGCTGAAATGCGACTTCGGAATCGTTGGAGATGATCGGCGCTGCTGGCAGCCGGGAGGGCTCTTTCACTTTTTTCGATGGGCTGTAATTTGGCTGATCACGTATCTTCCGCGGTTGGTCTCGAAGTCGAACACGATCGAATCATCGGGATTCATATCTGAAATCTTGGCCGTCGTCCCGTTCAGCGTTATCCGTACATCGTCGGAAACCACAACTTGCCCGGCCGCCGTCCTACGACCATTATTGTACGTCATTCGATTCATCCGATGCCCCTCCTGGTTGCGAAGAAAATCTGGAGAGCAACCCCATCTTGGTCGTTCTCGTCATCGAGAACGCGCGAACTTGAGACGGACCTCAACATTATAGATTCCAGTCCGCGTCGATAAGATGAGTCGGCTGAGTTTGCCGCCAATTTGCCAGAATCTCGGCGGTCCTGCCGCTTGTGCACGTTGAACGTGTCGGCAAAGCCCTACCGATGTTTCCGATGTTGGCGGCCGGCTATTTGCGGGCGTCTGGGCCGAGCGAGGGGGTCTGGCCCATTTTATAGATAGGGCCAGACCCCTGCCCGAGCTCTGAAGCGTCAGCCGCTGATCCGTTCTCGGACGGTCTGTACGATCTCTCCTACCGGAACGCGCTCTTGCACCAGCGAATCGCGGTCTCGAACAGTGACGCAGCCGTCCTGTGCGGTCTCGCCGTCGACCGTTATGCAGCAGGGGGTGCCGATTTCGTCTTGACGGCGGTAACGGCGGCCGATGGCGCCTTGTTGATCATAGAAGCAGGCAATGCCGGCCCCCTTCAACTCGCGATAAATCTCAATCGCTTTCTCCGGCATGCCGTACTTCTTGATCAATGGAAAAACGGCCGCCTTGACCGGTGCTAACCGTGGATGCAGCCGCATCACGGTCCGCACTTTCAGTTTACCTTTTTCATCCGGCTGCTGGTCCTCGTCGTACGCTTCACAGAGGAATGCCAGCGTGGCCCGGTCGGCGCCGGCAGCCGGTTCGATGACGTGCGGCACGTATTTTTCTCGGGTCTGATCGTCGAAGTACGTCAGTTCACGGCCGCTACCGGGATATTTCGGTTTGCCGTGCTCGTCCAGTTCAACAACGAGGCAGCCGTTCTCATCCTCCATCAACTTACCTTTCATGTGCGAGCGCAGGTCAAAGTCGCCGCGGTGGGCGATGCCTTCCAGTTCACCGTATTCGCCGGCATTGAGGAACGGGAATGCGTATTCGACGTCGGCGGTCCCCACGGAATAGTGACTGAGTTCGTCGGCATCGTGTTCGCGCAGCCGCAGGTTGTCGCTGGTGATGCCCAGCTTGAGGTACCATTGCATCCGCCGGTTCCGCCAATACTCGTACCACCGCCGCGACTGGTCCGGGTGGCAGAAGAACTCCATTTCCATCTGCTCGAACTCACGCGAACGGAACGTGTAGTTACGGGGCGTGATCTCGTTGCGGAAGCTCTTGCCGATCTGCGCGATGCCGAAGGGCACCTTGACCCGGCTAGAGTCGAGCACGTTCTTAAAATTCACGAACATGCCCTGAGCCGTCTCGGGCCGGAGGAAGACCGCGTCCTCATCGCCGCCGAGCGCACCGAGGGTTGTCTTAAACATCAGGTTGAATTCACGCGGTTCGGTCAGATTGCAGTTGTCGTGTTCTCCGGGATGTTTGCTCGGCTTCAGCGGACACTGGCTAGTCGGAACGTGGTCGGCCCGAAAACGGGCTTTGCACTCCCGGCAGTCGACCATCATGTCGTGGAACAAATCGTAATGGCCCACGCATTTCCAGACTTGGGGGTGCATAATGATTGAGGTTTCCAGGCCGACCATCTGAAAGGCTTGCGGTGCTCCCACGGGGATGGCCGTTTCGTCGTGATCGGTGATCATCTCGCCGTACCAGGCCTCGCGGACGTTACGTTTTAGCTCGGTGCCCAGCGGGCCGTAGTCCCAGAAACCTTGCAGCCCGCCATATACCTCAGACGACTGAAAGATGAAGCCCCGCCGCTTGCAGAGCGCAACGATTTTCTCCATGTTTTTGCTCATCGCGTCTCCTTTTTGTGACTCTCGCTTCCATGCGGCAAATTAACGGACCATCTTGAAGCCTGCTTGGTGTTTCGCCAACCCGCGAGGGGCTGCTAAGCCGCAAGCGGGACGATTCTTGTTGGAGCGCGGCTAAACGATTGCGCGGATCACTTCCGCTTCCGAATCGTACATTGGCACAATTTGAAACAGATCGATTTGGGCGGCCCGCTGGATGTCGGCGTCGAACCCGTTTACTCCTAGATTTTTGCCACCTCTTCCGTTTCGGATGGCGTCGAGCAACGTCGCGTGGTCCTTTGAGTTGGCTCGATAGAATTCCATGGCAATGCGTGTCTCGTCGTGATGGGTATTGAAGCGGCGCTGGGTTGCGGAAACATTCGCTGCGACGGCGCCGGCAAAAAGCACGTCCTCAGCGCTGATTTTTCCCTGTGTCCCGGCGCAAACAAGATGAATCGGCCCATCGATTTGTTGCAGCACCTCGACGACGGCCCCCAGATTGACAAAACTACCGATCAGGATTCTCTCGGCCAGCCGGGACCGCAACAGCGCCCGGGTGCCGTTCGTTGTCGTGAAGACGATCGTCTGATCGGCTACGGACTCGACCGTGTACCGCAGCGGAGAGTTGTCGAGATCGAAACCTTCGATTAGAACTCCGTTTCGCTCTCCTCCCAAGAGGACGTTACCCGTTGAGAGGTTCGCAGCGATGCGTTTCGCATCATCGAGATCCTGGCACGGGATGACCGATTCCGCACCTGCGGCTAAAGCATGGACAATCGTCGTCGAGGCCCGCAAGACGTCGATCACCACGGCGACGCCACAGCGCAATTCGACAGGATCGAAGAGGCTCGGCAAAAGATGCACGTACACGTCCCGCGACATGCGGAGATCATAGAGACGCCGCCGAAATCGGACAACCCGAACGAAGCCGCCGTCCACCGCAGGTTACTTCGGGTGCTGTTCGGCGCCGGCCGGAACAATCAGCCTGGAAGATTGCTTGTCCATCTGCTCGTACAGTTCGGCCAATTGCACAAGCATCGTCTCGAGCTTGGTGTAATACTCGTCTTCGGAGTCGTCGTCTTTCCGTTCGCGGAGCTGGATGACAGTCAATTCGAGCTCGTCGCGGCGGCGGCGGAGTTCGGGGGGCATCTTCTGCTCTGAGGCACTGAGGACGATGTGGAACTGGTGGGTCCGAAAACCGTCCAGAGAACTTCCCTGCGCGACTTTTCGCACCGGTCGAATGCCGCGAAAGAACTCCGCCCGCGATCCCCAAGCGTCGCCGTTGTCGTCCAGCAGCGCGTGCTCGGTCGCCAATCGGACTTCGAGGCGGTAGAACTCCTGCGTCTTTCGGGCCGCCGTCAACCACGCTTCCAGCAGAGAAGTCTGTCCATCTTTGTCGAGAACTGCTATCGGGTTGGCGATGGCTCGGGACAGGTAATCGCCGAACCGGGCATAGTGCTGCTCGAAACCGCTTTTCGTGCTCGTGACGACGACCCGGTTTCGACCGGATAGCCGGCCGATGTACGGACCGCTGGACGATGCACAGTTGATAATTGCGACCGGCCGCTTCAGCGGGCTGAGCCAGTTCGATAATTCGGCGGCAGCCACATCCGGCCTACGAAGATTAAACCGGGCGTCCCGACCGTCGAACGTTCCGTGACCGATCAACACCATCCACAGTTCGCTGACTTCGGTTTTGGGTTCGACGGCCAGAAGCTGTTTCAACCGGTCGCGGTCGGCAATATCGATCTTCGGCTCGCGACCGATCAGCACGCCGTGAGCCCCCCTTTCTCGGCGGCAGACATCCAACGTTCGGCCCACTTGGTGAACTCTCGGCCGTACTATGAGGTTCCCTCGGCACCGATGACGACGACGACAGTTGCCGCGCCGGTCTCGGCCGCGGTCTTGTCGGACGCTGTCTGACCGGCCTTGACGGCCCCAGCGTCAACGTGAGCACGGTCATGGCAGCCTCTTTCAGCGTCTGAGTCCCCATTCGCCGATCAGACAGCCAACCGCCAGCAGGAACACCCACGACTGATGCCACAACGGAAACGTCCACTGTTGGGTGATCGGCACTTTGCGGGCCGACAAGCTCTCGGCGAAGCCGCCAAGATTGTTGGAGTCGATAATTTCCCCGCCGGTCTTGCGGGCGAACTGCTCCATGAGTGTGCGGTTTGGTGTGATGCTGCGAAACTCATCGGCCGCAGGATAGGTCACCCAGCCCGTCACGGCGTGACCGGCCTGTTTGCCGTCACTGCGATTCGCGGTCGCAAAAGCACGATACGCTCCCGCTGTTCGGGGGGCGTATATGGCTTCGTAAAGCCCCGGATCCTTGAGCAATGGTTCGGCATCCAGCACGACCGGTTTGCCAGCGGGCGGTTGGACAGTGATTTGAACCATCGCATTATCCAGCGGCTGAAACTCCTCATCATGAGCCTTCACCCGCAACTGCACAGCATCGGTCGAGGGTTCGGTACTCGGAGTGGTTTAGAGTTCAATTTTCTGGGGCACATCAGCAACCAGCCAGTGCAACATTTGCCACCATGCTTTGGCAAGGTCGTTTTTTGCAGCGTCTTCGCGTTTCAGTTGTCAGCGCCACATATCGCCGACGGTGAGTAATGCACAACGTCCGCGGCCGAAACGTTGCACAACCAACGCAGGGAGTTGCTGTCCGGCGTCGTCGGTGTCGTGAGCCATGATTGTGGCGACCGGCTTCACAACACCGAGCCTGTTCAGCGTTCGAAAGCCGGGCTTCTCATCCAGTCGCTGCGACTCGTCGGCTTGGTTGCCGCGCAGCCGAACCCAGGGCTGCAGCCAGCCGTCCCGAGTTAGCGACAGTCGATAGCACGTCTCCGGTTGTTGCTCCGCAGGCCTGTCGAGATAGACCGGCAAGATGTTGTCTATTGTTGTACGGCGGTAACATCCGTTTCGAAACGATTCCTGACTGCCGTGCATCAACAAACCGCCTCCCCGCTCGGAAATGAAGCGTTCGAGTAATGCCATCTGGTCGTGGGTGAAAAACGCGGCCTCGACGTCGTCGAGGATCACCGCGTGAAAGCCGAACAGGTCTTTCTCCGCTTTCGGAAAACCGTCGCGCAGCTCGGCCTTGTTTTTCATGTTCAGCCGAACGAAGACCGGTTCGTCATAGCGTTCGGTTTCCTCGACGCCCTTTTTCTTGAAACCACGGAACAACGGATTGCTCGATTCGCCCACCCGTCCGCGGAAGTCGAATTTGGCTTCACGCTTAGCGATGCGGATCGCATAGTTCTAAGATTGCACCTCGTAACGTGTCGTACATGTTCGGATTATCTTCGAGTTTTTTGAGTGCCTCGGACGCAGTGAGTCCGTTGCCCTCAGGATCAATTTCCTGCCAGCCCTCAATCAGGTCACGGAGTGCCGCAGAGTCCCGGTCGGCTCGGCTTAGCAGTTCTTCTCGTGTCGCTCCGGGGTCCGGCGTTCCAGTCCAAACGATCGCGTTGTGGATGACCGAGGACCAACCATCAAATGAACCCCACGGCCTCAGGCCCATGTCCGGTTTTTCAGCAACGAACCATGCCCGCAGGATTGTGAGCGCTGCTGCCAAGAGTTGGGCGCGATGCTCTCGGGCGTGTATCTGCAGGTTGGGGTACTTGAACCCACGCCGCTCTTCTGGGTTTTCATGCTTGCAGTCCAGACGGACGTGGCAGACACGCCGGGACATATCGCCCTGCAACATCACGTTGTTTCCAGTGGCGAACCAAGTTGCCCGGAGTGGTAACTCCACGGTCTCAGATCGTCCGAGCAAGCGGTCTTTCCAAGTGGTTGCGGTAAGTGCCGCATCCAGCGATGGGCCGCCGAGTGCGCGAGCGACGTTGTCGATCAACACAATCGTGTCACCGAACAACGCCAACGCTGTGATTCGTTTTCTAAACTCGGCGTCGTCTCGTGGTTGGGACATGACCGCCATTCGGCGTCCCGTGATGATAAGTGCCGTACAGTCGATAAGGATCCCTTTGCCGCTGCCCGCCACATTCGCATCAACCAGAAACAGCGGCGACGGCCCGGCAAATGCATGTCGGGCAATGGGAGTCAGGACCGAGGCAATCCACCCGGCTTTGTGCTCCGGCTTGTCGAACGGAAAATCTGACACGACGTCCAATAACGTTGCCAGAGATTGCTTCGCGTCATCCAAGGTTGGGGCGTCGAGAATTGTCGGCGTGTCTCCCGCCGGCTCGTAAATCAAACTGGTTTGAGAATCGTAGCCGGGATTGGTCAATATTGTGCCGTCAGCCCGCAGCACAGGTGTTTCAACGAGGCCCACCAGTGATCGAATGCCTGGCCAGTAGCCTCGCAAATGGACGGCCTCGACGCAGGACTTGGGGGGACCGACTGGTTTCGGCGTCGGCACCCCTTCGACGTCGTGTAATTTCACGAAACGGATATTCGCGGTGAGTCGTTCTCTGGTCAACGCCATCGGAAGTTTTGCGATACGCGGTGAGTTATCTGGACGAACAATGCCGTCCTCGATGGTCGCGCCCAGAAGGACATGAACGAGAATTCCAACCCGTTGGAAAACAGAGTCATAGTTTGCTAAAGCCAATGCGGCCTCGGAGTTAACGATGTGTTCGTCGGAAGTAACTTCAATAGTTTTACGACCGTCTGGTGGGCGATTCTCTGGTTGTCGACCGTTTGAACCGGCCTTTTCAGGCTTCCACTCCGGGGCCTCTGCCGTCAGATTTTCCAGTTCCTCAACCGTAGCGATGTGGGATCTTTCTTTTTCCTGTGTTCCTTCGCCAGTTCACGGATCAGGCAGTTTCGTTGCCGGATCCGGATGTCGGGTTTCCTGCCCGGCTTGCCGGGTGTTTTTTGTTTCGGCTCGACTATAGCTTGGCCGCTCTGGCTCATGGCATCCGCCATCGCTTCGAGCCGGTCCTTGACTACCATGACCCGTTTCAGCGTTGCCTCCATTTCGGGATAGGCCGTCCAATGAAACGCATGATCACCTCTGTAAGTCTTCTCTGTTCTTGCAAAAACCTGGTTGCAAAAGTCCACAATCGTTGTCGGGTCAATTCCGCGAGCCTCTGAGTCGCACTACCCAACGATGAGCCGCGTCAGCCCCAGAAATCCCGCAGGGATATTTGGCTTGCGGTCCTCTTCCATCTGGTGCAGAATTTCAACAGCCACCTCCCAGCACACACTGACAGCGTTCGCTGCCTCAACCGGGTTTGCCCGGAGACGTCGCAACCATTCCGGCGACGGTTCGTACCCTGAAATATCGGGGAGTGCAGACATGAGGTATACCTTGCTTTCAAGGTCGGACCGACCGACCCGTCTCGACGGTGCAAGGTGGATGCCGGAGACGGAGTCGGCCGACGCGGGAGCTACCCGCTGTCCGACAGTGTCAGGAATTCTAGCCGATTTCTTTCATAACGCGAGCGGCCATTTCGAAGTCACGCTCCGCGTAAATCTGCGTCGTGCCTGCGTCGGAATGACCGAGCACAACCTGAGCCGCTTCGATGCCGTACTTCTCGCGGATGATGGTTGCTTGGCTGTGTCGCAGTCGATTCGGTGACCATTGCTCAACGCCGGCCTTTCGGCAGGCCCGAACAACTGTCCGGCGGTAGCTATCTTTCGTGTAGTGGTCTTTCGGGGACTTCCTCGATGTGCCTTTGGCTTTCGGCTCGCCTGTGATAGAGTCATCGGCGATGAGCGGTTCTTTCGCCGTTCAGCGTTCCGTTCGGCTTCCGATTCAGCGGGCGAAAAGCAGAACGCTTCCGGCTCTCGGTCGAGAAACGGTCGCAGAACTTTCTGCCATTCCTGTCCGATGTAGATTCGCCGTTCCTTCCCAAAATGTTCCGTCTTGTGGCCTTCCGGCCGATAGACCCAAACGCCGTTTGTTTGGATCGTGACGTTACACGGACGAATTTTGCAGACTTCTCCCGGCCTTGCCCCAGTCAGCAATTGGAGCTGCACCATCGCGGTGACTGTCGGCGTGAGATAAGCCAGCGTGTTGCTAACGGTCCCCTCGGCGACCGGCTTGACCGGTTTGGATTCTCGCGCCTCGGCCCGTCCGCGTTTCAGACCGGCCACGGCCGCCAATGCGGCGTGCACTTCGGGCGTCACGTACTCGTTTTCGACCGCCCAGCGAAACATCCGCTTGATGCAGCCGACCAGCTTGTTGATGCTCGTCCGACAGTAGTCCGCCTTCACCATCACCTCTCGAACGAGTTTCAGTCGCTTCGGGCCAAACTGGCGTGCCGGGATATTTCCGTCGAGACTGACGATGTATCTCAGAGCCAGTCGAATGACATGCACTTCACCAGTCGGTTCGCCGTTCTTTCAGTAGTACTGTTGGACGTAATTCATGAACAGGATGCACAAATCGTCCACAGTGAGCGTGTGCCGGCTGACGTTGCCGTTCTCGGCGAACCACTCGACAATCAAGTCGTCGTACCGCTCGCGGATTTCCTGCGTGCCGTACTCGCCCAGGTAGTGGTCGTGCCCGTCGATTCGGGCGCGGGCCTGCCCGGTGGGCTTGTGGAGTGTGTACGACAGTTTCCGTTTCTTCGACATCGCGGCTTTCCCCAAAAAGGTGGTAGTGAAAGTGGTAGCAACCAGTTTCACGCCGCTCTGCAGAGTGTGGCAGGTAGTCGCAAATCGCAACTCAGCAATAAGTTGTGCAAGTGGACGATACTGGGCTCGAACCGTCGGTGAAGTTATCGAATAAACCAGCACTTCCGCAACGAAGCGCTGCAAAATGCGCTGCACACGCTGCTGAAAATGGCCGATTGATGCCAATCTAGCCCTCATCACTGAGCGATGTTTGGAACAGCCTGAAAAGACCAAGGCCGGCATCCTGGC
>CAUZTK010000120.1:0-11058 GCA_963582395.1 Planctomycetota bacterium | reverse complement strand
CGTGTCGAACAGCTCTACATCCAAAAGTTCATATCGCAGTGTCCCGTTGAATGACTCGTTGTAGCCGTTCTCCCAGGGACTCCCCGGCTCGATGAACAGCGTCTTCACATTAAATCGGTCCAGCCATTCGGTCACCTTCTTAGCTGTGAACTCCGGCCCATTGTCGCTGCGGATGTGATCCGGCACTCCACGTCGCACAAACAGGTCGCTCAGCCTCTCCAAAACATCCTCACTGGTCAGCCTCCGAGCTACGTCGATCGCCAGGCATTCCCGGCTGTATCAGCAGGCACTCAAACGGGCACAAGACGATTCAATTCACACCTTGCGGCAAGCGTGAGACTGTCCGCATGGGTAAGTGCAACGTGAAGCAGGCCGAGAAGGTCAAAACGCACATTGAACACCTGGTCGCAGCGGCAATCACCCAGCACCCAATCGACAGCGAGACCGCAAAGTGAGTATCCGGACTGGAATCCGGGCTGGCTGAGAAGCTGGCACGCGTGGGACTAATACCCAAACGTCTCAAACAGTGGGAGCCCGGCGCGGACGGTAAACCCCAAACACTGAGGGCGTTTCTCGACCATTTCATCGGCATGCGCACCGACGTCAAAGACGGCACTTAGCTTATCTTCAAGCGGGCTCGGGAAAGTTTGCTGGCATTCTTTGGAGATGGCAAGCAGCTGGACGAGATCACCGTCGGGGACGCCAGGGAGTGGAGGCTGTGGTTGTTCAGGTGTGGTAGCGCAAAAGGTGGCCCATTGGCAAAAAACACCGTGAACGATCGTTGCAAGAAAGTCAAACAGTTCTTTAACCTGGCCAACGAGTACGAACTCATCAGCAAGAACCCGTTCGCCAAGATTCCATGTTCAGTCAGAGCCAATCGCGAGAAGTTCTATTTCGTCACCTGCGACGAGACTGAGCGATTGTTGGACACGGTGCCCGACATGGAATGGCGACTGCTGCTTGCGTTGTGTCACTACGGCGGACTTCGCTCACCGTCAGAGACCATGATCATCAGGTGGCAGAACGTCGACTGGCAGAACAGCCGAATGGTCGTATTTTCTCCGAAGACGGAGCACCACGAGGGGAGAGAGTCCCGAATTGTCCCCATTTTTCCGGAGTTGCGCCCGTTCCTGGAAGAGGCGTGGGACAGCGCAGACCTGGGCGCGGAGTATCTGCTGAAAGAGCTACGCACTCACGCCAATCTCGGGACTCGCATGGTGAAGATTATTCAGCGAGCCGGCCTGAAGCGTTGGCCACGCGTTTTTCACAACCTTCGAGCCAGCCGCCAGACCGAGCTCGAAAACGTGTTTCCGACTCACGTGGTCTGTGAATGGCTCGGGAACACTACCTGCGCGTGACCGAGGACCACTTTCATGCTGCCGTCCACGGCGCGCTGCAAAATGCGCTGCAGCAACCGGCCGTTTTGCATGGCACCCAGTCGCAAATCGATCCGACTGCTCACGGAAATACCCACGTTTTACAGGGGAATGCGAGTGAATGCGATTCGGTGCAATTGAAGCAATACACCCCAGAGGACTCGAACCTCTAACCTTTGGCTCTGATGACAGACGCTCATCCTTCGAGTGCCTGTTTCATGTCGGCGACCAGATCATCCGGGTGTTCGATGCCGACCGACACGCGGATCGTGTTTTCACTGATGCCGGCCTGTCGACGTGCTTCAAGCGTCATCGAAGCGTGGCTCATGGTATCGGGATAGGAGATCAGCGATTCGACCCCGCCCAGCGATTCGGCCATCAGGAAGAATTTCGTCCTGGTCATCAACCGTTCGGCGGCGGCGCGACCGCCGATGACGTCGAAGCTCAGCATCGCACCGAAGCCATCTTGCTGCCGTTTGGCCAGTTGGTGCTGCGGATGGCTCGGCAGTCCGGGAAAATAAACCCGCTCGACCTGTGGATGCTCCTCAAGCATCTGTGCCAATGCTGCCGCTCCGCGCTGATGCGCCTGCATTCTCGGACCGAGCGTCTTGAGACCGCGCAGCACTAGCCAGGCGTCGAACGGCGAGCAACTCACTCCCAGAGCATTGACGATGTAGGCCACCTGCTTAGCTCGCTGCTCGTCGCGGGTGACAATGCAGCCTCCGACGACGTCGGAGTGACCGTTGAGGTACTTGGTGGTCGAGTGGATGACGATGTCGACGTCGAACTCGAACGGCCGCTGCAAATAAGGCGACATGAAGGTGTTGTCGGCAATTGTCATCGCAGCGGCTTCCTGGGCGATTTCGCTGATGGCGGCGATGTCGACCAGCCGCAACAACGGATTACTCGGCGTTTCGATCCAGATGCACTTTGTCTGTGGGGTCAGGGCGTCGCGGACGTTTTGGGGGTCCTGCATCGGCACAAAGGAAAACCGCAGGCCCCTTTGCGAATAGATGTCGTGAAACAGCCGAAACGTCCCGCCGTAGATGTCGTGGCCGGCGATGATGTGGTCGCCCGGCTGGAAAAAGTGCAGGACAGCGGTGATGGCCGACATTCCGGTGGATGTGGCTCGGCAGTCGATCCCCCCCTCCAGCGATGCGATGTTTTCTTCGAGCGCCCGGCGGGTCGGATTGCCGCTGCGGGTGTAGTCGTAGCCTTTGTGCTTCTCCAGAGTGTCCCAGCAGAACGTGGACGAAGGATAAATGGGTGTGATGGCACTGCCATAGGTAGGATCCTTGTCGACACCGGTGTGTACGCAGCGGGTCTCAAACTTCATCGGACTCTCTCGAGGGTCAAATCATGGGGTAGAACAAAGTTGCCGGCCATCTGGATAATGTTTGAAGCATCAAACTCAAACCGTGAACTGCAATCTGGAGAGAATCACGGGTGACACGGAAAAACACGGATAGAATCGACCTGGAAAGCCCTTGCATTCTGGAGCGTGCTCAGATATTTCTTAAGCAGCTTAGAGCTGTTTTCCTCCGTGACAATCCGTGGCCAGACGTCTTTCCCGTTTACAGTTTGAGTTGTGAGTTGCCCTAGTCCTTGGCGTAATCGAACATCGGCGTCGAGAGATAGCGTTCGCCGCTGTCGGGCAACACGACAACAATCGTCTTGCCCTCGTTTTCGGGCCGGGCGGCGACTTTCAGCGCCGCGGCCATGGCGGCTCCGGAACTGATGCCACAGGTAATGCCCTCTTTCTGGGCGATGCGGGGCGCCAGCTCCATCGATTCTTCGTCGGTCACCTGCACGATCTCGTCGACAAAACTCATGTCGAGAACGTCGGGCACAAAGCCGGCGCCAATGCCCTGAATTTTATGCTTGCCCGGTTGCCCGCCGGACAGCACGGGGCTGCCGGCCGGTTCCACAGCCACCGAATGTAGCGGCTGACCCTTCTCTTGCTCGAAATATCTCGACACACCGGTAATGGTTCCGCCGGTGCCGACGCCCGAAATGAGAATGTCGACGTTGCCGTCGGTGTCGTTCCAGATCTCCGGACCGGTTGTTTTGAAATGGATCTCCGGGTTGGCGGGGTTCTTGAACTGCTGTAGGATGAAGCAGTTCGGGCCCGCAGCGATCTCCTCGGCCTTCTGGATCGCCCCTTTCATCCCATCGGCCCCGGGCGTAAGAATGAGTGTCGCCCCGTAGGAACGAAGCATCATCCGCCGTTCCACCGACATCGTGTCGGGCATGGTCAGCGTGAGAGGATATCCGCGGGCCGAGCAAACAAACGCCAGCGAAATTCCTGTGTTGCCGCTGGTCGACTCGACAACCGTCATCCCCGGTTTCAGCTTGCCGGTTTTTTCGGCGTCCCAGATCATGCTGGCGCCGATGCGGCACTTAACGCTATAAGCGGGATTGCGACCTTCAATCTTCGCGAGCACAGTCGCTTTGAGACCTTCTGTCAGCCGCTTGATCCGCACCAGAGGTGTACGGCCGATTGATTCGGAATTGTCTTTATAAATCGGCATTGAGTTCACTCCAAACAGCTAAGCCCATACGATGAAAAGAACCGCCCCTTCCCGCCGGGCGTATTATTGGAGATCCGTTCGTGAACGGCAAGAGTCGGGGCCGCATCCTCGAAGCTCGAAATGCCGAGTCTGGAAGCGTTCCAGAAGGCGTTTACCTGCGCGACTCGGCTGAACGGCGATACCGCTGCGGGACCGTTGCCGAACCGGACGGCTGCTGTTGGCGTGATCTGCTGCTGGCGGCTCGCCAGTTGTGTCGACTCGTGGATTCGCCTGGTAAGCGTCGAACGAGTGGACGGAACGCGGAGGTGTCTAGGCGCGTGGAATGCGAAATGGCGAACGGTTTGAGGGTGCCCATCGTCGGTTGCGGCTGCTGCTGCAATTCGCTCCTCAAATAGGCCAGAAACTTGCGGCTGGCACGATTGATGATCACCACCCGGCTGGCGGAACGTGGCTTGTCGATCGGACGGATGATGCAGATCACTTCGGCTTCTTCTGCCGAAGTGACGAAGGATGACGCGCCGGTGTTGCGGCCACCGTTGGTCAGAGGGGCTTGTTGCCGGGACTGGTCACGATTGGCCGCTTCCAAGTTGCCCTCCGATTGCTCGCCGATGGAGTTGGTTGGCACGCCGTTCCCCGCGACTTCCGTGTCCATCCCTGGGGTCTGGTCTGTTGGCTCGATCGGTTCGGTCTCTTCGGAAATGTTCAGCTTCTGATTCCGGCGGTAGAGATGCGTCAGATCGGCCTGATCCAACAACTTGTGGATTGCCTTTAGGCCCGCATACAGGCCGACCCGTTCTTTCGGCTCGGCGGCGATGCAGACGCCGATCACTTCGCCGTCGGCATTAAACAGACCACCGCCCGAACGGCCCAGTTTCGGTAACCCAGAGCATTCGATGTTGTCGGGACCGAGATACCGGTTCAAAGCGGTGACTCGTAGCTGCTGCTTCGACGGCGGTTCACCGCCACCGCAGCCGATGCTGACCACCGAATCGTTACGCGAGATCCGATAACGCGTTGTCGCGATTCTTGAGATCGGCAGCGCGCTGTCGGTCGGGACGGCGATCAGCCCGGCATCCGATTCTAGGTCGTATCGAATCACGCTCCCCAGATATCGCTCGAACCGTTCGCCGTGAAACACGTCGACTTCAATTGAAGCAAATTGTTTGAGGTCGCGAAAGATGTGTCCACAGGTGAGGATGATTGTGCGGCCCGGCCGGCTGTCGATGATGGTTCCTGAGCCGAAATTGATGCCGGTCTCATCTTTGACGCGAATCCGTGTACTCGCCGCCAGCGAGTCAATGGGCGGGCGATCGCCGGTCGGCCGGTCGGGGCCGTCGTGTTTGGCACGAATGATGGGCGGCGTGGACGAAGCTGAGGCCGCAACACCGACTTTCGATGGCTTGTTCTTCGACCCGAAAAAAGGAAACTGAAAACGCGGAAAGATTTTCGCTTTGGGCCGACCGTCGTCTGCCAAGCGTTCAGTAGCCGGTAGTTGCGTAGGTGTTCGTGTTCTGGCGGGTGTCGCAATCACGGTCCGGTTCGGGTCTCGTTTGGGTATTTGCGCCATCAGGCGTATCAGTTCCCGTTCGGATTGCACACCTGTGAGTCGCTTTACATCTTTACCTTTAATCACCAGCACGAAGGCCGGAATGCCGGTAACCCGGTAGCGGCGAGCCAGCGCTTGCTGTCGATCGACGTCGACTTTGCGAATGGGGTACCCCTGGCGCTCCAGCCGGCTGACGATGGGGCTCATTTGACGACAAGGGCCGCACCAACTGGCGGTGAACTCCAGCAGGACCCCCTGTGGTTGCGAGTCGGCTGCATTGGCCGGGACGACTGAGGCCAGCATCAGCAAGAGCGCCGTCATGGGTCATCTCCCTGATGGGACGGGGCGGCGCACCGGTGTCGTGGCATGACGAGGGCGCACGCATGTCGGGGCAGAAGGGAAGGCACAGGAGGCTTGGAGAAAACCGCAGCCGGATCGGCTGTGAAGTTAACATCCGCCTGCCGGGCGGATATTGGTGATTCGTGGTACGGGCCACGCACCATTCAGGCCTCCCTGCCTGAAATTGTAAATTTGCCAAACGCCGACGCGGTTCTTACAAATCAGCCGGCAAAATGCACGCCATTGCTCAAAGGGCTGGTTTCGCCGGCTGGAGGTCCTTTGGGACCAGTTTTCTCGGCGTTTTCGCGGTGCCTGAATTGAGTTTGGGTCGGTACCGCCGTTTTCAAGCACAGCCATGGTGTTTCATGCACCGACGAAGACGCATTAACTGTGCCAAACCGAATGAAAACTCATCCGCCCCTCGGTTCTCGGTTCGTTGGCGAGAGACTGCCTGATCAGAAAATGTGGACGCGTGTGACTATTCTGAAGAGCAAACGTTGCGCAACGTTTGCTCTGCGCGTCCCGGCATGAGCGTGTCGCCAAGAAGGCCGTCCCTCTCGAACAGTCGTTTTTTCGAGCCGGCAACAACCCGTCATTTGAGATTTGACGCAACATTGAACATGAACGACAGGTCTCCCAGTGCGTCTTGGAGTTCAGCTCGCCGGTGAGCCTCTCTGCCGTTGTCGATTTCCGGAATCGAGACTTAAACAATGGATGTGAATCTCATCGTTGAGCAGTCTTACGATCACCCCGTTGCAGATTCTGGCGATTCGGCTGCGTCGGAATTACCAGACACCCGCTTCGTCGTTTTTTTTGTGTCGGATCGACCCGACGCTGCTGTATTTCGGGGCAAATCGGGGTGGCTGTTCTCGTCTGCGGAGTCCAGTCGCAACAGGCACGATTTGTCATCGGTTTCAGCGTCATCTGCCGTCGCCCGCTGGCGGACCTGGGCCTTATACAGCCGTGCGTATAAGGGGCAGGCTTCGAGGAGCGTTTCGTGCGGCCCGACGGCGACAATTCTCCCCTGATCCATCACAACAATCCGAGTGACAAAATCGAGAATGCTCTGGCTGACCGAATGCGTGATCAGGAACGTTGTCCGCCCTTTGACGAACTCGCGCAGCGCCTGGTGGATCAGCCGTTCGCTCTGCGCGTCGATGGCAGAGGTCGCCTCATCTAGGATTAGAATTGGCGGATCACGCAGTATGGCGCGGGCCAGAGCCACCCGCTGACGCTGTCCGCCGGAGAGCCGCTGTCCCTTTTCACCTACGCCTGTGTCAAAACCCTCGGGCAGCTCTTCGATGAATCGTATAGCATTCGCTCGCTGGGCGGCCTCCTCGATCTCTGCCCGAGTCGCGCCGCATCGTCCATAGCCGATGTTGTTCTGAATGGTATCGTCGAAGAGAAGCGTCTCCTGCGTCACCACGCCGATCTGTTCGCGCAGTTTCATCAGGCGGACGTCGCTGATATCCACGCCGTCGATCAACACGGAACCGTTGTCCGGGTCGAAGAGTCGCGGCAGCAGATTGACCAAGGTTGACTTCCCGGAACCGTTTTCGCCGACGACGACAATCATTTCACCGGCATTGACTTTTAGGTTCACATCGTCGAGCACGGCGGGCCGGCTGAATTTGCTGCCGCCGGGGCCTAGATTTCTTGTGTCGCCGGCATATGTGAAGTGAATGTTCCGGAACTCGATTGACTTGGTATGTCGTGGAAGTTGTTTTGGCTCGGACGTTTGCTGCACGAGCGATTTGCGGTCGATCAGGTGAAAGATGCGGTCGGCAGCCGCAGCGGCGCGTTTGATTTTGACATAGGTCGTTGAAAGCTTGCGGGCCGGGTCGATCACGCCGGCCAGCAGCACGTATAACAGCATCAATTCCTCAACGTCCATCGACGAACCGGAAACGAGCCGAAAGCCCCAAATTGAGTTTGTGCCCCGTAACACAAGGTAAGCGCCGGGCAGCAGGGCAATGAGCGCGGCCAAGATCCCCAGCAGTTCAGTAGTGGGACTGGTCAGCGCGTCGATCTTGACGATCTGCATGGCCTTGCCGTAGTAAGTTTTGTTCTCGCGATGGAACCGCTGACGGTGTCGGCCCGCACCGTTGAAAGCGATGACCACCTTGATCGCGTCGAACGTCTCCTCCAGGGTCTTGTAGATTCGGGACATGCTCTCCATCAGCCGGTGACTGGCCGCCTTCAACTTGCGGCCGATCCGATAAAACACCAAGCCGGCCAACGGGGCAAACAACAGCGATAGCAGCGTCAATTGCCAACTCACCATAAACGCCAAACCAATGCAGGCCAGCGCCTTGAGCGGCTCGCGAATCACTTTCCCTCCAAGCAGTCGCAGTCCGGTGGAAAGGACCGTCATGTCGAAGGTGAACTTCGCCATGAGCTGCGACGTGCCGTCGAGCGAGAGGGTCTGAAAATCGAGCCCCAGGGTCTTGCGGAAGCACTCTTTGCGAACGGCCACGATGGTCAGCTCAACCACGCTGCCGACCAACACGTCCTGCACGAAAATGCAGAGTCCTTTCAAGACCGTGGCGATCACCAACACCAGCAGAATGCAAACCAGCAGGTCGAACCGGTCGCCCGGAAGCCAGGGCAGCAGGTTCGACTTCAGCCAGGTCATGGTCGCCAGATTCCGCGACGCGGCGATCAGCCTTTTCTGCTGTCGGTCCCGGTCATTGAGAATGCGGACTCGCTGATCGTCGACTCGGCTGCTGGTCTTTCCTTCGAGCACCTTGAGCTGTTGGTCGAGGTTCTCCAGATTCTGGACCTTTTTGTCCGTTTCACCCTGCGCATCATCGATTTTTTCATCCAGGTAATCGCCGAGTCCTTGTCCCCGCAGCAGGACCGTGACGACTGGCAATGCAGCCGACAGGTTCAATGCCCAGAACAAGGCCACCAGACAACCGAACAGAACCGAAACGTACACTTGACGTCGGTAAGGCCAGACGTAGGGGATCACACGCCAGAAATTGTCCACGGCCGAATGGTTGCTCCTCGCTGGACGAGCGCTTTGACGCCAGACAAAAAGTGCGCTGGTAAACGGGAAAGGAGCGAGATTAGACACGCAAACGCCAGATGGGTCTATACGAAATCGGCCGCGAAGCTTCCTCGTCGCATCATCGACGCAAGCTTCCCGGTGAACCCGCATCAGACGACGTGAATCTGAGAAGAGTAGGGAGTTAGGGATGTGTCGCCCAAAAATCCCTGCGTTCTGAAGCGGCGCTCTTAATCTACGCCAGTCGCAATGAGTAATCCCACACGGCAGGCGTGCAGAAAACTGGCGACGTGCAGACTTTCGTCGACTGTATGGGCGTCTTGCTGACCGCAGCCCATGGTGACGGTTGGCAAACCGCGGGCCGTCATCCAGTTGGCGTCGAGGCCGCCGTTGGCGACTTTCATTTCCGGTTTCAGTCCGGCGGCCCTGATCACCGACAGCGCGGTGGTCACGGCCGGCTCGTCCTCGGCAAGACGGAACGAGTCGTATTTGAGCTCGGCCTCGAATTGGACGTGGGCGGTTTTTCCAGCGTTATTATTGACTTTTTTGACGGCCTTTTGGAAAGCTTTGCGGTATTCCTCAACGATCCGTTTTCGGAATTTTGGGTCGTGACTGCGGGCCTCGGCCAGCAGGGTCAAATTGGGCACAACGACATTGGTGGCCCTGGCCGTTCCGGCTTGCACGATCCCGATGTTGCTGGTGCCGCTCTTGCGGCCTTTGATGATCAATCCGTGCCAGCCGTTTTCGGTGAGGTCGGCAATGGCCAGTCCCGCAACGGCGACGGCGCTGACGCCTCTTTCGGGATACGCGCCGGCATGGCTGGCGATGCCCTCAACCTCGATGCGAATGGCGAAGTCTCCGGTCGCGCCAATTGTGGCCACGTGCGGAGCACTGCCGTCCCAGTTGAAGCAGAGCCGGGGACTCCCCAGCCGATTGAGGCTGGAGTACCGCGCTCCGTACAAACCAATTTCCTCCTGCACGGGCCAAAAAAGGGTTAGCGGAGGGTGCGCCAGTTGACGGCGCTGAATCTCCAGAACGGCATTCAGCACGACGCTGGCTCCGGCACGGTTGTCACCACCCAGTGCGGTGCGGGGATCACGCGAGACAATTAGCGGCCCTTTCCGAACCGGCTGAGAGCCTTCGCACAAGGGCACCGTGTCGAGGTGTCCGATCATCATTCGCCGCGGGCCGCGCTTTGTTCCCGGCAGTTTGACAATCAGATTGCCCACCTCCCCGCCGGCCGGACTGCGCCGGTGCGCAGTGTCAATCACAATCGACGAAGCGGGGACACCTGCCTTGGTAAGACGCTGGCGAACGTACTGAACGACTCGGCCTTCCTCGCAACTCTTGCCGGGAATGGCCATCATTTCCGTCACGAGCTTCAGGGCAGACCTATCGTCGATGCCGGGCCGCTCTGATCTGTTTGAACTTGACATGTTGTGGGGTTTCTCACATCACTCTGCCTGCGGAGTTTCCTATCCCAGATCAATCACCACAGAGCGGGTTTGACTCCTCGAACTCAAACTGAAAACAGAAAAGATGTTGGGCCACGGATAATAGTTTACGGTTTGAGTAAATCATAGCTGCAATGGTATCGATTCGTCCGCTGCGCCAGCCGGGGGACCGGACGGCGGTGTGTGTGCGACAGTCCCAGACAATGGCCATCACGGCAATCCGCAACAACCGCTCAAACATTGCCGATCAGAGTCTCACCTTATCACATCTGCGCGCCGTGCGACTATGTTGCGGAGATCCCAGAGCGGAGAGGGCGGCCGGGTGCCCTCAGGGATTTCGGTATTCAGGTTGCGAGGTTGTCCCAGTAATGATTCCAGTTGTCGTTATACATCAGGGAGCACAGGCCAGCCATGCGGTTGACTCGTCGGACTTTCCAACGGGCTCCGGTTTGTTTCAGGCGACGGCCAATCAGGTTCTTGCAGGCGCCTTATACCTGACCGCTCCCGATCGATCGGTCCAGCGACAGACGTTCGGCGTAGCCAACGTGGTCCGCGTGCGGGCTCAGATGGGTCAGCAGTTCGTCGAGTGGCTGCTACTTTTCCGGCCGACCGATCGACGCGCCGGTCGTCGTGATGTACTTGACAATCGCGGGCCAACCGCCGCTGAGCACCACGGCGCGCTGCCGCAAAGTGTTCCAGAACATGGAATATGTCCAGAACGCCGTCGGCTCCGCGAAGGTGATTGCGTTGTTCTTCCCAGATCCACTTCGCTCCATCGGCCAGCACCGTCACGTTGGACGTG
>CAUZTK010000119.1:0-11101 GCA_963582395.1 Planctomycetota bacterium | reverse complement strand
CTTTATTCCAGGTTATCGTGTCCCACGCTATAACTACCGGACCCTTTGAAGCGTTGGCGCTGGCGGTTATCAAGCGCTTGCCGTCCGGCGAAAATGTAACTACTACGACGGAATCACCAAAGTCTAGTATGTGACTCGGTTCCTTGGAAAACGTGAGGCGTGAGGTCTCATAGAGTCGCGGCCTCTGCTTAGACGGGCTCGTCTCGCGCTTCGGCTCGGGTTACGGTTCTTCTTTCGTTTTGGCCTGGGGTTCCGGAGGTGTCACTGCAACAATCGTTTTCGTGACAGGTGTTCGGTGTGTGCTTGAGATGACGAAGATTAAAACCATTACAGCAAGAACGCACAGGGCAATAATGTCGGCTGCCGTGTACCAATGCCAGCGAACCCGCTATCTCAGCACAAAACCTTGTCTTTCCGGGGGCTCTCGTTGAACATTGGCCCAGATGGGGCGTTTGCTTGTGGTGTGAGAGTCTTTTTCGGAGTTTATGATCGCGGTTGACAACATGACCTCGGTCATCTCGGGATGTGGTTCTTTGAACAATCCTTTCACACGATCGGCCAACACCCATTTGCCTTCTTCGCGTTTTCGAAGAAGAGTATCGTGAGTGATTGTTCCGTTTTTCGCAAGTTCTCAAACTTGCTTCGACGTTAACGGTCCAATCGTCTCGCCCATGACTTGGTAGTACCATGATACTGGCATGACTTTGCTTCGTTTATTCGGAGCGACCATGTGGCAGGCGGAAGTGACTGGTGTGATTACAAGACCACAGACAAGTAGGTCATGCACCCGTGCATGACATCCGAGGCGGGGGCACAAGGTCCAAGACTACGAAGATTTCTTGCACCTTTTCGATAACGTGCATTATAATCCGCTGAAGCACGTCTTGGTAAATTGCGATGACGATTGGTCGTGGTCGAGTTTCCACCGCTGGGTCGGTGCCGGCATGTCTCCGGCCGATTGGAGCGGCGGTTCGTAATTCACTCGTCACAAGATCCCATATTTCTCGTAGGCATCGGTGGCCTTCATCCCAGATTTGATTGCGTCGTGAGTTACGTTTTCGTCGTGGACTTTCTGCCAGGCGCGACGAATCGTTTGCGATTCAACCTGCTGCGGCACAACGACAACACCGTCTACGTCGGCGATGACCAGATCGCCCGGACAGAATTGAACTCCATCGATATCAACCGGGACGTCGTATTCGATGACGAGTTGCCGATTCAGACTGTCGTAGATGCAGGTGCCTCGGGCGAACATCGGGAAGGCCATCTCCCGCATTTGGCGGACATCGCGGACGGCTCCGTCGACGATCGCGCCCACACAGCCCGTACTTCGCGCGGCGGTCGAGAGCAACTCACCCCAAAGTCCCGAACGCATCGACCCGGAAGCGGCCACGATCAACACGTCATCCGGCCGGCAACTGTCGACGGCAGCCAGTTCCTTTTCATAAGGCTTCGGATCTTCGTAGGCTATGTCGACCCACCGCGTCGTTTTGCATCGACCGACAAGGACTTCATCAACCGTGTACGAAATCAACGGCACGCGCGGCGATTGCTGCCTGTAACCGAGACTGTCCAGCGCATCGCAAACGATGCTGCTAAACAGCGACTCGCGCATCATGGCCAGCGTGATCTCTTCAGCGTTCGAGTTGGACATTTTCGGCCTTTGTAATTCTCTCAAACTCAGTTCTTCCAAAACGATCGATGTTTTCCCTTTTATTTGTGGGTCAACGTGTTTCGATGGTTTTGAACGTCGAGGGGAGGGGGTCTTTTTGAGCATGTCGCCGCCACCGACCGCACATCGGGGGCACTGATGCGATACTTCGCCCTGGAACGCATGTCATCCTTCCCTGAATGGCCTGTTGAGATCGAACCACGCTGAGGAAAGGCCTTGCGTTCACCTATAGAAAATCATACCACTCAAGGCGAATTTTGGAAGTCACTGAATTTCACGGGATTGAATATGTGTGTGGAAAATTTTTCTGGCAGTGCAAAAGAGGTCTGGGGTGGCCTGGTCACACGAGTTCAGAATGCCAGAAATTCTGGCCGCACGCCCGCAGTCTGGTTGACGGTCAAAGCTTGTTTGGTCTTCTTGGGTTTAGTATGGTCAGAACATCGGCAGCGGCACGGTCATCTGGGGTGACCCCGCCGTGGTCCTTCGGGGTCATGAATAGGACCCTCTGGATTGTTCAAGCTGGACAACACGGCGAATCAGAGAACGACTATGAAACAAACCACGACTTCGTCCATACCGAACATGTTTCTCCGCAAAGCTGAAGAGACTCAGAGAATTGAGACTCGCTACCGACGAATTACGACACCGATCCCCGCGAATGAAACGCTCGAGCTGATGTCAGCCTCGGCCGATGTGTTCCCACAGGTCAATTGTTACCAGCCCCCCATTCTCTGGGATCGAGCGGAAGGTTTTCAGATTTACGATTCCGCGGGTAACTGCTGGATCGACTTCAGCTCGACGGCCGTGATGACCAACACCGGCCACGGTCACCCGGCGATTCGCCAGGCTCTGAAGCAGCATGTTGAAAACGGGTTGTTGGCACAGTTCAGTTATGCATCTGAGATTCGGGTGACGTTGGCCAAACGCCTGCTCGAACTCGCTCCGCCCCATTGCGAGAAGATCTATTTCTGGACGACCGGTTCCGAGACCACCGAATGTTCGCTACGACTGGCCCGCGAATGGGGGATGCGGAAAGACCCCGCCAAGTGTCACATTCTGACACACACCGGCGACTACCACGGTTGGACTCTGGGAGCCCATCAGGTTTCCGGAGAAAGTGCCGGCAAACCCTGGTTGACAAGTCCCGATGAGAACATTCATCACCTGCCAGCTCCACGACTAAACATCGGCGATGGTTCGGGCGAAACGACCGATTGGTCCGCGTTTTTCGATGCCGGCATCGCGGACTTGGTCGACCGCGGTGTTGAGCCGCAGAATATCGCAGCGGTGTTTATTGAATCGATTCCAGGGTCGCGGGCCGTGCCCTGGCCGACCGAGTATGTACACCGACTTCGCCGCTGGGCCGATGAGCACGACGTGCTGCTCATTTTCGATGAAATCCAGACGGGGTTCGGAAGAACAGGAAAGTGGTTTGGGCACGAACACTACGACGTTCGGGCGGATTTGATCTGCATTGGGAAAGGGCTCACGTCGAGTCTGCCTTTGGCGGCGATTCTCGGACCCGCCGACGTTCTCGACCTTCTGGGACCGGCAGAGATCACCACTACACACGCCGGTCATCCGCTCTCGTGTGCGGCAGCGTTAGCCAATTTGGATGTGCTGGAATCGGAAAGTCTCATCGAAGAAGCGGCCCGAAAAGGGGAAATTGCCAAAGAAAAACTACAAACCCTCAAAGCCCGTTTTCCCGAGCACATCGCTGATGCGAACGGCCTCGGCTTGCTGCACGTTGTTCACGCCCGCGATCCGAAAACCGGTTTGCCGGACTGTGAATTGGCCCGTAGGTGCGCATGGGAGGCGGTCAAACGAGGTGTGATGATGATTCAAACCGGTCTCCCGACCATTAAGATCTGCCCACCCCTGGTTATTTCCGATGATGCCTTGATTGAAGGCATCGAGACCATCGGGGAAGCACTCGAATCAGCCCTCACAGTTTACTGATTCTCTGGAAGTTGGGTAGAAAAGCAGTATGAGATCATGAGCAAGCCCACAGGTAGCAACTCGTGGGTGTCGCGGATCTGTGGTCCAGCAATTTTCGCGATCTCAATTTGACTACACGCAACTGCAAGCCGAATCCGGTGTTCCAGCGTGTGTGGCAAGTTTTTCTGGCAGTGCAAAAGATGTCTGGGGTGGCCCGACCATCTCGTGGCTGGGTCGCGCAGCGACAAGAATCCTGCGTCATTCGCATTTCAATCAGAAACAGGACGTCTTTCCTGGTTGTCCGTCGAGGGACTGGTCTCTTGTGCCTGACGGCACCTGACCGCAAGTCGGTTGGGCCACCCGGGTTCAGAATGCTAGAAATTCTGGCCGCACACTTTCCAATCTGTCGCACAATTCTTATGGCATCCTCAGTCCACGTTGGTATGATGCAAGTTGGTGCGAACGTCTCCGGACCGAACTGGTCCGATCGGTTTTGATCTTAAACGTCCTCCTCTTGCCGCGGGCCTGTGTCGAACGACGTGTCCCCGTAAACTGAGCCGGCTGAGATCAAGGAGCCCGCCATGATCTGTCCCCCTTACTGTGTGGTTGTGGCTGCGCTGTTCCTGTTGACGATTTTCACACCGAATCCGGCGCACGCTCAGGTAGCCATTGGCGGTGGGATTGGCGGAATGGGAGGTGGGATTGGCGGCGGCAACATCGGTGGGATCGGCGGCGGGGCAGGAGGTGCTGCGGGAATCGGTGGAGCCATTGCTGGTGGGGGAAACGCCGCCGGAATCAAGATCGACGCTCAAGGAGTCGTCAAACCGCTCTTCGTGACGAAAAAATCGGTGGCGCTCAGCAAGCAGCGGATGGAAGCGGTTTCCAAAAAACTTCTGGCCGACGACGTCAATCAACCGAGCCAGCTCCGTAAGGTTTCGCTGGTCCGCCTGGAAGCTGCCTGTCAAGAATACGTCGAGAAGAAAACCGCAGTGCCGCCCGATATGCAGTTTCTGGCCGGTCTGCAGCGGATCGATTACGTCTTCGTCTATCCCGAAGCGAAGGACCTGGTGATCGCGGGTCCGGCCGAAGGGTACGCTGCCAATGTCGTCGGACGTGTCGTCGGGTTGAGCACGGGTCGTCCTCCGCTTCGGCTCGATGATCTGATTGTCGCCCTGCGGACAATCCAGCGGGGGGATCCCATCGGCTGCTCGATCGATCCGGAACCGAAGCGGCTCGCTTCGCTGCAGCGCTACGTCGCCACCAGCATCCGTGCCGCCAGACCAAGCGTCATCGGGGCCCGGTACCGGAAAATGCGAAACATTCTGGGCATGCAGAATGTACGGATTTGGGGCGTCGAGTCGGAGTCGCATTTTGCCGAAGCCATGCTGGAAGCCGACTACCGCATGAAGCTGATTTCTCTAGGCCTGGAAAAACCGCGGGTGCGTGGCCTGCAAAGCCACCTGTCGATGGTCGGTTCCGGAGGCAACAGCATGCAGCGGTGGTGGTTCACGCCGTTCTACGAGCCGTTCAACAAGAGCGTCGACGGCAACGCCTATCAGTTTGCCGGCCAGCGGGCGCAGTTGATGTCGCAGGAAGAACAGGTCGGGGCGTCGGGCCAGCGGAGCGCTGCGGCCTTCACCCGCGTCTCGACTCAGCGTTTTGCCCGGAATTTCACCGACAAATTTCCCGCATTGGCCGCAAAGTCGGCGATCTTTGCCGAGCTGCAGAACCTGATCGATCTGGCGGTGATGGCGGCCCTGTTGAACAAGGAGGGGCTGGCAGAAAAAGTCGGTTGGAGAATGTCGTTGTTTCTGGATCGCGATCGGGTTGCGGTTCAAAAGGGAACGCCGCCCGCTCAGGTGCCGACGGTGGTTAACTTCCGCCGGGCGCGGAGAAGCATGTATGTGGGTCTTGTCGGCGGCGGTGTGACGATCGACCCTCATCAAACGGTGCGGACATTGCGGTTCAAAACGGATCCGGCTGCCCGGCTGGAGGGAATCCACTCGGCTGCTCTGCAGAAAGAGCCGCCCAAACAGCATCCGTGGTGGTGGGATTGACATCCCCGCACGACCGAGTGTCGGGTGACTGATGATGACGCATGGGCACGTTGGACAATCTAACGCTTGAGCGTTGCAGTCGTGGGAAATTCCAGCAACAACGAGCATCATCTTACAAACGTTATCGCTGGTGTTTTTCTCAGCGCATTGGTTGGTGGCGGACTCGGCTTGGGCGCGTGCATCTTCATCAGCGAAGGCACATTGCTTTTTCTCGGCGACACCATACTCGCAGGCGCGTTGATCTACGGCACTCTTGGGTTCTTCCTCGGAGAGGGCTTCATCGAGTGGATCGAAGAAAACTGGTGATGGTTTTGGTGATCTCACCCGGCTGGTAGTGCAGCGGTCTCTCAACAATGCACAGCCGCAGAGTTCGGCATCTATGTCGAATCGCCTTGAACTTTGGGTAACCAGCCACGATCTGATAAACTGCAACTCATGCACGTTCTGTCTTTATCGCAGACCTGGACGATGGCTGTGTGTACTTGAACGACGCTTGATGTTCGTCACCAGGTGCGTCTCGCGAAACGGAGACGGCTGAATTGATCCGGTTGATTGTCCTTCGCCGGCTTGCGGCGGTCGCGCTGATGATCGCGTATCTTTCCACCACCGCGTTCTTTCTTTACCGCCATGCCCTCGGCGACCCGTTGACCCATCCGATCGTGTATTTCTGGACATGGGACATGTTCCCGAATTACCCGACCGAGTCGCATCGGCGGATGATCATCGGCCAAACGGGCGATGGGCGTCACGTGCAACTGTTTCCAAACCGGCGGCATCGTTTCCGCTGGGGAGTTCACGGCAACGTGACCCGTCTCGACCTCACCGGGCAGCACGTTTTCTTTCGCGACACCGCGCTCGATGCCATTCGGCTGCACGAGGCTGCTTGCCTGGACAACCCGGATCTGGAAATTCAGCGGGTTTATCTCGTCGAACAGTACTGGCCGGTGCGTTACAATTTTCCCGACGATCTTGTCAGCGACCTCTACGAGGATGAGTCCGGCGGCAGCTATTCAACGGCATCATCTTCGCCAGTCGAGACATCCATCCACAAATACTGGCGTGTCATCGAGCAAGCCGACGTCGGGCCAGAAGGCACGGTTTCGAAATGGGAGCCCTCGCCGTGAAGGCGTTTTTCTTCGCGCCGGAGAGTCCGCGTCCGTTGGCACTGATGCGGATGGCCGTGGGGCTGATCTTTCTTTACGACGCTGCCGCCCGCTGGCCGTATGCCGTCGAACTCTATTCATCCGACGGTTCACCGATGCCGCTGTTTCCGCAGACAGCCTATTCGGGAACATTCTTCGAACCGGTGGCGGTGGGAGCGGCGTGGACGGTCGTTTTGCATTCGCTGCTGTTGTTCGCCCTGTTGACCGTAACGCTGGGATGGCGGACACGGACGAGTTTATGGATTGCCGTTGCTCTGACCGTTTGGATGGGACTGCTCGACCATGCGGGAACGTTCAAAAAATACTCGGTCATCGGAATGCACCTGATGGTGCTGCTCAGCTTTTCCGGATGCGGTGCCGTCTGGTCGATCGATCGGTTGCTGCGGTCGAAGGGTCGTCTCTTTGTCATGCTGAGTCCGGCGTGGCCGCGACGGCTGATACAACTGCTGTTTGTGAGCATCTACTTCGGGGCCGCGCTGACCAAAATTCGGCTGCCCGATTTCGCCAACGGCGATCTGCTGATGTTTTCGCTGTTGGACGACCAGTGGGGCGGCGGCCGATGGGGCTTGTGGTTCAGCACACAGCCGAGGCTGCTCATTCTGGCCAGCATCGCAACTGTGCTATTCGAGTTGGCGTTTCCACTTCTGGTGTGGAGTTCCCGATTGCGTCTGCCGATGCTCGTCTTGGCTGCGCTCTTTCATATCGTGCTCGGAGTGACGATGTCGCTCGGTATTTTTTCGCCGGTGATGCTCGCCGCTTTGCTGGCCTTCATCAGCGAACGCGACCTCAGCCGAGGGAGAGCGCTTGCGATCCGATTCAGCCGTGCGGAATCGTGGACGGACTTCGCTGCGGTGAATCGAACGGACTGTGATCTCAGTCATCCCAACGGCCGGGCGGCCCGGTTTCGACGGCGTCCGGTTCTCCGTTCTAGAGTGCTCTATCTGCTGATCGGCGGATTATGGGTGGCGGGCGGATGGGCCATCCAACGGGTCAGCGACCCCTATGGGGTATTCGGCACGCCGATGCCGACTGAGTTTCATCAGATGGACGAAGCCACCGTCGAGAAAATTCTGGCGGATCGGTCGCTGTCGTACCAAGACTATTTTCACCGAATCGAAATCGGCAGCCGTCTCAGCAGCGACGGAACACATGCCTTTGGTGAGCGGAAGCGGTTTCAACGCGGAATGACCCTCTTCGCCTGCGCCCGGCTGATTCAAAAGCATCCTGCGCTGGATCTCGAGTGGCTGCTAATCCGGTCCGACGGAGAAGAAGCCCACTATTCCCACCGGCTCGACGGGGCCAGTTCACATGCCACGGTCGGTTTCGCACTGACCGATGCGGAGCAGACACCACCCGGCCGATATCAACTCGTGTTACGTGCCGCCGCAAGCCTGCTGTTGGAAGCGAACCAAGACGACATCGAGATTTGGAGCCGTTCGTTCGAACTCGTCGAATGAGACAAGCGGGTACGGTGATTGCCGCCGGATTTCAGCCGAGCCCCAAAAGGGAATGTTCGCTAAGCCGGTAAGCGGCGCGGAACGATTTTTCGCTCAGGCTTAGAGATCGAGCTGCCCGCCGAGACCGCTGTCGATTCCCGGCACCGTCTGATTCTCCGGGCCTCCGAACGCTTGAGAGAGCTGGCTGGCCAGCGACAAACCAGCCAAAAATCCGACCACCGCGGCTCAGGCGCTGCCGTCTTTGTCACCCTTTTTAAGCAAGGCCAAAATAATGAGCATGAAGAGCAGATTGCGAGCGGTCCCGTCCAGCGACGATGTCTGTTCGCTGCCCGCCGTCGAATTCGCTGCGGGAGCGCCTGCGGCGCCGGTTCACGCCGTGGCTGTCGCTCCACCCGACAATGCCGATGTACCACCCACCCCTGCCGCGCCGATTCCTGAAACCTGCATCACTGTTCTCCGCTTGTTCGACAACATCTGTTGTGACGGCACCCTGGTTCGCAAATCGAAGACCGAACGGCAAGCCGCGAAAGCAAAACGTCGTAAGGTCTTCACCGGAGACCGGTTTCGGGTCCCCATGCCGTTTGGAGCTGAGCCATTGTCTGTTGCTTTTCGACAGCACTCCTGAGACCCTGTTGGCGGGTCTGTTGTCGTTTGGCATCGTTTGATGCGGCCCCGGCAAACCCGTACACTGCAGTTTGCCCGTTCGTTGTCGTGGTCCTGCGCAGTTCTGATTCCGGCGAAGATCGTTTGGAGGGGAACCTGAATGGCTGAAGCGTCTCAGTGGATCGTCGAAACCACGACAGAAAAGTTTGAAGCCGACGTCGTCGAGCGTTCTGCCGAACGACCGATCATCGTCGATTTCTGGGCGCCGTGGTGTGGTCCCTGTCGTCAACTGGCACCGCTGCTCGAATCGTTCGCCGAGGAATACGGGGGACGCTTTACGTTGGTGAAGGTCAACGTCGACGAGTGCCAGGAGATTGCCGCCACGTTCGGTGTTCAGTCAATTCCCTACGTCCTCGCATTTCGAGATCGGCAGCCGGTTAACGAGTTTCTCGGCCTGTTGCCGGAAGAACAATTGCGGGAGTGGCTCGACTCGATCCTGCCTTCGCCGGCCGAAGAGCTTCTCAAACGCGGACAGGAACTCGAACCGAAGGACTCCTCCGCGGCGGAGAATGCCTACCGCGAAGCGCTGGAGCTTTCGCCGAATGATGCGACAAAAATTCATCTGGCCCGAGTGCTGCTGGCCCAAAATCGAGACGATGAAAGTCGCCAGATCATCACCGAGCTGGAAGCGCGCCAGTATCTGGAGCCGGAGGCGGAGGCGATCAAATCGCAGCTCGATTTGCGATCGGTGGCTGAAGAGGCGGGCGGCGTCGAGGAAGCGCGCAAAGCCGCCGAGGCGGCTCCCGACGAACTCTTGCTTCAGCTCCGATTGGCCGACGCGCTGGCCGTCGCCGGAGAGCACGCTGAATCGCTCGAAATCTGCCTGGCCCTGATCGAGCGTGACAAGACCGGCATCGGAAATGAGGCCAAAGAGACGATGGTCAAGATCTTCGAAATACCGAGCACTCCGCCCGAATTGGTGAGTGAATATCGTCGCAAACTGGCCACGGCGATGTACTAACACTACAGCGGACTTCCCCTTCCCGCTGGCGACGGGAAAGGCTGTCGAGAATCCACCGGACGAGGAAATAAGCCGTCAGTTTCGAAGAGTGGTTCGCTGCAGGCGCTTCGCCCACAGTTCTTTACGATTTTGGTCGGTCAACTTTCGGATTGTGGAGATTCGATACAGTGGTCCGGTCAGGTAGATCGTCGGCCGATTGACGATGATCTCTCCTTCAGCGTAGAGAAAACGCCGTCTGCGAATTTGTCGATGTGCGCGTCCTCGGCCAGCACGATACTTCCACCCCAACGGTCCTGCTGGTCTAGGGGCGAGTAGCGAATCTTCCAGGTTCCGCCGGTAATGTGTACACGGTGGATTTTTCCGATGAGCCAAGAATAGTCACTGACATGGTCGAAGGTCGGATCGTCGGGTGAGTAGCGAACTTCTTTCAAAATTCTCTGGGAGACCGGGACTGGTTTCGGCTTGTCGACAGCCACGGAGGGCGCCTCGGGCCTTTCTGTGATGCGAACCATTCTGGAAAGTGCATGTTCTGGTGCAGAAAGTGCAAGTTCCGGTGCGTAAGAGCGTGTTTTTTCATCGGTCCCGATCCAACCAAAGGTTCAAAACATTCACGACGGTTGATACAACCCCTACAACCTGTCTCCCAGCCCCGCTTTTGGAGGGATTTCCCGTGAAATGCACTTTGTCGGTCGAAAGTGAAGGTTCAACGAGAAATGGGCCGCACGCCAGCTTTTGCGCGGGTTGTCAAGAAGGAAAGTTATTGAAAAAGGAGGGCGATTTTCCTTCCACGTTCACCTGTGTGGGCTTCCTGCATCATTTCGGTGGATGAACTTGGATTGAGCGAGAAATCGTGCAGATAGGTATTGCCGTCTGCAACTTTTTGACTCCCTCGTCGGTGACCTTGGTGTCATCGAGTCGCAGCATTTCGAGCTGGGTCAGTCCTTTCAGATGCTCCAGTCCAGCATCAGTCACTTGAGTGCCGATGAGGAACAAACCCATCAGATGAGTCAGTCCTTTGAGATGCTCCAGCCCGTCGTCGGTGATTTGGGTGCCGATGAGGAACAGACCCATCAGACGGGTCAATCCCTTCAGGTGCCGCAGCCCGTCGTTGGTCACCCCAGTGTGGTCGAGCCGTAGCAATTCGAGCTGGGTGAGTCCTTTCAGATGCTTCAGTCCGGCATCGGTGATGT
>CAUZTK010000118.1:0-11128 GCA_963582395.1 Planctomycetota bacterium | reverse complement strand
TTGAACACCATTGCCGCTGTCATCCCTGCGGCGACGACGGCAAATAGCCCAACACGAAACTGCAACTGACGCTCAGTCATGTTCGACCTGTCCTGTGGTTCTCGCTTCGCTACTCTGACGGTCCCAGATCACTATTCACAGCGATCCATCAAAGCCACCAGGCCAATTCCAACGCGGTCACTTCTATACGGCTCGGACCTTAGACCGTTATCAGGTGTGAAACGTAAATTTTGTTCGCACTCCCAAATCCGAAGCACGAAATTCGAAACAAATTCGAATTCTTGAAATATGAATGTTCAAAACTTCCCAGTCATCTGCTGCTGTCTTTTGACGTTTAGGACATTCGGGATTTGGATTTGTTTCGCATTTCAAGGCGGAGCCTTGCCTAGAGGCTCCGTTAACCAATCACCAGTTCCTGAATTCTCTCGCCGGCCCGTCCGCGAACAAAATCGGCGATCCGTGGATCGTCCGACTCAAAGGCTTCGTCCGGCCGACCTTCAAAGACAATCTGCGATTCATTCGTCTCCAATTGTGACAGCGGGTACAACATCACCACCCGGTCGGCCACTTTTTGCACGGTCCGCATGTCGTGCGTGACGACAATGCTGGTGACCGGCCGCAGTGAGCGGGTTTGCAGGATCAATTCGTTGATCACGTCGCTCATAATGGGATCCAGCCCAGTCGTCGGTTCGTCGTAAAAGACCACGTTCGGCGTCAGCGCCAGCGCCCGGGCCAGTCCGACCCGTTTCTTCATGCCGCCGGAAAGCTCGGCAGGGGTGCGGCGACAAACCATCTCCGACAGTCCGACTTCCTGGAGCCGTTCGTGGACGACCCCTCGAATGTCTTCCTCAGGAAGGCTCGTGTTCTGCCGCAGGCCGAAGGCCACGTTTTCGTAGACGTTTAAGCTATCGAACAACGCCGACCCCTGAAACAAATACCCGAACCGCAGCCGTTCCCGGTTGACTTCGGTTTCGGTTCGATCTCTCACCAATCGTCCGGCCCAACGCACTTCTCCCGCGGAAGGTTGCAAGAGGGCCATCATCAGCTTCATACTGACGCTCTTGCCGCAGCCGCTTTCACCGATCAGCACGAGTGTTTCGCCGGTATGCACCTCGAGCGAAATGTCGCGGAGCACCGGTTGCGTCGCGAACCCTTTCGAGACGCAGTGCAGGGAGATCTTGGCAGGTTCGTTTGTCGAGGGCGGAGACAACATAACGAATCCTTCACAGCAATGAGATCGATGCCGGCCAGATCATGTAATACAAAGTGTTGAGGAAGATTCCCAGAAAAAAGTCGATCGCCAAAATCGCGATGAATGAGAGCACAAAGGCTTCCGTCGCCGCCCGGCCGACCCCTTCGGCCCCCGCGCCGCAGTGGAAACCTCGGTGGCAAGAGATCAACGCAATCGAGGCCCCGAAAAGTACGCTCTTCGCCAGTCCGCTCAGCACATCGTAGATGGTGACGAAGTTCTCGGCATGGAACCAATAGTGGAAACTGTTGATCCCTAGCACCTGTGTGCTGAAAAACCAGCCGCCCAAAATTCCAACGGCATCGGTCACCGACGTCAGCAGCGGAATCAATAGAAAGCAGGCTAGAAACCGCGGCACGACCAGGTAATGAATGGGGTTCGCGCCCAGCGCCCGCAGCGCGTCGATTTGCTCGGTCACCTTCATCGTTCCCAATTCGGCGGCCATTCGACTGCCGACGCGGCCGGCCAACATGGTGGCAGCCAGCACCGGTCCCAGCTCCTTGACCAGCGAGACGTTGATCACCGCGCCCAACCGCGATTCCAGATGAATCTGACGAAACTGGTCGTAAGCCTGAACGGCCAGCACCATGCCGATAAACGCCCCGGTCACCATCACGACCGGCAGGCTGAGCACGCCGACGTTGTACATGGCGGGCAGCAGCACCGAGCGCTTAGGCAGACGGTTGCATATCCAGCGGGTCATTCGGAACGAAAACAAGCTTAGGCTGCCCACCGATTCGACCGCGGATAGCGTCCCGCGCCCAATGGCGTGGATGAGCGTATCTCGCGATAGAGCGATCGGCCCTGAAGCCATTTTTGTAACATTCCGATATGATAAGACTTACAAACGTCTATCACCGCCAGAGCCCGAGTTCTGCGTTGATATTTCCGCTCGGGGGAGGGGAAATTCGTTTGATGGATGGACGTGAGTGGTTTGAAAGGTCCTCGGCGGCGCGCATTTCCCTCGACATCGAAGGGACGGAAGATTAGCCAATTTCCAAATCCACGGCGAGAGCAGTTCTGGTCCGGGTTGGAATAGGGGTGCATTCCATGCTTTGCGGTTGGCGTGGGACTTTCTATTACGGGTGTGTTTGGATTTCGTCTGTTTGGGGTAGAAAAGAGATCAAGAGTAAATGGCAGTGTTTGCGGAAAACGGTCGAATCATCGGAAACGTCATTTATGGACTCACGGTGACGACGTACTTCGGATTAATCGGTATCCAATCGATACGTCTCAGGATGTTGAATCCTGATGACGGACCTGGAGCCATGTCAAGCGTCAGGATAGCAATCACAATATTAGTCCTCAGTTGTATGTTGATATCGAGTTACTCAGTGACTCTGATGTTTCTGTTGATGCCAAGTGGAAGCTATGAGTCCCTAATGGAGGCGTGGGCTGTTGACCCCAACGGAATGCCAGATCAGAAAAAATTTTTGTGGTTTGCGACGCTTGCTGGAGTACTGAGCGGAATAAACTATCTTTGCATATTTATCATGTTCTATTTGAATGGACATTGCTTGATTCACCCAATAAAAACATTCAGGATAAGGCGGCTAAACGTGTCCTGAAGGCGAATCGATGCTGCAAAGGCGAAGTAGTATTTTTCCCAGTTGTTAAGGAACCACATCTCATGGATTTCAGCCAGACATGTACAGGTTTCGGGGCCGAACTGGAAATCGGATTTATACCCGACGTATCAATGGAAGTTGCGTTGAAATTGTCTTGGCATCGTGGTGAACCAGACGACAAGACAATGCTCGACTTCCTGAAATACGGACCTGGAGTCAAGTATGATCGTTCGCAATTAATTACAATACGGGCATTACGCTGTACGAAGTGCGGCCTTTTGAAGCTCTATGCTAACCCGATAGAATCGGACTGGTCCGACATCGCCGCGGAGTCACCTTCGCTGCCAGCGCAACGGGCGGCGGGGTGGCCGAGGTTAGAGCGACGTTCGGAGCGAAACCTCGGTGGTATGGTTTGTGAGTGAACGTCGTCGATTCCACGGACAGCCAGAAACGCAACCCGCAATCTCCGGGGCTTCTCTCCCGTTGGCCAGTCCAGCCCCAGCCACCCTGCCTGCCTAGATCGGTTTCAGGTTCAACCCAAAAAACGGAAAATATCGCGGATCATACAGTCGATTCTACCGACGGCTTTCGGCGGCGTCGCGATCCATAACCGGCCAGACAGAACACACCGACGCCAAGCAGTACAAGGCTCGATGGCTCCGGAACGACAGCCCCGGCAATATTTTCGTCGAATGTGATGGTCAGCGGAGCGTGGAAGATGTCTTCTTTACTGCCGTTGGCCGTGCTGTCGCCATCAAGGAACAATAGGGCCGTCATCGTGCTGCCGCTGAAACTAATGTTGCTGACGGTCATCTCGTCGAGCCGGGTCATGCCGGCGGCGGTGATGGCCACGAAGTTATCGAGCTGATCAGTAAACCCCGTGCTGGCGGCGGTGAGCAGCAGCACACCGATGGCGTCTAGGGTCGATTCAAAATTTTCGCCGTCGGTGTAGAAATAGAGCACATCACCGGTGGGCAGCACAATCGTGTCGCCGCTGGGTGACTGGCTTTGAAAGTTGCCTGTGATGCCGTCGATCAGCACACCCGTGCTGGTTAAAGGCCCTGCGTTGCCGGCACTGGTGGTGTAACGGACGATATCACCGAAGTTGTTTTGGGCATAAATACGTCGCTGGCCGGCGGCTTCGTAAATGCCCCCGCCGCCGGTGGTGCCGCTGTCGCCGCCGGGCACCACACCGGGTGTGGGGAACGGGTAGATGATCGCTGTTTCACCGGTTCAGGTTAGTCCCCCGTCGCTACTGGTGGCGTGGCGTTGGAACGTTGAATTGGGACCACCGGGATGAAAGTATCCTTCCAGACTGCCGCCGCCATTATTGATGATGGTGGCATGATCGCCGGTGGTCAGCCCAGTCGGGGATGTAATCGTCCCCAGTGTCACCGTGGTGCCGTCGAAACCGTAAGGCGCCCGGCGCAGCACATTACCTGACCCGCGCCAGAAAAGCACATGTTCGCCCTGCAGCGCTTCAAGATAGCGCACATCCTCGCTGGGCAGGTCGATCCGTGTTCAGTCGCCCAGCGAAAGGCTGGTAAACGACAGAGGCCCGCCTTGGACCGTTCCCTAGTTACAGACCAACAGTGCTGGCACAGCCACCTGAATTCTTTGGAAAGTCGTCATCGTCGTCTGCTCCAGCAAAGGTTGTCGAGCAATCTCGGCCGATATCAGAATGCAACGCCAAACACAAGATAACATATGTTTCATATGAACTTCATTTTACTGAACATACCCAGCGTAAATCTATTCGTCAAGGAAGTCTGGGATATTTGCAAAGAATAAATAAAAAGAAGTCTATGAAAAGATTGAGTTGCAATACTCGATGTTTTATGGTTTCTGAACTGGACGAACTCTCGAGCGGCTGCGAGGCCGAGATTGGAGCGACGTTCGGAGCGAAACCCCTGTTGCATGGTTTGTGGGTGAACGTCGTCGATTCCACGGACAGCCAGAGACGCAACCCGCAATCTCCGGGGCTTCCCTGCCTTTGGTTAGTCCAGTCCCAGCCTTCATGCCGCTCAACCTAACCCGCCAATTTTCTCTGGTGTTAGAAGTATCAATTCCACATACTTGCTTTTGTATTTTTCGCGGCCCGTCCCTCACGCGGCGGGCAAGTTAGCTCAGGTCATTACGCTGCAATCGAATCGCTTCGAACATGATCGGCCATGCAGGAAATTTTGGCATCAAACGATGAAACGCGGCCGCCAAAACCACGGCTCCGTGCGTGGGTCTTAGGTGGGACCCTCCTGTTGGGCGTCGTGTCAATTTGCTCGTGGATCGTCTTGCGCGGTCAGGGGCAGTGGGCACAAATTCAGTATTTCGAGCGACGAGGGAGACAGGTCACAACAAAGCCGTTGCGCCCCGGTTGGCGACGCTGACATTGAGAACTTAAGCAATCTTACCCGTCCCGAATTCCGGAATTTGGAACGACTCAATCTCGAAAACACGAATGTCACTAACGCCGGTCTCCCATACGTCAACGGTCTCACGGATCTGCAAGCGCTCAACTTGGAGCAAACTCAAGTCACGGACGCGGGGTTACCACATCTGAGCGGTCTAATAGGTCTAAAAAGACTATCTCTGAACAAGACGCAAGTCACCGACGCAGGCCTCCGACACCTGAGACGTCACAGCAGCCTGAAATGGCTCGACCTCAGAAACACCCAGGTCACCGAGGCTGGTGTCGCCGAACTTCAATCACGGTTGCCCCATTGCGAAGTCTGGTTCTCTTCCGCCGAGAAGTGACTGAATTAGAAGAGCGGCGTAACATTTACGTTCGTTCGATGATTGACGAGACGAAGCCGAAACTTCAAATTAGCACGCCGGCCAGGCAGGCGAGGGTTCCGCCGAGCATCGTCCGCAGTCCGAGTCGGGCCAGATTTCACCCACAGATTCTGGTGAGGATGCTGAAAAAACGCAGGAAACAAAAACTTGAATCGTTAGTAGTATGGACAGCCTTGCACTGCTGGAGATTGAAAACCTAACGCCGGCCCTGTTGGCGGCCGACGTCTGCGCGAAATCGGCTGGCGTGCATTTGTTGGGTGTCGAGAACACGCTCGGCACCGCGCAGTGTCTGAAACTGACCGGTTCGACCGGCGACGTCGCCCATGCGGCCGAACAGGCCCGCATTGCCGCTGAGAGAATGGGAAGCCGCACGACGTTGTCGGTGATGCCGGCGCCGCTCGAAATAACGGCGTCACTGGCGTCGGCCCAGCCGGTTTACAGCGCACTGCTCGACACTTATGATGACCGCGTACCGAGAGATGATTCTATGAACACGCCGGATGCCATCGGACTGCTCGAAACCCAGGGATTAGTGGCGGCGTTGCATGCGACCGACGACATGCTCAAGGCTTCCAACGTCACGGTCGTCGGCAAGGAAAAGATCGGCGCGGCCTATGTGACGATCGTCGTTCGGGGCGATGTGGCGGCCGTCCAAACGGCCATCGAGACAGGCCGCCAGACGGTCGAGCGATTGGGGGGCACGTTGATTATGGCCGATGTGATCGCCCGCCCGCACCCAGAGTTAGTGGCGCTACTGCCAGCGTAATTGATCGATTCGGTCGGCTCGTCTGTTTTCCGGCTGTCATGTCGGTTCAACATTTCGTGCCCCGATGGCGTATCTATTGGATGCAGCCCAGTCCCTTGTAGCGGCCGGGTTTCAACTGGTGTGTACGAGGTTGACCGCCGGGCGGAATCGGAAACCGTGAACCAACAGCAAACAGATTCCATCCCCACCGATCAGCCGGTCGCTGAGACTTGTCCGGTCAGCCGAAGCGAACAACCTGGACTTTTCTCATGGATGGCGTCTGCCTGGTTGGTCGGGTTTTTGGTTTTTTTTTACAGCCTTACGCCACCGAACAATCCGTCGTTCAAACGATACGAGCTTTGGCAGTTGATGCCGGCGGTCCTGCTCGACACCGTTGATCCATCGGAAGTTGCCAATGCACCGCTGTCCGGCTGGAGATTCTTCCCGCAACGCTTCGACTTGCTGATTATAGCCGCGGTGATGATGGCCGGTGCCTGGGCCTGGGGGCACCTGCTGCTTCGTCTGGTCAATCCGCCGCTTCCCTCACGCTGTGTCGAACGAACGGTGTTCGCTTTCGGTCTTGGGCTGTCGGCACTTTCGTTGACGACTCTGCTATGTGGACTCGTCGGGGCGCTTTCGTGTCCACTGTTGGGCGGATTGATTGTCGTCGCCGTCGTGGCGGAAATTGCCCTTCGGCTACGTCGCCAAAATCAAAGAGGCGACGCAACCAGATCGAACCGGCTATCGTGGAAACTGCCCCACCGAATGCCGCGCGAATGGCTGCTGCCGCTGTTTTGCCTTGCAGCGATGGTTCCGTTTCTGCTGTCGATGTTTTTGGGAGCAATGCTGCCTTCGACTGATTTCGACGTCAAAGAATACCACCTACAAGGTCCCAAAGAGTTCTTTCAGTCGGGTCAGATCAGCTTTCTGCCGCACAACGTTTACACCAGCTTCCCATTTCTGACGGAGATGCTAAGCCTGCTGGCGATGGTACTCCGAGGCGACTGGTACCGCGGTGCACTGGCGGGGAAAGCGGTGCTGATGTGTTTCGCACCGCTGACGGGTCTGGCTCTGTTTGCCGCCGGTCGCCGTTGGTTTGGCCCGACCGCGGGCTGGTTGGCCGTGACAGTCTATTTGACCACGCCGTGGATCTTCCGTATCTCAATCATCGCCTATGCCGAGGGCGGCCTGTCGTTTTACCTGTTTGCGTCGCTGCTGACTGTCATGATCGGCATCGAAAAACTACGGAGGGGCGAGACACCAGGCAAGCAGTTTCTGTTAACCGGACTGCTGGCCGGCAGCGCGATGGCCTGCAAATACACCGGACTCGTCTCCGCCGTAATTCCTCTGGGGGCCGTCGTTTGTCTGGCGCCACTCGTGTTGCGGGCCGGTCTGCCGGACAAGTGGCGGGCGGTTTTGTCAGCGGGTGCGGCCTTTGCGATCGGAACGGTTTTGACGATCGGTCCGTGGCTGTTGAAGAACACCGTGGAAACCGGCAATCCGGTCTACCCGCTGATGTACTCCTGGTTTGGCGGCAGAGACTGGGATGCCGAATTGAATGAGAAGTGGCGGGCCGGCCATTCGCCGAAGAATTACACCGACTTGCCGGAACGGGTTCTCGAAGTGACCGCCGGTAACGATTGGCTTAGTCCGCTGTTGTTCGGGCTGGCACCGCTTTCGCTGTTCGCTCTGGGCAGGCACTCAGTGATTCGGGCTGTTTGGGTCTACGCCTTGTGGTTGTTTCTGACTTGGTGGCTGTTCACCCATCGTCTCGATCGGTTTTGGGTCCCGATGATTCCAGCCGTGGCGCTGCTGGCCGGCATCGGGGCGGCGAAGGCCACCGGCCGAATTTGGCGATACACGGCCGGGCCCTGTTTTTTGGCGGCGCTGCTGTTCAACCTGGTGTTTGTCGTGTCGGGGGCCTCGGGTTACAACGCGTTTCTGATCGATCTGGACGAGCCACGCCGCTCGGTTGCCCCGCCCGGCATCGCGTTTTTGAACGACAAGCTTTCGCCCAACTCGCGGGTACTGATGGTGGGAGAAGCACAGGTCTTCGATGCCCGTTTCCCGCTGGTTTACAACACGGTCTTCGACCGCTCGATCTTTGAAGAATGGTTTGCCAACCCGGAACCGAATGTTCCCAGCGGTCAATGGCCGCTGCACAACGCCGATGCGATTCGCCAAAAACTTCACAAAGAACAGATTACGCACATCCTCGTCAACTGGGCGGAGATCTTGCGATACCGAGCACGGGGATCATACGGCTATACCGATTTCGTGACGCCGGAACGGTTTGCCGCGCTGGTGCGGATGGGAATTCTGCTGCCGAATCCGATCACGGCAAACCAGGAGTTTCGGAAATTGAGCGACAAGCAGCAGCGGCGGGAACTCGAAACGTGGGCGCCGGTGTTAAAGATCTCTGTAGACGGCGAGTCCCGATTCGTCATCTGGCAGGTGTTTGCGGTCCGCCGTCCCGGAGCAGAGTTCTAGGTAAGGGCATAGCCCTTGAAATCCCCAAAAAAAGCAGGCAAGTTTGGTTTGGCGTGACTGTGCGGCCCGCGATGCAGCAAGCGGCAACTCGACCCCGAAAACTTCAAACGAAAAGAACGCTTACGGATTTACGGTGGTCCACTCTGTGATGGAAACTGCTGCTCTGCTCAACAGATGCTTGACTCGGGCGGTGAACTGACCGTCGCCGGCTCGGAGCGCTTTCACCTCGACGCGGTAACTGAGCGTTGCGCCGGGCTGCAGCGTTGCCACCGGACCGAAGGAAACTTGCCGCCCGTCGACGTTGGCCGCGATCTTCATCACTCGGTCGGCCTGCGTCACTTCTGCAGTGACAATTCGCAGGTTCTCCGGAACCTCCGCAACGACCCGAACCCCGTGAACGATCTGCGGACTGCTGTTCCGGAGGGTGAGCTCGAAAGTCGTCTCTTCCCCGAGCCCAATGGGATCGCGCATATCGCGAACATGCAGATCGAGGAACCCCTGCCGCTCCCTGACTCGCAGAAAGTGCTCGACCCGTTCCTCGGGGACGTTCGCCCCGGATGTGGTCAGGCGAACCCGGGCCTGCTCCTGAACGCCGTTGCACGCATATTCCACCTGAATCTGCACTCCTTCGCCCGGTTTCAATTCGCCCAAGTTCCAGCTCAGACAGCCCTCTTCAAAAACGGCTCCCGTCGATCCTTCGCGTGGTTCGAGGACCGCGTCCTGTGAAACGACGGCCCGGACGTCTTTGAGAACGTATGCCGCCGTATTGACCAGTTTGATGGTGAATTCGGCCCGGCTGCCGAGGGTTCGTTCCGTGGGGCCGATCAAGCGGACATCCAACTTTCGCGCTACAAACTCGACGCAAACCGATTTCCAAGCCGCTTCTTGTCCGCGGGCGGTAAGCGTGAACCGTGCGCAGTGACTTCCCTGTTTGTCGCTGACGAGCATCACCGCCACATTTCGGCTGTCGCCCGCCGCAATCCGACCCAGACTTTGCCGAATTCGCTTTTCGCGCCGGCCGGGGAAAACGAGCGCCTCATCGAAGTCGGCCTCGACAACGACATCCTCGGCGTCCCGATCTCCCACGTTCCGCACGGTGACCTGGAACGTCGCACCGCTACCGATCTGTTTTCGGGGTGCGGTCTGCACGGTTAATTTCAGCGATGCCGAAGCCGCCTGTTGGCGGGGAACGAAACGAGGACCACGGTCGGCTGGGGTCTCATCCGTCTCGCGGTCGATCTTGGGCAGCGGATGGGGAGGCCCAGCTTTTCTCTGCTTCGTTGGGACTTCTGTTTTCGTCTCATCTGTTTCTTCCCGTGTAGGGAAATAGTTCAGCGATTGGTTGTTCGGCGAAAGATGCGGCGGATCATCAATCTGCCAAGGAACGCCCGGTGTGCTGAAAAAGGTCGTGCATCCGGCGAGCAGCGGTACCAACACAGTCGCGACGACAAAGCGAGCAAACATAGTTTTGATGGGGAACATTTTCGTCCTCGAATTTCGCGATGAAATCGTCCCAAGTCTAGCACCCGAACGGCCTCGATGATGCCGTGGATCAACGAAAAACGATCGGAACCATCCATCATAAAAAGGCACGCCGGCTTTCGGTGTTTCTCACTTCCGTTTCCGTGTACCGGGTAAACTTTCGGGGCGTGAATCTGCCGTTTTCAAGTTTATCTAGGTCCGACTGGGAGAGAGGGCGTGAAAGAGAAAGGGAGTGAAAGAGCGAGGGAGCGAAGGAGAGATTTACGCTTTTTCATCGCATTCTCATTCCCTTCCCCCTCTCTAAAATCGGTACGATTGCCACAATCTGATCTGCCAGCACAACCCGCAGCGCCGCGATTGATTTTGATCGTATGAATTTCTGGACGTTCGCCTTGCAGAATTTGCGGACGGTCGGGACCATTGTTGATTGCGGAGTGTGGAATTCTGCAATCCGCATTCTGCAATTCCCTGAGGAGGCCAACCGATGTCGACACGGGCTGTCTCTGAAAGCCAGCGGATGGAGCGGCAACAGGACCTGTTGACTCCACAAGAAGTCGAGCATTTTTGGCGCGACGGTTATGTGATTGTCCGCGGTCTGGCCGACGAGAAACTTCGCAACCCGATGCTTGAGGCGACGCTGGAAGGTCTGGACCGGGAAATCGGGCCGGCCGAGTACGAGGCCGACCTGCACTATCCCGGCTCGCCGGGTTCACGTGATGCCGAAGGAGGCCGTGCCATCCGCCGGCTCAAACAGGCCCATTGCCGGCATTTCGCCTTTACCGATTGGCTGCGTCGGCCGGAGTT
>CAUZTK010000117.1:0-11175 GCA_963582395.1 Planctomycetota bacterium | reverse complement strand
AAGGATCTCGTCGATGCCGAGATTTCGGATGTGAGTCCCGAACTTGCCGCTGCCGGCCGACCACATCGCTGACGGTTTTCCGCGATAGGACGTTTTGAGCGGCGAATAGGCGTGGAAATAGGTCCTCAGCCCGGTCATGAAGTCGGTCCCGCTCAGGATGCCGAGATTCATCAGCAGCGTAGCCGCCGGATCGTAAGGATCTTTTAGGGGACACTCTGCCAGAAGTTTGAACCCACGAGCGATCCCGCCAAATACGTCTTCATAATCTTCACAGGTCACGACTTCATTGCGGACGTCTCCGGTCGTCAGATCGATTCGATAGCTCTGCAACTGAAAGTCCGACGGATCTTTCGTCGCACCATTATCGCTCATGCCGCCCTCCCCGGACAGAAAGCTGTTGCTGGATTCGTTGACAAATCGACTTGCTGGATTTGTAGGGACCGGTCATTTGCTAAGCAACATACGAACGGCGCTGCGGCCCGGTTCCGACCTCAGCGCCGCCTTGTCCCCAGATAGAAACTATTATTGTCCGGGAGTCACAAGTTCTCAATTCCCAAACGTTTGGATCGCGTTAGATTTGTTGAGGAAGCGGTCAACGCTCACTCTTCGCAAACCACTTCTTAACCGCCCGACGCAATCAGCCGGAACTTGTACAGTTGTTGAGATCGAGTCCCGGCCGTGGTTGCAATCACGCCGAGTTCTGCCTAGTATTGCCAAGCTTAGGCCACGGCGGCCGTTACGGATGTTGGTGCCGTCCGATCCTGATGATAACTGAAAGCCTCTCGGCGGTCTCGCCTGGGCTGGAAAAACCGCAGAGTTGGGAGTGCCCGAAGTGACAATCGATAAAAGCTTGCGACGCAAAGGACGTCTGGTCCGGTCGCGAAACGTGCTGAAACGGCACGAGCGAATCGAGAAGCTGGCGTTCGAGGATCTCTGGAAGGACGATCAAAGTCCACTCGGATTGCCCAAAGTCCGCATCGTCAAAGACACAGTCGGGAAAAAGAAAAAGAAGAAAGCTAAGGACGAAGAGGCGGACGATACGAAAAAGGAAGAAGAGAGTTAAGAATTGGGAAACAATTGATTCGGCTGGCGTTCAGAGAAGGTTCCCAGAATCCCAAAAATTCCAGGGATCTGAAACTGGGGAGTCAGAGAGCCATTTTTCCCACTCTCTTCTACCTTTTTCAGGTTACGGGAAGGCGGTTTCGGATTTCGGCGAGTCTGGGTCAGGCATTCGCCGGTTGTGCTCTTCTCAGAGGCCAAATGGTCTCTGCAAGGTGGAAAGCGGGCCGCTTTCACTTGTGCTGACTCAGTTGTAGGGACGCGACTGCACAGATTCGTCTTTTGACTGCTGTGATGTCAGACGCGATTGCCGTGGGTGAAGCACGCGAGTTTGCTTCTCCATTGGCCAATCGCCGTCACACGCGCTGTTCCGTTCGACTGTAGACGCACGCAAAACGTTGCAGGTTCGATCAATTCGGAACAGGCGATCGGGTGACTGGGGACATGCGCATTCTCTACCGGCTGCGGGCCGCGGTGGGGGCGATTCCGCGGGCGAGCGTCCGGCGGCAGGCACGTCAGTTTCTGGCGGCAACCTCCGACTGCCGACAGACGCAGCGCAGCCTTCTGCAGAAATTGCTGGAACTGAACGCCGACAGCCGCTTCAGCCGCGAGTACCGTCTCGGGGACATCCGCAGCGTCGATCAGTTTCGCAGTCGCCTGCCCGTTGCCGACTACGAATTCTTTCGCCCCCACATCGAACGGCTGAAACAGGGTGATCATTCGGCTCTACTGGGAGATAAAAACCGCCTGCTCATGTTCTCGCTAAGTAGCGGTACAACGTCGGAGTCGAAATATATTCCGATTACACAGCAATTCCTCGACGACTACCGACGCGGCTGGCAGGTGTGGGGCATTCACGTCCTGGACGATCATCCTGCCATCAACAGCCGCAAGATCGTGCAGTTCAGCAGCGACTACGACCGGTTTCGCGCTCCCGGCGGGACGCCCTGTGGAAATATTAGCGGTCTGGTAGCCGCCATGCAAAAGCCAATTGTACGGACCATGTACAGCGTGCCCGGCAGTGTCGCCAAAATCGCCGATCCGACGGCCAAGAACTATACCGCCATGCGACTGGCGGTCGCCGATCCGCATGTCGCCTTGATCACCACCGCCAATCCGGCCACGCTGATCCATCTTGCCAAGCTGGCCAATTTGGATCGGGAGGAACTGATTCGCGACATCGCCGACGGCACTCTCTCGAGCCGTTACGACATTCCGACCAAGGTTCGGCAGAAACTTCGCTGGCAGATCTTTCGGCGGAATCGCAGCCGTGCGCGCCAACTGGAACGTCTGATCGCAGAAAACGGACACCTGTATCCTGTCGACTACTGGCCCGAGATCGCTGTGCTCGCCGTTTGGTCCGCAGGCAGTGCCGGCGCTTACCTGAACACGCTTCGCCGATTTTACGGAGATGTCCCGGTGCGGGATCACGGTCTGTCGGCCAGCGAAGGTCGCATGACCATTCCGCTGCAGGACAACGCTGCCGCCGGTATTCTCGACCTCTCGACGCACTTTTTCGAGTTTATCCCGGAAGAGGAGTACTCATCGGAGAACCCAAATATTCTCGCGGCGCATGAGCTTCAGCAGGAGCGAAGGTACTACATTCTGTTGACAACGTCGTCGGGTCTGTACCGTTACGACATCTGCGACGTCGTGGCCTGTGTCGGATTCTACAACACCACACCTATGCTTGAGTTTCTGCACAAGGGCGCGCACATCGCCAACGTGACCGGCGAGAAGGTCTCCGAATCGCAAGTGGTGACGGCCGTTAGAAGCTGCCTCGAACGGATGCAAATTTCGCTGGGCGACTTTACGCTCTGTCCCGTCTGGGGCGAGCCTCCCAGCTACCAACTGCTTGCCGAACCGCGGAATGAGTGGCCGCCCAACATCGGCGAATCACTGGCCCGCATGGTCGACGATCGGCTGCAGAAGCTCAACTGTGAATATCGGGACAAACGTCAAACCGGCCGGCTGGCTGAGATGAAATGGATTCCGCTGCCCAAAGGAACATGGAACAGCTTTTCCGAGAAGCGTCAGCAGAAATTAGGGGGTAGTTTGGAACAGTACAAACACCCCTGCCTGGTTCCCGACGTGAATTTCAGCCAAGAGCTAATTCAGAAACATGTCCTTCCCAAGGCCGATCGTCCGTCCCTCGAGCCGGCCAATCAGAGCTGCTGAGCAGGTGAACTGCTCCCCCTCCCATTGTCATCATCCCTGCCGCCAGACCATGCGGCTGATCTGAGCTGATACATTGGGATTGCTCGCCGGTCGTTACCCAGATGGCTGCAGTTTGCGAAGCTTCTTACTTAATGGTCGAAGTGGACCAAGCGGGAGACGGAAAGGTCACATTCATTTTGACTAAGCGATTCGGCCGTGCAACTCGACGTGTGATTCGACGTAACCATTTTATGAAATCAGGACTTGAGAAGTTCAAGGGAATATTTTCGGTTCGCCGATAGAAGGGATCAGCCGTTCGTCGCTCTTCTGTGAAGGGAGTAAGAAACCAAGCTTCGTAGGAAATTCAGTGAGCAACAGGAAAGCCCCTCGTGCTGTTGGCGAGCCGGAAAAATCACCTTCTATTAGGGTAAAATCCCTTTCGCCGTCGGCACCTTGCTGATGTTGCTGGTCGGAAAAACACGGACAACTGCGTCGCGGTCAAACGATAAGATCCCAGCCCAGCAGTCGAATTCATCCTACGAACAATTTGGTCGCCGAGACGAACAAATATTAAGATGGACCACGACATGAATCCCAAGGGAAGGAGATCCAGATTTATGAAATGGATCAGATTCTGTAGCGCAATCGTCGCAACACTGGGTCTGACCGCCGTGGCGCAAGCCGACATCCTCGAGCTGTTCGAAGGCCTCGACAGCCTTGGAGCAGGAAAGCGTTGTGGATGTGCCTCGTCATGTCAGCCAGAATGTTGCAAACAAACCATTCCCCGACCGTGTAACGTCAAAGTTCACACGTACCAGCGGCAAGTCTCCACAAAACACAAGCCTTGCTGCAAACCCCGATGTTGTGCACCCGCCCCGAAGTGCTGTAAGCCGGCCCCCAAGTGCAATGCACCCAAGCCGACCTGCTGTGCGAAAAAGTGCTGCGGCCAGAAAGCATGTTGCTGCAAAACGAAGTGCTGCAATACCGATCCATGCGTGATTGCAAAGCTGATCTACAAATCTCAGACAGCCTGCTATGCTAGAGATCGGGATGCGGCGATCGACGAACTGGGTGACAACTACGATTGCGTTTGCAATCCGTAGATCATGGTCGCCATGATCTACGCCCTCAACGATGCCGACGAAGACATCCGCGAAGAAGCCGCTGATGAAATCGGCGACCAGCTCGTTAAGAATCCCTGCTGCTGCTGCTGCTGCAAGGAAGTTGTGGCGGCCTTGAAGGCTGCCCTCATCGATTGCGACAGAAGTGTTCGCCGAGAGGCCGAGAAAGCTTTGGAGGCTTGTGGTTACTGTATCGTCGGTGGTTGTTGTAACACGTACGACAGCGGCTACGGCAGCGATCCACACAAGGCTGAGGGACCAGCCCCCGCCGCGCCCATGGATAACAAAGCCGCCCCGGCACCAATGCCACCCCCCGCAGATCCGAAGGTCTATTTCCCGTCGCGTCTGCGGCCGGCAAAACCGTTGCGATCTGCACGACGCAGCCCTTTGGCCGACCTGTTCGGTCTCTTCGACTGACACTGACATCGAACACAGTCAGGCTGGCTCCGTCTGAGTCCAACGAATCAGACCCCCGGAAGCGTTCCGGGGGTCTTTTTTTATAAAATTTTTTCAGATGCACCGACCGATGCCCGTGACGAGATTCGACCGACGACGGCAATCCCACTCACCGCTGTTCGATTCGGTACAGGTGTTTGTCGGTCCGGATGAAAATTGCGGAGTCGGCAACGGCGTATGAAGCCAGCGTGCGGGCGCCGGGAAACCGATTCTTGGCCAGCTCAACGTAGCGAGTTGCCGGTTTGATCACGGTTGCTACGCCGTCTTCGCTCTGGAAGTAGATTTTACCGTCTGCGTAGACGGGAGACGCGGAATAGTTACCGCCGACTCGTTGCTGCCAATGTACGGTCCCTGTTTTCGCGTCGACACAACTGGCAACTCCTCGGTCGCTGATGAAGTACAGGTCATTGCCGATCATCAATGGCGACGGCGTATTGGGAATGTTGCGGGTTGATGTCCATTGGACATGCGTATCGGTGACGTCTCCGCGGCCGTCCGGCCGGATGACGAGCAGGTTCGGCGGGCTCCATCCAGTGCAGACGTAAACCAGTCCGTGCGCGTAAATCGGCCGAGGGACCACCGAATAGCCGTCGTATTTCACTGTCCAGATTTCGCGCCCGTTGGCTGGTTCGTAAGCGATCACCAAATCGGTTCCGGGACAGACGACCTGTTTTTCTCCTCCGACGGTGATTACCAGCGGCGTGCTGAATGAGAATTTGCTCGGATTGACGACGTCCGGCCGCAACCGCTTCCAGCGAATTTTCCCGGTGCCGCGGTCTAGCGCGACCACAAACTGTTCATCGGCACCGTCGCAACTGACCACCAGCATGTCGTCGACCAGCACCGGTGACTCGCCGTTGCCGTGACGGGGCGAGTACTTCAGCTTGCGGGTTTTCCAGACGATTTTCCCATCCAGCCTTAGGCAGGCGGTTCCCAGCGTCCCATAGTGCACGAACAGATGTTTGCCGTCGGTAAGGGGTGTGGCGCTAGCGTGGCTGTTCTTGCTATGGATGGGGTCGGTGGTGGTGGCATCCTGCCGAAACACCTCCACGTTCCAGACGGACTTGCCGGTGCTGGCATCCAGGCAGACCACGCGCAACGACTGGTTGAGTGAGTTGTTGGTTCCCTGGTCCACTGCCGTCGTAAGATACACTCGCCCGTTGAACACCACCGGTGACGACCAGCCGATTCCCGGAACCGCCATCTTCCAGCGGACGTTTTCTGTGTCGCTCCAACGGGCCGGGATGTTCTTTTCGGTGGAATATCCCTGGCCGGTTGGGCCGCGAAACTCCGTCCAGTTTTCGGCCCCGACGGGTTGCCCGGCAGAAAACAACAGAGAAATCAAAAGAATCGTCAATAAGAATGGAACCTTGCACGTCATAAAAACCTCCCAAGAAGAGCGTCTGGATCTCGAATGTTAGTGGAGAGTAATTAATGGCCGGAAGCCGGGGCGGGAGAAAGGGGTCTGGCCCTCTCGAAGACCAACGTTCCCCGGCGGGACTCAAATTTGCTTGCGTGATAAAAACTTCAGTTTTGCAAAGGGCCAGACCCCCTGTTGCGCGGTTCGTATTCGGATCAGGCGTCTTCAATCGCGACAATCTCCATCCGCAACGTGCCGCGAGGGACCTCCACCTCCGTCTGCTCGCCGACTTTCTTGCCGATCAGCCCTTGGCCGATGGGGCTGCTGGTCAGGATCTTCATCACGTCGCCTTCGTAATCCTCTTCGCCGGGGCCAACCAGCTCGTATTTTTCTTCCATCCCGTCGTCCAAATCTTTGATGGTCACCATCGAACCGAAGTTGACGATTCCCTTCGGTAACGAAGACTTGTCGACGATCTGACAGTCAGCCAGCTTGGACTTCAACTGGTTGATTTTCGCCTGCACCATACCTTGGGTTTCGCGCTGGCCGTGAAACTCAGCGTTCTCGCTCAGATCGCCCTCGGCGCGGGCCTCTGCGATTTTCTGGGCGATTTTGGGCATTTCTTCGTCTTCGAGGTGGCGAATCTCTTCGCGAATTTTTTCGTACCCTTCCCTGGAAATCGGGTGACGTTCCATCTGTTCGGTCCTCCTCCGGACTCACAAAACTCCCAGGTTATTTCTATCTCCACACACGCCCCAGAGACAGAGAGCCGATACCTTCGGGGTGATCTGGACATCCCCGCGGTTCGCACCCAACCCTCGGCGAATAGGATGTTTTGATTATAAAGGTTCGACCGGGAATCTCGCTACTCGACTTCGATCCACCGGCCTTCCGCGGCGCTTTTCAGCACGGCGTCGCAAACCTTTTGGGTCTTCAGCGCGTCGCGGAAAGTAGGCCCGGCCGGTTGGTCCCGAGCCACTCCTTCGAGGAAGTCGGCCACCTGGTGTACGAAGCTGTGTTCGTAACCGATCTGCAGGCCCGGCACCCACCAGTGATCCATGTAGGGCATGTCGCCGTCGCTGACGTGAATCGACCGCCAGCCGCGAACGATCGACTCGTCCCGGTAGTCGAAATAACTCAGGCGGTGCAGGTCGTGCAAGTCCCAGGCCAGCGAACCGTGCTCGCCGTTGACCTCAAAGGTGTACAATGCCTTGTGACCGCGGGCGTATCGAGTCGATTCGAAGGTGGCCAGCGACCCGTTCTGAAAGCGGGCCAGAAACGCGCAGGCATCGTCGATGCCGATCGGCTCCACCTTTCCGGTGAGATTGTGCATCCGCTCTTTGACGAAAGTTTCAGTCATGGCCGTGACACTACTGATACCGCCGTTGAGCCACATGGCCGTATCGATGCAGTGCGCCAATAGGTCGCCGGTCACACCGCTTCCGGCTACTTCGGCGTCCAGGCGCCACAGCGCCTCTCCGCCCTGCGGGAGATCGGCCGAGATGGTCCAGTCTTGCAGGAAAACGGCCCGGTAGTGGAAGATACGGCCCAAACGGCCCTCGTCGATCAGATTTTTCGCCAGCGTGACCGCGGGGATCCGCCGGTAGTTGTACCAGACAATGTTCGGCACGCCGGCCTCTTCGACCGCCCAGCACATCCCTTCGCCTTCGGCGGCGTTCATCGAAAGCGGCTTTTCACACAAAATCATCTTGCCCGCTTTGGCCGCAGCGATGGCGATGTCGTGATGCAGGTTGTTGGGGACGCAAATGTCGACCGCGTCGATGTCGTCCCGCGCGAGGAGTCTCCGCCAGTCGCTCTCGACCGATTCGTATTCCCAACGTTCGGCGAACGCGTTCGCCTTTTCTGTGTTGCGGGCGCAAAGGGCTTTAAGCACCGGGCGGAATTCCAGATCGAAAAAGTGGTTGACAGTTCGGTAGGCATTCGAATGCATTCGGCCCATGAAGCCGCAACCGATCATACCGATGTTGAGTTCTTTCATTGTCAGCTCCTGGTCTCTGAAGTGAACCGCCGAGAACGCCAAGAAGAATCACTGGTTGGTGAGTACGGTTATACTCACCATTCACCACTGAATTCACCAAGGCATTTCCATCATTTCGACGATTTGCCGGGCCAGCCGATCGATGACTTGCTGCGTGCCGGTCGCCAGAGACTGACCGATTTCGGGTGCAAATGAGGCGGTCGACATGAGTTGGACGGCCTCGGCCTGCAGGGGAATTTGTCTTTGGGCCAAGATCTCGCCGGTCCGCAGGTCTTCCCAGGTCACTTCGACAGCCATCGACAACTGCAGCTCCCGCGGGTCGTCGAACCCGGATTCGCCCAGCACCAATTTACGCATGGCCGCAATATTACCGGTCAGACGAGTGTCAGCGTACGGTCCTTTGACCAGCCGAAAGTGTGAGCGGTTCTGGATCTCTTTTTGAACGGCTTCGGTCAGTTGAAATTCAACGCCGCGGCGAAACGTGCTGGACGTAATGGTGGGAACGTGGATCGTGCGGATTTCGGGCTGGTAGGCCGAACCGATCACGTATCCGCAACCGCTGAAGGCTAACGGCAAGACGGCAGCAATCAGCACCGCAGACCGAATCAACGTACGAAGTCCACGACAGTTAAATCGTTGCAAATTCACCAGAGAGGTTCCAGAAATTTTTGGAAATCCCTGGGATCTGATTCCGCGTAGAATCCGGACTGTCGAGTTCATGCGGCCTTCCCCGGGTTACAACCGAGCGCGTCCGGCCGGCTTGGGCTCAGAATCATTGGAGGTCGGCAACTTCCACAGCTTCGGGGCTTGGGGGACCCGTCGCAGCAGCGACTGGCCCCAGCTTGGTTTCTCGGCAGGCGGCGGTTCGGATGAGTTCGACAACTTCGACCGCCGTAAGGGCCGCGGAACGCGCTCCAACAGGTTGTTGCCGAAACTCGGTCTTCGGGCGGCCTCGGCCTGTAACTGGTCCAGCTTCTCACGGGCTCGTTGCGCAAAGCTGGTTTCCGGATGGTTTTTGATGATCTGCCAGCAGTAAACGGCGACCGCTTGAGGTTTTCGTTTTTTCTCGTAGAACTCGACTGTCTCCCAGTCGCGCTGGGCCTTGGTTTCCTCGATTTTGCGGAGATCGTCACGGATCCGGGCTCGGTCCCGCGTATCGGGAAAGATTCTGAGCGTGCTCTCTTTGAGTTGCTCGGCCTCGTCGAGGGCTTTACCGTCGTATTGCGTTCCTTGATACGACATCAGCCTCACATGCGAACCAAGCAGGAAGGCGTTCTCGAGATGCTGGCTGTTGGGGTATTGCTCGCGGATGATTTTGTAGACGCGGTCCGCCTCCATGTAATCGCTGTTCCGCAAGTGATAGCTGGCGGTCAGCATCAGTGCATCGTCGGCCAGTGGGCCGGTCGGGTCGTTCAGCCAGATCGATTTTAGCGCTTGTAGAGCCCGGCCTTCGGTGTCGAAGATCGGCCGACTGCGATCGATGAAATTCGGTAGAATCGGGACGGCCCGGGTCCATTGGAACCGACGTTTTCTGTCGTCTTGGGGGGGTGGAGTCGCCTGCGGGCTCTCGAAATTGACCTGCTGGATATCGCTCGTCGTCACAATCTCCGGGAACTCGAGCCAGTTGCGGGCGATGGTAAACAGCCGTTGTGTCGATTGGTTCATATACCGCGTCGAGGGGTATTTCTTCATCAAGGCGTCGTAGCCGTCCTGCGCCCACGAATACCTCTTCAGCTCATAACGGCTCTCGGCCACCATGAACAACGCGTCCTCTTCCACCTGACTATCGGGATAGGTTTTGGCAATTCCCTTAAACTTTTTCTCGGCTTTCTTGAATTCGCCCGCTTGGAAGAGTTCCTCGGCCTGTTCGTACTCTAGGACTCCTGCAGCCGGCCGATAGTTCCGGCGGGCAGCTTCGTCTCGGCCGCGTCCGGCGGCTTGTAAAATTCTCTGCAGGGGTCCGCGAGTATCGTCGATGCTGGCCAGTTTTTCGTCCGGCTTACCGAAATTCTTCAGAGCGCTGACGTCGAGCGGCGTCTTACAGCCGCCGATACAGACCGCCCCCATGAAAATCAGGCTGGCAACAAGCGTGTCGGGAAAACGCCGACCTCGCGTCTCGTGTCGATGCGACATCGTCATCCGTCACAGAACGGGGGGAAGGGAGTTGGTGAAGGGGCAGAGAGGGGGATTGAAAGGGTTTGTGGTTTCAAGTTGTGACCGGCTTGCTCAAAATTTAAGATAATGAAGCAATTTCGGTCGGCGGCCCAGAACGTGTGAAATGGACGCCGTCATGATGTGTCTGATCTCCTTCATCTGGTCAGGCGCGATCACCAAGCGAACTGCGGCGGCATCGGAACGGTTCGCCAGGCGTCTAAGTACTGCGACAGTCCCTGGCTGAATGGGATGATGCTGATACTCCTGTTTTTGACACTTCGGGCAAGCTAAGCCGCCCTGTGAAACCCAGAATCCGAACGGTCCTTGATTCTTAATCGGCCCGCCACAGCCAACACAGATGTCGAATGTCGGAAGCTGGCCAATTTCCCGAAGCACAGCTAATTCAAATCTCACTACGGTTTGTGTGAGGCAGTCATCCTCGGAAAGGTGGTTCAGCGCTTCGACGGTTTCGTCGTACAAAACTTGGTGCGGGTCATGCGATTCCGTCAAACTGCCAAGCAGTTCGGCAACGTAATAACCGCCGTATAAACTGGCGAGATCTTGCCCGTGTGGTGTAAATCGTTGAATGAGTTGAGCTTCGGTCAACAAATCGAGGCTGCCGGTTGATTTGCTGATGAAGACTACCCGACATCGGGCGAGCAGGTCAAGAGCAGCCTCAAACGGGCCTTTTAGCCGTCGGGCCCCCTTGGCCATGGCCGAGATCTGGCCGAAGTCACGGGTGAAAAATCTCACCACACGACTGGTTTCGCTGAAGTCAGCCTGGCGGATGACAATCGCTTCGGTTTTCTCGGTGGTCATGGAGACGACCAAACCGGACAACGGGTTGGCACGGCCGTCACCGCTCAACG
>CAUZTK010000116.1:0-11181 GCA_963582395.1 Planctomycetota bacterium | reverse complement strand
GTCGGTTTCGATCGCAGCAGCGGCCATTCACAACGAACGATTTATGTCGACGGATTGAAAAACGTGCTTTCTGTTCTTGGAAATCAGCTCGAAAAACTGATCTACATTTCCAGCACGAGCGTCTATGGCCAGAACAACGGCGAATGGGTCGATGAATTGTCGCTCTGTGAACCGCGACAACCGAACGGTCAGGTCTGTCTCGATGCCGAACGGGTGGCCCGAAGTCATAACCCGCCCCAGCACCTCGTCGGGCCGGCTAATTTGTTAAGACTGGCCGGTTTGTATGGCCCTGGGCGGTTGATACGGCGTCTGGAAGAAGTGAAATCGAGCCGGGTGATTCCCGGCAATCCAGATGGCTGGCTGAACCTGATTCACGTTGACGACGCCGTTCGGGCGGTTCTGGCCTGCGAAGAACTCGGCCGACCGGGCCGCCTCTATCTGGTCTGCGACGACAAACCGGTCACACGTCGAGTGTACTACCGCATGCTGGCATCGCTGATTGATGCACCGGATCCTCAGTTCGAGTCGTCGGCGAACACCCACGGCTTGAACAAGCGCTGCCTGGGCCGCAGGTTGCGCGAAGAACTCCAGGTCGCCCTCAGCTATCCGACCATCGAGACCGGGCTGAAGCAGGTCATCCACGAGGGGCGGTGAACAAGGTAGAAGGTTGAAATGGAACGAAGTTGACCAATCTCTCATTTCTGACAACGGACCACTGACAACACAGCAGGGTGACGCGGACGCTACCCAACCGGCAACAAGCCGTCGTTAATCCCATACGGGCGGCCGTTTTTCCAGAAAAGCACGGGTTCCTTCCGTCGACTCTTCGCCGGCACAACAGCGGCTGAATGCCTGTGCCTCTTGTGCCAACTGGGCGCGAATTTCCGGTCCCTCGAAGTCGGAAATGAGACGTTTGGCGGCAAAGGAGGCAAACGGCCCGGTGCGAAGCAACTGTTCGACCCACCGATCGACCTCGGTTCGAAACTCATCGTCGGCAGTGACGGCGTCGACGATGCCAAGCCGGTACGCTGCGTCTGCCGAGAACAGTTCACCGGTGAGAACCATCCGCCGGGCGACCGCTCCGCCGAACAACCGCACCGCCCGCACCATTCCACCCCAACCGGGAATCAGGCCCAGCGTAACTTCAGGCAGCCCGATTTTCGCACTCTTGGCGGCGATCCTCAGGTCGCAGGCCAGCGCTAGTTCGCAGCCTCCACCTGCACAGGCGGCGTGGATGGCCACCAGCGTAACCGCGTGCAGGGCCGCAATACGGTTCATCAACTGCTGGCCTTCGCAGGCGAGTTGGTCACCGGTGGCGAACTTCAGCGATCTGAGTTCGTGGATGTCGGCACCAGCTATGAAGGTGCGGCCTTCAGCCTCGAAGACGACGACTCGGCAGTCGGTTTCTGTATCGAGTTGTTTCAAGATGCTGTTAAGCTGAGACCGCATCGATGCGGAAAACAGTTGCACGCCGTTTTTACTGGAAAACCTGACTCGGGCGACCCGGTCCTTGATGGTAAGCTCGACGTCGGTGGTCATGGAAAGATCCTCGCGCAATCAAGTTTCAAAGGCTCAGCCAAGTCGTGAGCCGATTCGGCTGTCCGCAGCCGATCGGCAGTTTTCGATCTTCAATTCTTGTTTTTCGATTCCGCTGCCGGGTTCTCAAATCGCCCGTCCCGGAGTTTCAGAACCAGGTCGCCATCGGAGATGTACTGCTGGTCGTGGGTTACGACAATCACCGTGGTGCCGTGTTCTTGGTGCAAACGCCGCAGATAGGCATAGATCTCGGCACCGGTGCCGCTGTCGAGCTCTCCCGTCGGCTCGTCGGCCAGCACCAACATCGGCCGTTTGAGCAAGGCCCGACCAATGGCCACCCGCTGTTGTTCGCCGCCAGACAGTTGGCTGGGGCGATGTTTCAGCCGGTCGCCCAGGCCCACTTCCTTCAGCATTTCGACGGCCTGGTTGCGTTTTTCCTCTGTGATGCCTGCCGGCATGTAGGGGACCAGCACATTATCGAGGGCGTTGAGGTTCTTGAGCAGATTGAAGCTCTGAAAGACAAAACCAACCTGATCGCGGCGGTATTCGTCACGCTGTTTCACCGTCAATTCTGCCAGCCGTCGACCGTCGATCGTAATCTCGCCCCCGGTCGGCTCGTCCAGCGCGCCGATGAGATGCAGCAGGGTGCTTTTCCCGCTTCCCGACGGGCCGACTACAAACGTGAACGCTCCCTTGGGAATGTCGCACGTCACTCCGCGCAGCGCGTGCACTTCGGTCTGGCTGCGACGGTGAATCTTGGTGACTTTGCGAATGTGAATCATGCGTTGTTCTCGGTCCACCGCCGCTGTGACCCTGCTTGCCGGTCATCATCCTCTGCGGATTGCGTCCATGGGCATCATCCGCATGGCCCAAACGGCGGGGTACAGTCCGCCCAGAATCCCCAACGCCGTGCTGAAGCCAACGCCGAACAGCAACAGCCCCGGACTGGCGTAGAGGCTGGCCCGCGTCGGAAAATACCAGTTGATGGCCTCGGCGACAAAACGTCCCAGCAGACTACCCAGCACCCCGCCGGCGAAACCGATGATCGCGCTCTCAAAAGTGATCAGCTTCATCACGTCGGTTTTTGACCAGCCGTTGGCCTTCAAAATACCGAATTCGATGATCCGTTCGGTGACGCTCATGAGCATAGTGTTGACGATGCTCAACACAGCCACCGTCACGCCGATGCCGGTCAACACGCCCAGAAGGATGTCCAGATCGCCGGCGAAATCTTCGAACCGCTCAGCCCAGTCGGCGGCGCTGCGGATTTCGATGGGGCTCGGCTTGTCGACTGATTCGGCTGAAGCCCGTTGTTGCGTCGGTGCCGATGACGTTCCCGCTTCGAGTTCCGTCGGCAATTCTTGTTGCGTTGCCGCTGCGTCCAGGTTTGTGGGAAGGTACGGTTCCTCTCCTGAAGACTCGCCGGTGGGTGAGAGAGAGTTCTGGGGTGTTTCGGCGTCGGGTTTCGGAGGCGAAAGAGACTTCAGCCAGCCGTCGAGTTGCCGGAGCAGTTGGATGATCGGGTGGCCTGACCCACCCAACCCTAAACCGGGCAGCAGCGATGTTTGCCTCGGCTGCACATCCCGACCGCGGAAGACCGTTCGGATACGATCGGCCAATGTGTTGTTGTCGACTCCGTCGTCCGCTTCGATGTAGAAAGCGCAGACCGAATCGGCATCGAACCGGGCGATCTCCCGCAAGCGTTCGAGATCGCAGATGATCGCCACATCCAGCAGCAAGAATCCGGTGTGATAGATGCCGACGATGGGCATGTCGTTACCGTTCACTTGTAGGATGTTCCCGACACCTTTGTTAAACTCCTCGGCAATCTGCCGGCTGACGACTACGTTGAGCGTTCCCCGATCCGCCTCAGACAGAAAACGTCCCCGACCGGGAATGATGTTGTCGCGATAGACGGCCCGTTTTAAGGTCCGCCGGGAAGTAATGTCGGTGCCGAACAGGAACCGGGGCGGGCTGACGACCAGCTTGTCGTCGATGATGTTGACTCGCTGCCAAACTTCCGAATTGACGGTCGAGACTCCGGAAACGTCGGCAATTTCGTCGCCCCAAGCTGTTGGCAACCGCGAGAATAGGGGGACCGGCGCGCCTGGCTGCATGGCGATCAGTCCGGGAATCGCGTTGAAAGTCTCCGAGATCATCTTGTCCAGACCGCGCGCGACCGAGAACAGACCCACCATGCCGATAATCGCCACCGTCAGCCCCAGCAGCGACAGCAGGGACCGCATCGGACGGCTGAGAAGATTGCGGAATGCAAATTTCAACATGGCCGACATTTCCCGAACGGCGACAAACCCGGATGAGATTCTATAGGACCAATCCCCATTCTGCGAGAAAGGGCCGTGTGACCGCAGGGCTGGTCAGTTCTTCCGTCCAGGCAAGGGGTCTAGCCTTCTTGAAGACAGGGCCAGACCCCTTGCGCGCGGATCTGGAAAGTCCTGAATTTGATTTGGAATCCGACTTCCTCGGGCCGAGTTGACCGAACGTCGAAAGGGTGAGACCTTGAATCACAATTGCCCTGAGCCATAGAATGCGCGGAGACCGATCCGATCGAATTTCGGACGGCGAACGTCTAAGTACGTTTTTAATGATTGCCTGAATGCCCGACAACGATTACTACAAGACTCTCGGTATTTCCCGGGAAGCGACAGACGACGAGATCCGCAAGTCCTACAAGAAGTTGGCGCGGGAATACCATCCGGACCTGCGGCCAAACGACAAAGCAGCCATCAAAAAGTTTAAGAAAATCCAGGAGGCCTACGCGATCCTCGGGGACCGTGAAAAGCGCGACCAGTACGACCGTTACGGTGCCGCCTTTCAGGGGGCCGGACCGTTCCCCGGCGGGCAGGAGTTCCGGTGGTCGAGTGGTTCTGGGGGGGGGCCGATCGATCTCGGCGAGATTTTCGGCGGCCAGTTCGATCTGGGAGATCTATTCGGCAGGACGACAACCAGACACGGTTTCGGCGGCGCAGCTCCTCAGAAAGCCCGAACCGCGGAAGACCGGACTGTCAGGCTCGAAGCCGAAATCCTGTTCGGTGTCGCGGCCTCAGGGGGGACGTATGAGATGCAATGGCAGCGAGGCGCGAAAACCGAGCGACTGAGCGTGAAGATCCCGGCGGGCGTGGAGACCGGCAACGTCATCCGGCTGGCTGGTCAGGGACAGCCGGGTTCGCGCGGCGAACCGGCGGGCGATTTGTTGCTGAGCATTAAGGTTGCGGTCCATCCCTGGTTTCGTCGTGAGGGGTCGAACCTGTTGCTCGACGTGCCAATCACGCCTGCAGAAGCCGTGCTCGGGGCAAAAGTCGAAGTGCCCACCCTTTCGGATGGCAACATGATCGTGACCATTCCCCCTGGCACGTCCAGCGGGATGAAACTCCGGTTGCGAGAAAAAGGGGGACTCGACCCAAAGACCCAAAAGCGAGGGGACCAGCTCGTGATCGTTAAAATCGTTGTTGCTCGCCAGACGGACGATGAGACGCGCAGTTTGTACGAGCGCCTGGCAAACCAATCGAAGCACTTGCCTCGGGACGGGTTATGGTAGGACTCCGGCAGACTTTAAACGACAACTATCATCACCCGGCAGAGCCGGAACCAAACAGGTGGACAGAAGGTAGAAGGCTGAAATAGAACGAAGTTCGCTGACCTCTCATTTCTGACCATTGACCACATGTCGCACTTCGGCCGGACAAGGATTGCTGCCGCCGTTTGGTGGCTGGTTCTATTCGCAGGCTGTCTGATGATCGTAGCAGCGATCACGGCCGTGCAACCGAACCCCACCGACGTCTCTGCCGAAGAAAAGAAGCGGACAGACCCGGAATTAGCGGCACCCGCCGATGAGCCGCAGCCGAAGCGTGTCGTCTTCGCGACTCTATTTCTGCTGGTGCTGACGGCGCTCATTGGCCTGGTACTGATCGGACTGGTGATGTTGTGGGGACGGCGGATGCGTCGTGTGATACGCCGACCGTTGCCCCAGCAGTCACGTCGAGACGATCTTTGGTACTTAAGGCGGCCAGACCAACCGCCGCAAAATGAAATTTCGGACCCCGATTCAACAGATCAAGCACAAGCCGATCCGAACGACGACAACGCCGAGAAGCCGTGAACAGATTCAGACATCCCCGTGAAGGGCGGATCCGCAAAACCGCCGATTTCGATCGCGTTTATTCGCAGCGGCAGCGATTGGGAGACCAGCACCTGCTTGTCTTTGCCGCCCCGAACGATGTCGGCCGGTCGCGGTGTGGGATCAGTGTGTCTCGGAAACACGGCAATGCCGTCGAGCGAACGCGGCTGAAACGGTTACTCCGCGCGGCGTTTCGGCTCTCGCAACACGATGTGCCGGCGGGATTGGACATGATTCTGATTCCGCGTCAGGGATCGGGCGCCGGGCTGGATGATTACCGGCGTTCGGTTGTGCGGCTGTCGTGGAAGCTGGCACATAGGCTTTGCCTCGAGGATGCCCCATGAGGGTTTTCGACTGGTTTTGGCGGCTGCCCGCGGGTTGCGTGATCAATCTGGTGCGGCTGTACCAGTGGTTGCTCAGCCCCGTTTTCGGAGGCCGGTGTCGCTTTCATCCAAGCTGCAGCGAGTATTTCATTCAGGCCGTGCGGAAATACGGTGCCGTCTCGGGCGGGGTTCGTGGAATCTGGCGCATCCTGCGGTGCCATCCGTTGCACCCCGGCGGTTACGATCCACCTTGAGGACCCGTGCGGAACTCTGACGCAGTCCTCCCCGATCTGAAATCGTTCGAATCGAATCGGGACCGACAACGTGGTGGCAGACCGTTATGGCGGCGATTGAACCAGGCGGATTTCCGACCGGTCGCGGGCCGATGACCAGTCGAACCATCGCTGCAACGGTGCTTCCATCTCGGCGGTAAACTGTGCTGCAATCTGGTCCTGAAAGGCGACTTGGGCAGGCAGCGGTGACCGGATCGACTGCGTGTGAAACGGATCCGCAATTCGGTTGACGGCACTGTTTTCGAGCGGCTGTGCCTCTGCTGTTACAGGGGCAGAGGGTAACGCTTGCCGTCTCTGGTGGTTGAACTACGGCGCAGCGGTGACTGATTTCATTCTGTGCTGGTGCGCCGTTTGTGTCGAGAAATGAATGTCGTCGCCCGGCCCGAAACTAAAGATTTTTCCGAATTTAGCACCGATGCGATCGAGCGCGTTCGGCTGCCGTACAGATGCGGGAATTAGATTTTGCTGAGACTCTGGTGGTTCGGCGAGCGGAGTTCGACCGGAAAGCGGCCCGACATCGTCCGTTGGCTCGAAACTGGTTTCGACGTGGACATTCCGGCGGGAACGGGGCAGCGGCCGTCTGTGTGCCTCAGTCGGCAACGGTGGTGGAGTTGGTCCCTGAATATGAGGACGGAAAATTGCGGAAGGTGTAGCCAGCGGAGGACCAGGCAGTGTCGGACCATGTTCCGGAACCGGGGGTGCTTCGGGCGGCCCAAAACCGTTTAGATACGGTGGAAGGACGGTTCCTGAATGATGCGGCGTGTTGCCATATTGGTTGCGGCCTTTGCAGCCGGGTATTCCGACGACTACCAGCAGACAGATCGACATGAGCGTCATCTTGACGGAGTTCTTTAACATGGAAAGGATTCCTGATTGCGTGTCGGTGGATAGCAGTCACTGTTCGCCAGAGAGAAAACAGACTAGGGGCGGCAAGGCGAATACGTTCAAGCCGTCCTGCGAAGCATTGGGTCGGCGGTCATCGGGTTGATCGCAGTCGACGAAGCTGCACAGCAGGAGGCGAAGTTCAAGGCGGCGAACTGTGACCACGCAAAAAAGCGTATTGGATTCCGGGACGCGGCAATCTGACCGGGATGAGTTGGCCAGCAGGCTCGCAGTCCCTGATGTCGCAGGATCACGTTTGGTGATTTAGAAAATCGACCGAGACGAGACCGGCCGGCCAATCGATTGGCGGAAACAGGCCGCAATCAGCAATGTCGGCGGCCGGTTGTTCATAGTAGTCGGTTTTACTGAGTGTTTCACAGTTGCATACGCTAAGCCCAATGTCCAACTTTTGCAGATCCTGCCGATGAGAAGATCGGTTGCGAGCCCAAACAGATCCGCTGGAACAAACCAGTGAAAGCAGTCAGCGGACAGCTTCAATTCGGGTTTAGCCGATCAATGGCAACGGGAAGAGTGAACGAGTCAGGCAAAAGAATCGGACCGTTGCAGTTTTATGGCATGGCCATTTTGAAATGTCCAACCGAAACGTGTTCTTCGTTGTGATTTTCGGGTTTGGACCGGACAGAGCAAAATACACTTGGCATATCAACACAGAGCCGGTCGTCGATCCACCGCGGCAGAGTCATTCTTCCATGAGTTCCTTCTCTTTCGAGGCGGCCATGTTGTTGACTGTACCTTCGTATTTCTTGGTGAGGTCCTGGACGCCGTCTTTACAGTCGTCGCGCTGATCCTTGCTTAGCGTTTTGTCTTTCTGTGACTGATCGGCGTGTTTGTTGGCGTCGCGGCGGATGTTGCGGATCGAGATGCGGGCTTCCTCGGCCAGTTCCTTGACTCGGCCGGTCAGTTGCCTGCGGCGGTCGGTTGAGAGTGGCGGTATATTCAGACGAATGAGCCGGCCGTCCGAGTTCGGCGAAAGTCCCAGGTCGCTGGACTGAATCGCCTTGGCAATGTTACTGAGCGCTGACGCGTCGAACGGGCGAATGACGATCTGCTGCGGTTCGGGGACGTTGATGTTGGCCAGTTGTTTCAGCGGCGTCGGTGAGCCGTAGTAGTCCACCCGGATCGAATCGACAAGTCCGGGTGTCGCCCGTCCGGTGCGCAGTCCCACGAGTTGTCCCTGATAGATCTGGCAGGCCTTTTCCATGCGCTCTTCGGCGTCTAACAGAATTTCATCCTGGTCCATGGCCGGCTTCCTCGCCAATCGAAAGGGTGCGGATGTCAACTCGTCGCTCTCGCTTCAAGGTAACCGATCGGGCAGATCTTGGGAAGGATTCCCGGTTGAAGCCGTCCAAGCAGGCAGTGACGAAACAGTTCAGGCAGGGTGTGACCGGTCTTCTTCGCGGTTTCGGCTATTCAGCACGATGTATTTCTCCACGACAGATCGAAGTTGCCCGCGGGGCATCAATTCCGAGCTGGATATTGCCGTCATGAATGCTAATCAGCATGACATCGATCCGGACATCTTCGTCGAATTCTGGTCGAGTTGAGCCGTTGAATCGGTGCTGCGGCAAATCCGTCATCTCGCCGTCGGATGTCTGGGTCGCGACGATATGTAATTTCTCTCCCCGGTCGAGCGAGATTGTTGTCGGATGTGTGAGAACCTTCTCTTCCCTCGAGCGAGTGATTCGAAAGTTCGGAGCCCCCTCAAAGTGAATTTCGGAAAAAGTGGGGCAAATCTTAACAACGCGAACGACCAACTCGTCGCTATGCTCTCCGATGATCAGGCTTTGATTCACACGTCGCGTCAAAACAAGCATCTGAGCCATCCGTGCAGCAAACAGGCCGCCGGAAAGTGTTCTGGAACGATTGGCAACAACGCCCCTATTTAGGACCCGTTGCCGGCCTTGATCTCGTCGTCGGGCAACACGCGGGTGCCGATGCGCTCGCCGGCGATGACGCGTTCGATATTCCCTTCCCGTTGGTAATTGAACACGACGATAGAAATCCGGTGCTCCATGCAGTGCTGAATCGCATGCGCATCCATAACCTGCAGATTATGTTTCAGCACGTCCCGAAAAGAGATGTCTGAATAGCGGACCGCGTGAGGGTTTTTCTCTGGATCTTCGGAATAGACCCCGTCCACCCGGGTCCCTTTTAACAGCACGTCGGCCTCGATTTCGCGAGCCCGCAAGGCAGCCGCCGTGTCGGTGGTGACAAACGGGCTGCCGGTGCCGGCGGCCAGAATCACGACCCGCCCCTTCTCAAGATGCCGCACACAGCGGCGGCGGATAAACGGCTCGGCGACTCCTTCCATGCGAATCGCCGTTTGCAACCGGGTTGAAACACCTGCGTGCTCCAACGCATCTTGCAGCGCTAAACCGTTGATCACGGTTGCCAACATCCCCATGTAATGGGCCGTCGGAGGATTAACGGCTGCGCTGACCGCGGAGAATTCTTTACCTCGCAGAATATTCCCGCCGCCGCACACAATGGCCAGTTGAACGTCGGCATCGACAACACGTTTGATCTGCGCACAAATAGACGAGATCTCGGTCATGCTGATACCGTATCCGCCGCTACGGCAGAAACTCTCGCCGCTCAATTTCAACAGCACTCGGTGGTAGATGGGATGTAAAGACTCGGTCTCATCAGACATAGCGTTCATCCCTGCTGGTCACCGGCCGGAAAGCTCAATATTAAAAGGATGAAGGAGCCGGATATCGATTGCGGTTTCCGCCTTTCTCCTTCAACCCTCATCTTTCAACTACTGCCGATCACCCAGCAGGTAAAACCGGCCGCTTTCAGGCCGCTTTCGGCCAGTGCCTGACTGACTGTTTTGGAGTCGTCTTTAGCGAACGGCTGCAGCACCAGGACGCCCGCCTGTTCGACGTAAAAGTTCTTCAATCGGCCCTCGACGATTTTCTCGATGATGTTCGCCGGCTTGCCGGTTCCTTGGACCTGCTCGGCCAGCCGGTCTCGCTCGGCCTGGACAGCCGCCGGATCGACATCTTCGATGTCGAGGACGGCCGGCTTCCAAGCGGCAACGTGCATGGCGACGTCCCGAATCACGGGGGCCGTCGCGTTTTCACCGCTGGCCTGGAACAGCACTCCGGTCTTACCGTCATGGTGGACGTAACCGGCTACCGGTCCGTCGACTCGCGTACAACGGGCCACAATAATTTTCTCGCGAATTGTACCGACCATGTCCTCGTAGAGTTCCTGCAACGTCTTGCCACTTTCGTCCGGTGACGGTTGCGAAAGCAGTTCGTCGGGAGTCTGCGCACCGGGACCTTCGAGCAGCCGCGACGTCAACAGATCGCCGAACCGCAGGAAGTCTTCGCCACCGGCGACCGGCGCCGACTCACACTGCACTTCGATCATCACCGCTTCGCTTCCGTCATCCTTGACCTGAATAAAAATACGGCCTTCGGCGGTCGGATTCTCGGCCCGCTTGTCGAGGACCCTGCCGGCTTCCCGCTTGAGGATCTCCACCGCCTTGTCCAGGTCGCCATCCGCTTCAACCAGCGCTTGCTTGCATTTCATCATCGGCATGTCGGTCCGCTCACGCAGAGCTTTGACTAACTGGGCCGTGATTTCCGCCATGGCTGGGTCTCTCCTCTCGAAATCAGTTGACACGGCCCGGACACTCGCTGCTGAATCTCTTGGTGCCGCCGCGACGCCAGAACCGCCTCCGTTCGACATTTTTTCGTCTTTTCAGGTTTGCAAGCCTGTCACCCGCTCCTGCTTCCCAGAGTCCTCAGGTCGATCGGCAAGGTGGCCGCCAGTCAAATCTTGGACTTTGAATTTGGCCCTACAGCGACGGCACCGGTTTTGGTTCTTCTGTCTGCGGTCCTTTCGGCTCCTCAGGAAGTTGGCCTTTGCCTTCAATGATTGCCTGTGTCAGATAGCTCAGAACCAGCCGAATCGACCGGATGCTATCGTCGTTTCCGGGAATGGGCAGGTCGACCAGGTCGGGATCGGAATCGGTGTC
>CAUZTK010000115.1:0-11199 GCA_963582395.1 Planctomycetota bacterium | reverse complement strand
CAACCATCGAACAACAGAATTTCTGATGTCGTCTTTCGGATTTCGGATTGACGAAAAAAAGTAAGTATCCACGAGAAATTTTCCACTTACTTTCGAGACGCACACACAGATCGACCAACTGAGCAGCCCTGAGCTTGTAAGTCGGTGATGTTTCGACGAAGATGTTGCAGGTGTTGGTCCGCGAATAGAAAGCAAAGCAATGGCACATAAGAAAGGTCAGGGTTCGAGCCGTAACGGCCGCGACTCCAATGCACAGCGCCGCGGTGTGAAAAAGTTCGGCGGTGAACGCGTGATCGCCGGGAATATTCTGATCCGCCAGTGTGGCACGAAATGGCACCCCGGCCGCAACGTCGGCATGGGGAACGACTTCACGTTGTTCGCCCTAACTGACGGCACGATCTATTTCGATCGGAAAGGTCGGCGAATTAACGTGCGTGCGTCGGAGACTGTGTGACCAGCGGCACAAACCAGTCTCGCTAAAGTTTGCAACAGGGGCGGGTTTGGTCACCCGTCCTTTTGTCTGCTCTTAACGGGTTTCGACCGCTCGTAACCCAAACGAGTCTTTCAATGGGCTGTTAAGCACTCAGGTCAACAACACGCGGTCGCTGCTGGCGACCGTCGTCTGGCCGGTCACGAAACTGGACTGCTCCAAGAGCAGAAACAGCACCATCTCTGCGATGCAAACGTTCAAAAACTTGTTTTTTTGACAAGAAGTTTCATGCAGCGATTTGGGGCAGGTTTATTTGGCGCAGATTCAAGACGATGCTCATCACGCGATATCCTTTGTGAATGATGCGGTCATATCGGGTTGTGGAAACTTTGCGGATCAATCCATGAACACGCAACAGTCGGAACCACTGTGTGACGCGACCCGATACACCACGCCGACGACGGTCCGATAGGGTGATTTTCCTTGGACGGCTGATTTTCAAGCCGCACACCGTTGTTCGGAAGCCGAGAGGTGGTTGAGGATGGTCTCTGCCGTGCGCTGCGTGGCGCCCGTCTGGCCGAACTGGTCGCGCAGATGTTTTAGCTCGGCAACTTTTGCGAAGAGCGTCTGGCGATCGCCCAGCCAGCCAGAGAGAATTTCGGTCATCTTCTTGATGTACGGAGCCGGGTCACCCGCGAACGGGAACTCGGGCATGATATCTCGATCGGCGAACAGGTTCGGCAGCGTGATGTAATGGCAGACGATCAACCGGGAAAAGATCCACTTCGTCAGCCGGCCGGTCCGGTACAAGATGACGGCTGGGGTGGTACGGGCCAGCATTTCGAGACTCACCGATCCGGAAACCATCAGGCAGCAACGGCTGAGCTCGATGATCTCCGGCGTGTGGCCAACGTGGAATTGCACCGGTAAGTCGACGTCAGCCATTTTAAGCGTGTTGCGGCAGCAGTCCCGGTGCGACTGCTTGTAACAGGCGACGTGAAATCGAACGTCCGGATGCCGTGCGTGCAGACGTTGCATCACTTCGAGCATGACCGGCCAGTTACGGCGGACCTCCTGGTTTCGCGAGCCGGGCAGAATGCCGACGTTTTGGCACGTTTCGGCAGCTCTTTTCGCAAGGAATTTCCGGTCCAGTCGCGAGTCGGCGACTTCGTCAAAGAAGGGGTGTCCGACGTACTCGACTTCGATGCCGCGATCTGCATACCACTTCGGTTCAAACGGCAGTCCGCACAAAACATGATCGACGAACCGGCGTATTCGTCCGATACGCCACGAGGCCCACGCCCAGAGTTGTGGCGGGAGGTAGTAGAAAACCGGAATTCCGGCCGCTTTCGCTTTGCGGGCAATCCACCAGTTGAAACCGGGGAAATCGACCAGCACCACGGCGTCGGGCCGATTCTCGCGGAAGAAACGGCTGGCCTGCCGTACAAGTCGATAGAACATCCACAACAGCGGAACGACCCGCAGGAAGCCCATGACGGCCAGGTCGGTCAGCCGGAACTGCAGCCGGCAGCCGGCAGCTTGCATCAGCGGTCCTCCGTAGCCGACGACGTCCACGTCGGGCCGACGTCGCCGCAATTCGTCAATCAAATGGGCGGCGTGTTGATCGCCGCTCGGCTCGCCGACCGAGAAGAAAATCTGCATGGCAACTCCGTCCGCGGGATGGTCAATCGACCGACCGCATTTGAGGGGTCTCACAAGCCCACAGCGCCAGCAAAGGCCCCCCAGCCATCGCTGGCGGTTCGGTCTATTGGAAACATATACTCGGCACGGCCACAGATTGAGGGAGGGCGAGGCTCCTGCCAAGCCGCCGGATCGGTGAAATCCACGGCTCAGCGGAAGCTTCGCCCTCCCGAAGAACCGCAATTCGTGACCGCTGGTAACATGGCATTTGAGGCTCCGCTCTCTTCGAGACCGGAAGGTATGGCCGATCTACCGATCCGGTCAAGGGCGATCCCTCAGAGATTCTGGCGGATGCCAAATCGGCTGCGGGATCAGCAATCGGGGCCAGGTCATTGCACCCGCCAGAACGATGGCACAAACAGCACCAGAATCGCGAACAGTTCCAGGCGACCCAGCAGCATCAGCAGTGTCAGCAGCAGTTTTCCCTGCGGCGAGAAGTTGGAGTAGTTTTGTTGCGGTCCCAACACGCCCAGTCCGGGACCGATGTTGTTCAGCGTCGCCGCCACCGCGCTGGCGCAGTCCAACAGTTTCTCGGACGTGCGGTCAACCAACTCGTTCGGTGGGAATTTCTCAGAATCGGCGGCTAAACCCCCTGGAAACTCACGCTCCGGCGTTTGGGCAGGAACAGCAATCGCGGTTGAGTCCTGCGTGTGTTCCAGATTCTCGATGGTCTCTCGGCGTATCCACTGATCGTCGGGCTCGATGGCCGCAAGGATCATCCAACTCGAAATGAAGGTCAGCAAAACCAGGCTGAAGTAGACCATCACTTCGTGCCGCAGCGAGTTGTCGACGTTCGTGCCGAACACCCGTAGCGGCCGCACCACATTCGGTCGAAACGCCTGTTCGATTTCCAGGCGGATAATCTTGGCGAACAGCAGAAAGCGAACCACTTTGATACCGCCGCCGGTCGAACCGGCACAGCCGCCGACAAACATCAAAAGCAGCAGCAGCCCCTTAGAAAACTCGCTCCACTCGTGAAAATTCTCTGTGCCGAATCCGGTCGTCGTCATAATGGAGACCGCCGTGAAACTTGCATGTCTGACGGCATCCAACAGGTTGCGGTAGATCCCGGTTAAGAACAGGCTGACCGTCAGCACACTGGTCGCCGCCAGCAGAATCGACAGGTAAGTTCGGTACTCGGGGTCACGGTAAAGCGGGGCGAAGCGGCCGAGAATCCCGCGCGGGCCCGTTGGGTCGCGGCGGTGAACGATCAAGTAGAACAGCGAAAAGTTCGTCCCGGCAACAATCATGAACACAATAATCGTGACTTCGATCAGCCAACTTTCGAAATGGGCGATGCTGGCGTTGTGCGTGCTGAACCCGCCGGTCGCCATCGTCCCGAAACAGTGACAGAGAGCGTCGTAGAACGACATTTGCTCCAGCATCAAGACCCCAGTCAGAATCACACTGATGATCACGTACAGGGCCCACATAACCAGGGCCGTTTCGCGGACTCGCGGCCGCACCGCTTCGTTGATTGGGCCGGGAACTTCTCGCCGCATCAGCGCTTTGCCGCCGGCGCCCAATTGGCCCAAAATTGCCACGAACAGCACGATGATGCCCATCCCGCCCAGCCAGTGTGTGAAGCTGCGCCAGAAAAGCACGCAACGGGGAACCAGATGCGGTTTTTCGAGTTCGGTCAGGACCGATGCGCCGGTTGTCGTGAATCCCGAGATCGATTCGAACAGCGCGTCGATGACTGTCATGGGAGTACCGGCGGCCCGTTGCGTCCCGGTGAACAGAAACGGCAGGCTGCCGAGCACGCCCGCCAGAATCCAGCCCAGTCCGACGATTGCCAGTGCTTCCTTCCGCAGAATCGTATCCGTTTCCTTGCGTCCGAGCGTGTGCAGAAATCCGCCCACTGCCAGACTGCAAATAATGGCCGCCACCGTGCCCCAGAATCCGTCTGCCTCGAACTCGTTGGTCTGTCCACAGGCGGGAAAGGCCCAGGGCAGGCTGAAAACCATTGATCCACCCACCAACATGCCGAGCAGTCCCAGCATGCGGCATAACAGCAACCAGTTCATGGCAGTCGGCGAGTCTCTTGCAAGGAAACGGTGCGGCCGAGGATCAAATGTCGAGAGTTAAGTGTCGAGAGTCCAGAGTTAAGAGTCCAGTGTCAAGAGTAGGAAATCGTCTGGCTCTGGACCTTGGGGGACTCTCGGCTCTACCGAGCTAATCGGGCTGAACTCCCTCGGCCTTGACGAGCTTGTCCATCGGTGGATGTCGCAGATGGTGCCCTGTCGCTTGTTGATAGGCGTGAGCGATCGCCAGCAGTTCGGTCTCGCCGTAGAGTCTTCCGGTAAACGTAATGGCCCGAGGCGTTTCGATGCCGTTGTCGCTGCGGAACCCGTTAGGCAGGACGACGGTCGGGTGTCCCGTTAGGTTCGTCAAGGACGAATCGTCGCCGTAGACGTATGCATCGACCTGCGACATGACCTTTTTCATTTCGTGCATCACGAGCGTGCGGATTCGGTTGGCCCGCAGATACTCGACGGCTGGCACAAATTGCCCCATCCGGAACGTCTTGGGCCAGTTGTTCAAACCTTCGGTGATGCCTTGGCGGGTGATTTCTTCGAAAACCGTTGCCGCTTCGGTGTCGAGGATGGTGGACAGCGCGTTGACCGACGATTTGTCGGGCAGCTTGATCGGCACCAGCTTCACTCCGAGATCTTTCAGGACCTGCAATTCGGCCCGCTCTAGGATCGGCGTGTCCCCTTCGACATATCCGACCTTCAGCGAACGTAAGTCACGGGTCGGGGGCCAGTGGAAGGGCCGGTCGACCGCTGACGGATCGAGGCCGTCGAAACCGTGAATGGCACCGAAGATCAGCGCGCAGTCTTCCACCGAACGGGTCAGCGGGCCGATTTTATCCATGCTCCACGACAGGGTCATACAACCGTAGCGACTGACACGTCCGAACGTCGGTCGCAGGCCGCTGGTGCCGCACCGGCGGCTCGGCGAGACAATGCTGCCCCGCGTTTCGCTGCCAAGCGCAAACCCAACCAGACCCGCCGCCGTCGCCGAGGCCGAACCGGCGGACGAACCGCTGGAGCCCTGTTCGGGGTTCCAGGGGTTGCGGGTGCGTCCGCGAAACCAGCGGTCCCCCATGGCCAGCGCCCCCAGCGACAGCTTGGCGACTAAAACGGCCCCCGCCTGTTCCAGCCGCCGAATCACGGTCGCCTTGGTCTCGATGACCCGATCCTTAAACGGAGTCGCTCCCCAGGTGGTTTTGTATCCGGGATAGGCGATCAGGTCTTTCGCTCCCCAGGGAATGCCGTGCAACGGACCGCGATAACGGCCGGCGGCGATTTCACGGTCGGCCTGCTCGGCCTGCTGCAACGCCCGCTCCTCGGTGAAATTGACCACACACAAGAGCACGGGATCGTACCGCCGCAATCGCTCGAGATAAAGTTTCGTCAGCTCGACCGATGAGATCTCACGAGTGCGCATCAGTGCCGCCAGTTCGGTCACCGGCAGAAAGGCGAGCTCGTCGGACGACTCGGGCCGTTTGGGGGCAGACGTTTCCGTCATCCGAACCACACCTCGCTGGCCCATGACAGCGGGCGGAAGCCACGGCGCGGGGTGAAAAGCAATCGCCGGTGGAACATCGTTCTTCAGCTCAATCGACCGCAGCGTCCGGAACTTTCGCAGCTCGCGATTCAGCGCCGCGGCTGCCGATTCCCGTTCCTGTTCGCTGAGTTCAAGCCCGGAAATCCATTCCGCCTGCTGAATCATCTCCGCAGTGACTTGCTCATCCTGCTGTGCCTGTGCCGCCAGCGCCCGGTGAAAGACGCTCGTGCCCACGCCCAAGCCGGCAAGCATCTTGAGAAGTGTGCGTCTCATCAAACCAGGTCCGTTCCCCAATCCTTCGCGGCTGACGTCGGCATTCATGTGGCCCCGCGATTCCATTTTTCTCATGTGTTGTTCCTGGTTGCAGGTCGGTGACTGGTCTTCCAGCAGAATAACCGAAACACCGGGGCAATGCGCGGAGCCGGTTCATCCCATCCGAAACAGCGCCAGGCGATCTGAGAACCATTTGCCGTTCGGCGGCCGCTCGGATAGGCTGGAAGCGGCTTGCCGCAGAAAAACCGTATTGCACATAGAAGGCAGACCGAGCCATAGCGGGATGATCGGCAGAGCCGCATTCAGAATCGCCTGCCGAAGTGACCTTACAGCAGGACCCGTGGGATGCAAACGCAGCGAATCTTTCTTGTTAATTGCGTGGTTTATTTGGGGTGCGTGGCCTATTGGGGAACTCTGGGTTCGGCATTCGGGGCCGATCTTGTGTTCCGCCGACACGTGATCAATGCCGAGTCGACTTACAGCGCCTGCGCGGCGGTGGACGTCAATCGCGATGGTCAACTGGACATTTTCTGCGGCGGTTGGTGGTACGAAGCGCCCCACTGGAAGCACCATTTCGTCCGGGACGTCGAAATCATTCGCGGCAGGTTCGACGGCTACTCGAACCTGCCCCTGGACGTCAACGCCGACGGCTGGACCGATCTGATCAGCGCCAACTATCGCAGCCAGAAACTGTACTGGATCGAACATCCCGGAAAAGCGCTCGGCGAGTGGAGGACGCACCAAATCGCCATGCCGGGACCGATGGAAACGGCCCGTCTGGTCGACGTCGATGGCGACGGCCGAATCGACGTTCTCCCCAACGGCGTCCGTTTTGCCGCTTGGTGGGAATTGAAGCGCGGCCGCAAGGGACCCGACCAGACTGCCTTCCAATGGATTCGGCACGAGTTGCCGAAAGACGTCGCGGGACATGGAGTTGGCTTCGGCGACATCAATGACGACGGGCGAGGAGACATCGTCTCGACTGGCGGCTGGCTCGAGGCGTCGGAAGATCGCCGGCGCCAGCGGTGGCAATGGCATCCGGAGTTTCAGCTACACCGCGACGGCTCGATCCCGATGCTCGTCTTCGACGTCGATGGCGACGGCGACAACGACATTGTCTGGTCGAACGCACATCATACGGGCCTTTACTGGTTGGAACAGCGGACCTCGACCTCGACTTCGGACCGCAGAAATTCCGAATCAGAGCCGCGAAACGGAAATCGCACACCGGCAGAGCGACGCTGGCGATTACACGTCATCGACACCTCGTGGTCGCAGGCTCATGCGCTCTTGCTGGGTGATCTGGATCAAGATGGCCGGCCAGAGGTCGTCGCCGGCAAACGGTACATGGGACACGACGGCAAGGATCCCGGCGAATACGATCCGATGCTGATCTGTGCATACACATTCGACCGCAAAACAAGAGCTTGGCGACGAAAGCTGATCTCCGCCGACTGGAAAACCGGGTTCGGTTTGGATCCCAAGCTGGTCGATCTCGACGGTGACGGCGATCTCGACATTCTGGGACCGGGACGTAGCGGCCTGTATTGGCTAGAAAATCTGCTCATTCCCGGAACTGCCCGCCGCGACGCTCTCCCGCCGACGCTTCCAGCCGCATCGTATCAAGATCACGTCAACATCATTACCTACAAGGACGAGCAGGGGCAAAACCGCCCGGTGACGTCGCCTGCCGAATGGGCGCACCGCCGGGCGCATATTCTCTCGAACATGCAACTGGTCATGGGCGGACTCCCTGACTCGTCCCGGCGCGTTCCACTCGACATTCAAGTCACCGGCGAAACGCAAATGCCGAAATACGTCCGCCGCAAATTAACGTTCGCCGCCGAGCCGAACGACCGGGTCCCGGCCTATCTTCTGATTCCGAACCGGTTGCGAGGCAAGGCCCCTGCGATGTTATGCTTGCATCAGACGACGCAACTCGGCAAGGACGAACCGGCCGGTTTGGGCGGCCGCCAGACCCTCTTTTATGCTCACGAGCTGGCCAATCGTGGTTATGTCTGCATCGTGCCCGACTACCCGTCGTTCGGCGAGTATCAATACGACTTCTCGCAATCGCGAAAACCGTATCTCAGCGGATCGATGAAAGCGGTTTGGAACAACATTCGAGCGGTCGATGTTCTGGAAACGCTTGCAGAAGTCGATCGCAACCGAATCGGCTGCATCGGGCATTCGTTGGGAGCGCACAATGCGATCTTTACGGCGCCGTTTGACCTGAGAATTCAGGCCGTCATTTCAAGCTGCGGTTTTTCGGATTTTCACGATGACGATGTGCCCAGTTGGACCGGCGAGCGGTACATGCCCCGCATCCGCGATGTGTTCGGAAACGATCCGGACCGGGTACCGTTTGATTTCCACGAACTGCTGGCGGCCTTGGCGCCGAGGCCCGTTTTTGTCAATGCCCCGCAGCAGGACAGCGACTTTGACGTGCGCGGTGTTCGCAAGGTGCTCGACAGCGCCCGAAAAGTCTATCAGCTTCTGGATGCCGGCGAGAATCTGACGGCCGTCTATCCCGAATCGAAACATGACTTTCCGGACCAGGTACGGCAGCAAGCCTACGACTGGCTGGACAAACGGCTGAAGCCGGACCGCTTTTGACCGCCGTTGGACTCCGCCTCCAAAGTCAAGCACGAATTTTCCGGATCGGCGGTTTCGCTGAAATCGAGCCGATCGGCCGATTTGGCCTTGGCTGTGTCACAAGGATCTGTCAACATGACTTTTTAGCTGCAACAGGTCGTGCTGACGCGGTGCGACGGACTAGCAGCCCGTGAGGGGGCCGGCTAGCAATCCGGTCGAAGCGGGGAGTTGAACTCGAAACGGGAGTGGTTGAGTGTCACCGATGACACGTCGGTGCTGCACAACTCCGTTCGTAACCGTGACGAGAATAAAAGAAAGGAGGTGGTCCAGTGGAATATTGCTGTATGAACGAACGAGGTGGTACCGCCTGAGTGGCAGTCGGCGGGCTGTCCCAGGGGCAGCCACCCGCTCGTAAGGATCACCCTTGGTCCAGATTACGAGTCGCAGGGCCCGGTTTCCATAATGGAAACCGGGCCCTCGTTCATTGTCAGAAGCCCTCGTTCAGCGACGGCACGGTGCCTCGGCGTTGGAAGAGAAGGCAGCGCTCGCGGCCACAGACGCTGCGTAATCTGGCGGCTTGATTGAAATCGTCCCAAAATTGGTGGAAACTTGTGGAACGAAGATTTCGTTTCGATCCGACTGCGAGCTTTCAATTGACCCGCTTTGATGGAGAAGGTGCATGTCCCGCTTTCTGAAGGCCCTGTTGTGTGTGCTGTCTGTGACTCTGCTTCCGGCGATGGTGACGTCTGCGGTCGCCACGGCTGCCGATGTGACCATCTCCGTCGAGACTCCGATGACGCCCCCGAATTGGGCGGTGCTGGAGCGAGAGTTGCTTCGTGCCAACGAGTCTGGTTGTCGCAAGTTTTTCGACCGCTATTTCGACGATCGCGGTTATCTGCTGTGCGTAGAGCGGTGGGGCGGTGACGACGGTCCGGACGACGCCATCGAGAACTGCTTGTACTGGCCCATTCTGCACGCGCTCGGCGCGCCCGACTCGGTCTTGCAAATGTACAAAAAAACTTGGGAGGGGCACCTGCGTCAGTTCACAGAGGCAAAGACCGTCGAGGTGCCGTTCGCGCGCGACGGAATGTACTACAAAGAATTCCCAGTCATGTTCGACTGGCTACATCACAGCGAGGGGCTGACCGTCTTCAATTTGCAGGGTCTTTCGGATCCCGATGACGACAAATTCCGGCATCGGGTTCGCCGCTACGCCGGTTTCTACATGAACGAAGATCCCGGGGCGCCGAACTACGATCCCAAACACAAGATCATACGCAGCCTGTTCAACGGCAGCCGCGGACCGCTGCTGCGCAAAGCAACCGGCCTGGATTGGGCCGGTGATCCGATTGAGGTCGAAGGTCGGTTTCACCTCGGTCACGGCGAGCGCACCTACGAAGAGATGGTGGCGCACTTCAAGGATTACAACGACATTGTCGGCGACCATCCCTCGAACCTGAAAGCGACCTGCCTGGCTTTGAATGCCTATATGCTCAATCACGAGCCGAAATACAAAAACTGGCTGCTGGAGTACGTCGATGCCTGGAACCGGCGGATGGGCGAAAACGGGAATATCATCCCTTCCAACATCGGTCTTGACGGGACCATCGGCGGTGAAACCGACGGCAAATGGTACGGCGGAGTATACGGATGGGGTTTCACGGTCATCGTCCCGCAAACCGGCGCTCTGGCTCATCGCAACACCACGCACCTCGGATTCTTCGGATTCATGAACGCCTATCTGCTCACCGGAGACGATCGTTATCTTGATCGCTGGCGAAAGCAGATCGACTTGCTCAATGCCCAGAAGAAGATGATCGACGGCAGGGCGATGTACCCCCACAGTTACGGCGATAAAGGCTGGTACAACTACACCCCGCAGCCGTCTACGCAGAATGCGCTGGAAATCTACTATCTGTCGATGGACCGGGACGACCTGAAGCGCGTGCCCGCCAACGCGTGGCTGTCCTATCTCGATGGCGACAATCCCGGCTATCCGGAAGCCGCTCTCCGCAGCGACTTCGCTCGCATCCGACAGCGGGTCGCCGGTATCCGCAACGACACGACCACTCCCGACACCCGTCTGTCCGACGACCCTATGCCGTTCAATCCGGCCAGTATCCAGTCGCTCGTGCATCTGATGACCGGCGGGCTGCATCCCAGTAACAATGGATTGATTTATCACTGCCGGCTGCGATATTTCGATCCTGCGAAAAGACGGGCCGGTCTTCCCGACGACGTGGCGGCGCTCGTCGAAAAAATGACCGACGATTCGGTCGTCGTCACGCTCGTGAATGTTAATCAGATCGAGTCCCGTGAGGTTGTCGTTCAGGCTGGTGGTTACGCCGAACACCAGTTCGACACGGTGGCGACCGGCGGGCGGACTGTTTCGGTCGACGATTCCAGCTTCTCCGTTCGACTCGGTCCGGGCAGCGGCAGCCGGCTGCAGATCAAAATAGGTCGCTACGTCAACCAGCCAACACTCGCCTTTCCCTGGAAACGCTGACCGCCCCAACACACGAACGGCCGCGCCACCGCTTCTGCGGATCAAGAAAGGCAACGCGATGGACCTCTTAAGCACCATTTCCGGGTCCCTCATGGATGGTTTCTTTCCCGAGGGCTGGGAC
>CAUZTK010000114.1:0-11211 GCA_963582395.1 Planctomycetota bacterium | reverse complement strand
GGAAGGGATACGTGAAGCGGAAAAAACGCGGAGTCCCGGAAGGTTTGTGGATCCGCTGCAACGGATGCCAAGCGACCGTCTTTCGCAAGCAGGTCGACAAAGCGCTGGGAGTCTGTCCCGAACCCGGTTGCGGATATCATTTCTACGTTGCGGCCGCGGTTCGCATTCGACAGCTCCTGGATGAGGACAGTTTTGAAGAATGGTGTGCCGAGATGATGCCCTGCGATCCGTTGCAGTTCAGCGATAAAAAATCGTACAGGGACCGGCTCGTCGATGAACAAAAAAAGACGGGCCTGAACGAGGCCTGCGTTGTCGGTCGGGGATACATGCGCGGCCGTCCGTTGGTGTTCGGTCTGACCGATTCGGCGTTCATTATGGGAAGCATGGGTTCGGTCGTCGGTGAAAAGCTGACGCGGGCTATTGAAAACGCGACCAAGATGCAGTTGCCTTTGGTCATCGTCAGCGGTTCCGGAGGCGGCGCCCGGATGCACGAAGGAATTCTCTCGCTGATGCAAATGGGGAAAGTCTCCGCGGCGCTGGCGCGGTTTCACGAAGCAGGCGGTCTGTTCATTTCCGTGTTGACGAATCCGACCATGGGGGGCGTCGCTGCTAGTTTCGCCTCGCTGGGCGACGTGATCATCGCCGAGCCGAAGGCGCTCGTCGGCTTCGCCGGCCCGCGCGTGGTTCAGGCGACCGTCAAGATTGAATTGCCGGCCGGCTTCCAGACGAGCGAATTCCTGCTGGAGCACGGCTTCGTCGACCGGATCATCGAACGAAAGCATTTGCGCTCCGAAATCGCGCGGATGATCGACTATTGCGGGGAATGACGTCGCCTCTCGAAGGTCCCGCCAGCGATCTTAACCGGGTCATCCACACTCCAGCGACACATCAACGGACGCATCCGTGTTCCAGTCCGGCGTCTGCATTGCCCGTCCCCTTGCCCTGGAAACGTCCGTCCGGTCGGCGTAGGCTGTAGTGACTGCCTCCCATTCAGGGTATAATATTGTGTGAGGCAAAACGGGAGATGCCATCGATAGTAATTCAGATGGTTGACGCCGAGTTTGAAGTTCGAGCGGATCGGACGTTTCCCTGCTGGGGTGCCATCGGGTGCCTGGCGTTCGGTTCCGCGCTCGTCAGGAAAATATAGTACGCGGCATGAATGACATGAAGTTTCTCACGGTTCTTTTCCGCAAGAAGCCGAAAGTTCAGAAGATCGATCTGACCCGGCGCTTTGACCTGATTGCTCGGGTCGGCCAGGGGAGCATGTCGAAAGTTTGGCGTGCGCGCGACACGATGACCGGAAAAATTGTGGCGCTGAAGGTCCTCGACCCCGAAAAAACTCAGCGATTCGAATCGCGGTTTATCGGCCTGAACAAACCAACCGAAGGTGAAGTCTCCGTTCCATTGCGGCATCAGCATATCGTGCACTCGTTCGAACACGGCATCTCGCGGGACAACGAGCAGTACCTGGTGATGGAATTCATTGAAGGCGTGGGATTAAGTTACCTGATCGATATGCAAAACCAGTTGATGCAGGACAACCGTCTGCGGTTCGTCATTCAAGTCGGACAGGCCCTTGACTATTTTCACAAAAAAAACTGGATCCACCGGGATCTCTGTCCGAGGAACGTGTTGGTCGACCAGCAGCATCAGATCAAGCTCATCGACTTCGGTTTGGCTGTTCCCAACACGCCCGATTTCCAGAAGCCCGGCAACCGCACGGGAACGCCCAGCTACATGGCGCCTGAGCTGATCAAACGCCAAAAGACCGACCAGCGGATTGACGTCTTTTCCTACGCGTCGACCTGTTTCGAAATGTACACCAGTCGGCTGCCCTGGGAGGCCGCCGAATCCATCGAACTGGTGATGCAGCACATCAATACGCCGCCCGGCGACATTCGAGAGCACGCGCCGGACATCGACGAACAGATTGCCGAGATCATCATGCAGGGCCTCGAATTACGGCCCCAGGACCGTTGGCCCTCGGTGAGCCACATGCTGTCGCAGCTTCGCAAGGCCCATCTCAGACTTTCCGGCGACGACGAGTTCGATCCAGAATTCGCAGAACCGGTCGTCGATGAAGCGGTTCTGCAACGGCGATCCCGAGTCGTTTACTGGCAGCCCGAGGACGATGACGATGTGGACGAGTACGAAGACGTCGGCCCCGTGACCGATCAGGACGGTTATGAGGATGTGGATACCGTCCTTGCCAATGATGACGACGAATACGAAGAGGTCGATACCGTGCTCGACGAGTGAGCGGCTCGCAACGACCGCCGGCGGAATCGCCGTTTTTCGGTAGCGGCGAATCCAAAAATTTTGGCACTCCCCCCAAACTAAAATCACGGCATTGTCTCGTTCTGGGGCACGGCCTCAATGCTTACGATCTAACACTTGTTCCAAACCGATGGATCGACTGCCCAAGCTGAATTCTGCCCAGCGCGAAGCGGTGTTAACGCTCTGCGGGCCGCTCTTGGTTTTGGCCGGTGCCGGAACCGGCAAAACGCGGGTGATCACCTACCGAATGGCGGAATTGATTCATCGCGGCACACCGCCCCAACGAATCCTCTCGGTCACCTTCACGAATAAAGCGGCTCGGGAAATGCAGGAACGGGCCGCCCGTTTGCTGGGCGGGCAGCGGCAAAACAAGCCGTTCATTGCGACGTTTCATTCGCTTTGCGTGCGTATCTTGCGGCAGGAAATCACGGTGTTGGGCTATCCGCCAAATTTCGCCATTTACGATCGTGGCGATCAGGAATCGGCGGCGCGCAAGGTGCTTCGTGATATCCGGATCGGCGAAGGGGCGTTTCGTCCGGGGGACCTGCTGCAGCGGATCAGTCGCTGGAAGATGGCCGGCATTGGGCCAGCCCATGCCGCCGATTTTTCTGAATGCGACCTTGATTCTTTGGCGGCCGTTGCTTATCGGCGCTATCAGGTCAGCCTGCGGGCCGCAGCCGCCGTCGACTTCGACGATCTTCTATTGCTGACGCTGCAGTTATTTCGCGAGTTTCCGCAGGTACTCAGCCGTCATCAGCGACGATTCGATTCCGTGCAAATCGACGAGTACCAAGACACCAACGCCGCGCAGTTCGAGCTCGTCGAGGCCTTGGTTCGGGAGCACCACAACTTGTGCGTTGTCGGCGACGATGACCAGTCCATTTACGGATGGCGGGGGGCCGACGTCGCGCACATTCTCAATTTTCAATCGTATTTTCTCGGCACAAAAGTCGTTCGTTTGGAAGACAATTACCGCTGCACCGACAAGATCCTCGACGTGGCGAACCGGCTGATCAAGCACAATCGGGGACGACACGAAAAACAGCTCCGCGCCCACAAAACCACCTCCGATGGCGTCCGTTTTCTCGAATTTCCCGATGAGGTCGCCGAAGCCGAAAACGTCGTCCGCGAAATCAACGAACTGGTTCGCAAACGCGATACGCCCCAGGGCGACATTACCATTCTATTCCGCACCAACGAGCAGCCGAGACTGTTCGAAACCGAACTTCGGAGAGCGCAGCTCAACTATGTTTTGCTCGGCGGTCAATCTTTCTTCGACCGGCGAGAGATCCGCGACATGCTCGCTTATCTCAAAGTGCTCGCGCATCCCAGCGACGAGGTCTCGCTGCTGCGGATCATTAATACGCCGGTTCGCGGCATCGGGACCACAACGGTGCAGAAACTGCTCCATCGGGCCGTCAAAGAACACCGTTCCCTGTGGGCGGTGATTCCGCAGGCGATCTCGGAGGCCGAAATCTCGACAAAGTCCGCGGCTGCGTTAAACGCTTTCCGCGAACTGCTCGAGCGGTATCGCCGCGCCTTCGACCGCACGCCGAAAAAAATGGCAGAAACGCTTCGGGCGCTGATTGCCGAGATCGATTACCACGCGGAAATTCAAAAACAGTACAAAGAGCCTCAGCAGCAACTGCTCCACTGGGAGATGCTGGACGAACTGGTCGAGTCGTTAGAGCGGTATCTCGAACGCTCTGCATCACCCTCACTGTCTGATTACTTGGAAGAATCAGCGCTCAACGGCCGCGAAGAAGAAGCGGACAAGTACGATCAGTTGGAGCACGACGCTGTGAGGCTGATGACGCTTCACAGCGCCAAGGGCCTGGAGTTTCACCGGGTGTATATGGTGGGGCTCGAAGAGAGCCTGCTGCCGCACCAACGTTCGATCGACGGCAATGAGGCAGCGATCGCGGAAGAACGCCGGCTGGCCTATGTTGGCATCACCCGCGCCAAAGATCATCTGACGTTGACCCGCGCCGCCAGCAGAAAAAAATGGGGAAAACGTCGCGCCTCGCTGCCGTCGCGATTCCTGTTCGAGATGCGATCCGATTGTGCCAGCGACGATAAAGCCAATGACGTTCAGCCCGATTAAAAGCGGCGTCAAGCGGCCCGCGATGCCGTAAGCGACAACTCGGCCTGCAATTGAGTCGAGTGTCGAGAGCCAGAAGTCGTCTGGATCTGGACTCTTGACCCTCGACTCTCGACAAAATCATCAGGGATCTGCCATGTTCAGCAAAGTGGCAACATGTTGGTAACTTTCAGTTGTTAAAGCGCTACATGACCCCGTGATGCCAGACGATCCTCTGCAGACTCCCGTTCAATATTTACATGGCTGCGGGCCGGTCCGCGCCCGCTTGCTGGCCAAGCTGAAGATCCAAACGGTCGAAGATCTGTTGTGGTTCGTTCCCCGTGAAATTCTCGATCTGACGGAAGTCTACACGCCAGACAACATCCAAGAGGGAAAGGTCCAGACGGTTCGAGGAACGGTGGTCGACATCGACGGCAGAACGCTCTCCGGCGGCCGGTCGCTGACGGCCGTACTGTTAGACTGCGACGGCCAGTACGCGCGCGGCACATGGTTCAATCAGCGGTGGCCTCTCGAACGGTTTCGGCACGGAGAAAGCGTATTGTTTTCCGGCAAGCCGAAACACCGCTCCGGCCGCTGGGAATTCTCCCATCCACAGGTGCAGTGGCTCGACGAGGATGACACGCATTCACACGGCGGAATGCTTCCTCGGTACCCACTGACCGAAGGATTGAAGATGCACGAACTGCGGCGAATCATGCGTGATGCGGTAGAAAGCTACGGTCCGCTTATCCCGGATTATCTTCCGGACGATTTCCGTCGGCAGCACGAGTTACCACAACTGCCCGACGCATTGCGCCAGATCCACCTGCCGGTCGACATGCCACAGTACAAGAGCGGGTCTCGACGATTGATTTTCGACGACCTGCTCGAATTTCAGTTGGGACTGGCGATCCGACGGCGAGCATGGAAACGGCAGGACACGGCACCGGTGCTGCCAACGACGGCCAAGATCGACGCCCGCATCCGGCGACTGTTTCCGTTCGAGTTGACCGAGGGTCAAAACCGGGCGATTCGTGAGATTTGTGCCGACCTGTCGACGGGACGGGCCATGCACCGGTTGTTGCAGGCAGACGTCGGGGCTGGCAAAACCGTCATCGCGATTTACGCGATGCTTGTGGCGATTGCAGCCGGTTTTCAGGCTGCGATGATGGCCCCCACCGAAGTTCTGGCGCTGCAGCATTGGGAAACCCTGGAACGCGCGCTTACGCACAGTCGGGTCAAACGGCTGCTGCTCACCGGCAATTTGACCGCTGCGCAGCGCAAGCAGGCGTTGGCCGGCATTTGCAGCGGAGACGTCGATTTCATCGTCGGCACACAGGCTGTGATCCAAGACGACGTCGAGTTCAACCGGCTGGGAGTGGCCGTCATCGACGAGCAGCACAAATTCGGCGTGGCGCAGCGGGCCCGTTTTTCCGGCAGCGAGAACTCCCCCCACGTGCTGGTGATGACCGCGACACCGATTCCCCGCAGCCTGTGCCTGACGCAGTTCGGCGATCTCGACATCACGACCGTTTCGGAACTGCCGCCGGGCCGACAGCGTGTCATCACCAGCCGGGTCAGCGGTCGGGGCGCCCGGAGGAAAGCGTGGGACTTTGTGCGAGCACAAATACGATCTGAGCGTCAGGCGTACATTGTTTGCCCCCGGATCGACGAGAATGCGGCAGAAATGGAGAAGGAGCTTCCCGCGGCTGCCGAAGCAGTACACCGCCAGTTGACGGACGACGAACTTGGCGAGTTCAAGGTCGGTTTGGTGCACGGGCAAATGGACCGTGACCGAAAAGCCGATGAAATGCGGCTCTTCCACGAGGGAGTCACACAGGCACTGGTGGCCACAACGGTGGTTGAGGTCGGTGTCGACGTCCCAAACGCCACGATCATGGTCATTTTCCAGGCGGAACGTTTCGGGCTGTTGCAACTGCATCAGTTGCGAGGGCGTATCAGCCGCGGGAAATTTCAGGGGTACTGTTTTCTCTTTTCCGAGACCGACTCGCCCGTTGCTCTCCAACGGCTCTCGGCATTGGAATCAACGTCTGATGGTTTCAAAATTTCGGAGGTTGACTTCAAGCTGCGAGGCCCAGGCGATGTGCTCGGCACAAGGCAACATGGGGACTTGCCGTTGAAAATCGCCGATCTCGATCGGGATCACGACATACTGCTCGAGGCCCGCACAGCGGCGTTTACCCTGGTTGAGTCAGGGGAATTCGACCACGCCCGGTTCGCCCCGCTGAAAACCCGGGTGTTGGAACGCTTCGGCCAATTGATGGACTTGCCGCAAAGCGGTTGAGAGAATTGAACCGGGTTTCCCGATTTTTGTTGCCGTTCGGCAAATGTCGGCAGCCGAGAAGGGACCTGAGGGTCTCGATTGCTTGCCGGCTGCGAAACTGCTCCCTTTCCGAACTGGCACTGCTCTCCCCAAGTGCGCAAACCCCTCAATCGGCCCCTGCGGTTTCAAGGGTCAAACGAGAGAAGTGGTTATTCTAAAGAAGCCGGTTGTCGCGGTTCGATGACAAGTTGTGCATGCGCTTGGCACTCGTGAACCGAAATTTTTGAGATCCGCAGGGACAACGGCGAATGTACGAATCGTATTTTGAACTCTCGAGGCGGCCCTTCCTGGCCACTCCCGATCCCGACTGTTTTGCGGCCGCCGATTCGATCGCAAAAGCTTTGGATGAATTGCATGACTGTGTCGAATTTGGTCAGGGAATCGGCATCCTAACCGCTCCGGCCGGTACTGGAAAGACATTGTTATGCCGCAAGCTGATCGACGAACTTCGCGAGACGTTTGCACCCGTTTTCTTGGCGAACTCCAATTTCCCGACCCGCCGAGCGCTGCTGCAGGCAATTTTGTACGAGCTCGGGCATCCTTACATCCGCTTGGGCGAACAGGAGTTGCGGCTTGAGCTGAAGACCGCCGTTCTCGCGATGCCCGCCGACAAAAAAGCGGTCCTGTTGGTTGTCGACGAAGCGCACCTGCTGAGCAGCCGGCTGTTGGAAGAGCTCCGGACGGCCACCAGTCTCGAAAACAACGGGGAACCGTTAGTGCGAGTCATCCTCAGCGGTCAACTGCTGCTCGAAGAGACTCTCACAAGCCCGGTACTGGAAGCCCTGAATCAACGCATCGCCTGCCATTCCACAATCGAACGGCTTACGAAACAAGAATCGATCCAGTACATCGCCCACCGATTGCGTTGGGCGGGGGGAGCTATCAAAAGCGTGTTCACGTCCGACGCACTGCAAATGATCACTCAAGCCGCCGACGGGTTACCGCGGTGTTTGAACCAATTGTGTGACCATTCTCTAATGCTCGGCTACGTCAAGGAGACACGACCGGTTGACGCGACGACGGTCCATGAAGCCCTGGAAGACCTCAAGCAATTGCCGCTGCATTGGAACGAATCGGCCGCCATTCCAGAGCCGATCGATCAATTGAGCCGTCAAGCCGAGGCGGCACATGAAAGTCTTCTCGTGGACCCATGCGGCGACGAACTAATTCAAGCGACCGAACCAGACCGTTCACTTCTTGATGCCGAGCTTATCGGCGATGATGAATGGGCCGCGACCGATAACCGGCATGCCGATGAATCGATTGAAGTCGGGGTGGTCGAGGTCGGCAGCTTGGATGATCCTTCAGTGATTGAAATTGGTCCGCTGGGCGGGTCGTCGAGTCTTACAGCCGACGCGGAAGCGGTCGCAGTTGACGAGCGTCCGGTGACCCGGATCGATCACCAAATTGTCAATTCTGGATCCGCCCCCTTAGTATCGGCGAAGCACGTCACCACTGCCCCGGCTTCGCCCTCGCAAGCTGCGTTGATCGGCATGCCGGCCGTCACCGAGGCCGACCCCGCACCGAAAATCGGTCATGTTGCCAATGTCGAAGAAGTGTCGGTCTTCGACCGATACGCGATACTCGACGCCGGATTGACACTCCCGGCCTCGGCATTGAGAATCGTCTCTGCTAATGGCTCTAACGTCGATCCTCAAAACAACGAGCCATTGCCGCAGACCCATTTGCCGCAGCCGGTTGTCGTGGCGATGGAAACCGACAAATTAACAAGACCGGCACAGCCTCCTCAGGATGGATTCCGCGAACAACTACCGACAATTTCGGGCTCGGTCAAGATCATAGACACGATCGTTCCCATGGTCGACGGTGCGCTGAGCGGTTTTGTGGTTGTCGACGAGGTCGCATCTGCACCAATCCACGATTTCGAAACCGCATCGACTGCCGACCCCAGCCAGAACGAAGCCTCTGCGGACATTGAACATCAGATCAGTTCCTCTGTGCTGGATGTTTGCCTCGAAACCCAACAGGCCATTGTCGAGCGGTTACCCGCCGTCAACCGGCCGGCCGAAGAGGACGTGGTTCAACCCGAAACCATTGCCATCGATAGCACACAGAGCACTAAACCGAACAGCGCTGCGACGGAAGATGCTGAAACCACCGACTCCCGGCACCCGCCTGAACGATACACTCGCGGCCGATACAAACACTTGTTTAGTAATCTCCGCCGGCAGCAGCGTGCTGTGTAATGCTATCCGTTCAGCGATGGCGTGGTCCGAGAGCTTCGACCCACTTTCGAAAATCGTCGTCCACGACCGACAGGCTTTCAACCTGTAGAAGTTCCTGCAGGGTGCGAATTCCCGTCGGATCACGGTCAACGGCCGAGCGAAATTTGCGGTAAAAGGGGCTCAACAACCGGCGGTGTTGCAAGTAGAGACAAAAGTAACGCACGTAAGCGTAATCGAGGGCGGTCTGCTCCGATGCGAGGGACGCTTTGACCACCAGCGATTTCAGTGTCTCCAATCGGTTGCTGTGGATCGCTGCGAGCAGATGGTGTCTCCGCCAGTTCGGCAGCCCTTCCAACTGCAGCCGGTCCTCGGAGAATCTGCACTGTTCATGGACGGTTGCCAGTCCTTCGTCGAACCACTTCGGAAGAGCGGGAAAGTCGAAATGGGCCAGTGCGTGCGTCAGCTCATGGGCTAGTGTCCCGTTGCCGGTGGCAACGTTCAGGACGATTCGACGATCCGAACGTTGATAGTATCCATAGTTGTTTGCCGTCCGTCGTCGGTCGAGCCGCAGGGCATGATCGCGGTACTGCTTTTGACTCGAGAAGATCAGTACGATGATTGGTTCGTCAGGTCGACGTTCGAAGTACGACGTCGAAAGTGCGCGGGAGATCGGCACAATGAGGTTGCGGTGATAGCGATGCAGTTGATCATCGCTCATGTCGCCTGCCAAAATGTAAGGCGGTCGTACAATGATCCGGCATCCCCTGTTCAACTGCGGCCATAACTGTTGCGCCTTTCGTTGACAGAGGGTCTCAAGCGTTGTGGGTTGCTCGTCAACTGAAACCTGTTCGGCCACACCCCCCGCTTGGGCGGAGGCCCGTAAACCGGCCAGCCCCGAGTTGGAACCCGTCATTGACAACCAATAACAGGCCGCGACGATGATCGGGGGGCCGGCCATGAGGATTAGTCTACGCATCGTTTGACGGCATATTAGGCAGCGACGGTGTGACAGCAGGCAAATCGGGAAGCGGTTGTGTGGTGCCTTGTCAAATCTCAATCTGACACAACACTCATTTTGCCATAATCGAACAAGCGAGGTGAATGTACGCCGGACTCGAACGAGGACGAGTCACGCCTCTATTCTATATTGTAAGAACAAGCGTTCCGGCCGTCGCCTCGCGAAACGATCGATTGTGATGCTTTGCGGTCATTGCAGGGCGGCAGGACAGTTGATACAATTTTTCCTCAAAGTTGCCTCAATCGCTTCGATCCTACCCGTTTCACAAGCGGTCGCCGCTGGAATCTTCCACCGAGAAAAGCCATAAAACAGCATCAAGGACGGCTTCTGCAATGTCGAGATGATGGAAAGAATTCTGTGGAGGGCCGCTGTTTCGCGGCCGGTCCGAGAATTGAGAAGAGGCTGAGGCGATTTGAAGGAGATGGGGTTTCCAATGATCGAAGTCGATTTTTCGGGGATGCTGCGCCACCGGCCCCGAATCGGCTGTCGGGTTGGAGCCGATCCCATCCATCCACGACCGCAGTTATTTTCGCGGTCTGAGTTACGCGCTTGGCGAGGGGGGAGACATTTTTCGATGCACCGGTCAGTCGGAGCGCACCTGGACGAGGTTGACGGCATCGCCGGCACGCGATTCGCTGTCTGGGCGCCCAATGCCACTGCGGTCTCACTGGTATGCGACGCCAACGGTTGGACGCCCGGAAAGAACCAGTTGCACCCCAGCGACGACGGTCTCTGGTCAGGTTTTGTGACCGGCATCTGTCACGGGACCACCTACAAATACGCAATCCGGACACGGGAGGGTAAATGGGTGGAAAAGGCTGATCCGTTTGCCTTCGCCGCCGAAGTACCACCCAAAAGTGCATCCATCGTCTACGATCTCGGCAGCTTTCCATGGAATGACGGGTTCTGGATGCGGAACCGGGCGACAACGAATTGGCTGGAGCGCCCGATTGCCATCTATGAAGTTCATCTAGGATCGTGGAAACGTCCGTCCGATGACCGCCGGTACTTCAGTTACCGCGAGTTGGCCCAGATGCTCGTCGAGTACGCACTCGAGATGGGCTACACACACCTGCAATTAATGCCGATTACCGAGTACCCTTTCGACGGTTCATGGGGCTATCAGACGACCGGCTACTTTGCGCCGACCAGCCGCTACGGACAACCGCACGATTTCATGGACTTCGTCGATTACTGTCATCAGGCCGGCATCGGGATCTTGATCGACTGGGTTCCTGCGCACTTTCCGACCGACGGCCATTCGCTGGGGGGCTTCGATGGGACCGCACTTTACGAGCACGCAGAT